>JAFMDF010000067.1 GCA_017857395.1 Bacteroidota bacterium | reverse complement strand
GTTTTTTACATATTTTTATTTCTTTAACTTACCTGTTTTGGCGATGACATTGTAGTAAAATAATTTTCAATTTAAAATTTTAAGTAACAATTTTCAAAAGGTAGCAACTTTGAAAATGATTAAGAAGGAACGATTAACCATTAAATATAGGCTTATTCATCTTAGAAGAGGCCTTTTTCTGTACTCCCTTTTGAAAATTGAAAATTGTCAAGCCAATCCAAAAGCCCCAAACACAGCAGGTTCAGCTTCCTTCATAATTTCCAAAGCAACCTTCACAATATCAAAAACTTCAGGCTTCGTCACATAATTTCCATTATCTCCATAAGGCGTACGATGTTCAGTTGCGGTAATAGAAACAGGTTGGGCATCTAAAAATCGATAGCCTTTTTGTTCTTCCAATACTTTCTGCATCATAAAAGAAGTACCTCCGCCAGGCACATCTTCATCCATAAAGATAATCCGATTGGTCTTTTTAATAGATGCTGAAATTCTATGTTCTAAATCAAAGGGCAATAAAGTTTGCACATCAATGACTTCTAAACTTATATTATAATTAGCTAGTACTTCAGCGGCTTCTTGCGCAATAGATACACAAGCACCATAAGTGACTAAGGTCATATCTTTTCCTTCATTTAATACTTCTGGAACGCCTAATGGAACGGTGAATTCTTTTAAATTACTAGGTAACTGTTCTTTCTTTCGATAGCCATTTAATGGTTCGATAACAATCGCAGGGTCATCCGATTGCAGTAGTGTATTATACATTCCTGCTGCTTGCGTCATATTCCTAGGGGTGCATAAATAGATGCCTCGTAAACTGCCCAATAACATGCTCATAGGTGAACCACTATGCCAAATACCTTCTAAGCGGTGTCCTCTAGTTCGAATAATAGCAGGCGCTTTTTGCTGCCCATTACTTCGCCATCTTAAGGTCGCTAAATCATCCGTTAAAGCGGGTAGTGCATAGACCAAATAATCTAAATATTGGATTTCGCCAATTGGTCTTAAACCTCTCATTGCCATGCCAATAGCTTGTCCAACAATCGTCCATTCTCGAATACCAGCATCATGAATTCTGTTTTCACCGTACTTTTTTTGTAAGCCAGCAAAGCATTGATTCACGCCACCAATTTTTCCAACATCTTGCCCAAAAGCATAGACTTTATCATTATGGTCAAATAATTGGTCAAAGTATTTGTTTAGGACTTCATAGCCATTCATCATTGGACTTTCTTCCGTGAAAATGGCAGGAATGATAGGCGCATTGATTGCCGCTTTATCCGTAGCACTATGTAAATTAGATTGATACTGATTGACTAACTGATGATTATTTAATTGCCACCAATTTAATAAGGCTTCAATTTTAGTCGATTGTTGCATGCCCAATACCAATAATACTTTTTGAGCAGTTTCTAATAAATCTGACTTATTGCCATGCGGCATATTGACTAATGCCTTATAAATGGCATTTAGTTTTTCATTAGCAGAATTATTGGTAATTAAAGGGGTAAGAATATCGATTAATTTTTTTTTCATTGCCTTAAAAGGCACTTGAAATTGTTGCCAAGCAGCTTGTTTTCCTTCTTTAACCGTTTTGGCTAAATCTATCTTTATTTCATTTAATTCTTCCGTAGTTGCCCATTTATTTTCTCGTATAAAATCCTCAAATTTCACCAAACAATCCATTTCTTTTTCCCATTCCAATCTTGCTTTAGGTTTATATCGTTCGTGACTTCCAGAGGTAGAATGCCCATTTTGTTGGGTACATTCTGTAATATGAATAATGGCAGGAACATGTTCTTTTCGAGTGATGCTTACCGCTTTTTCAAACGTCTCGTATAAGTTGTCATATTCATAAGCTTTTACGGTATAAATTTCACAAGCTTTTTCTCCCTTAAAATCTCTTTGGAAACCTTGTAGCACCGTAGAAATATTACCCTTAGCAGTTTGTAATTCAGTGGGCACAGAAATACCCCAACCATCATCTTGAATCACAAAAATCATCGGAACTTGTAAAACACAAGCTGCATTAACAGACTCGAAAAATATACCTTCTGAAGTAGTCGCATCCCCTAAAACGGCAAAACTCACTTCATTACCATTAATACTTAGATTTTCATCAATTTGATTGCTCGCTCTAAATTTTTTAGAAGCAAAAGCAAGTCCTAAAGCATGTGGCAATTGTCCTGCTAATGGGGCTAGGGGAGAAGTGATATTATAAAGCTGTGTATGTGCTAACCAATTACCTGCCTTGTCAATCATTGGTGTAGCAAAATGATTATTCATTTGCCGTCCACCCGAAAATTTATCATTATCAATGTCCGCATAAATAGCCGTAAAAAGTTCGGCAGGATTGGCAATGCCCAATTTCATCATAAAAGTTTGGTCTCGATAGTAGCCAGAGAAGAAATCTCCTTTTTGAAAACTATTCGCCATTGCCAATTGCAATAGCTCCTTACCAGAACTTTCTAAACCAAATTTTGCACGACCATTCAACACTTCTTTGCGAGTAACATTACTCACCAAGCGACTTTGATAAGCAATTTTAAAATCGGAAAGGATGCGTTGTCTTTTTAGAGGGGATTTTGTGAGGGACTTGTCCTTTATCTTTACTTGTTTTTTAGGGGTATTTTTAGCTCTTTTTTCAAATAACAAATTTGTCGCAGTCATAATCAGGGTTTTTTATTGTATTTAAATTTGTAGAGTAGAGATTAGAGGCAAGACACAATTGATGGAACGTTAGCGTTGTATCTCTTTTCTCTAATCTCTACTCTCTCTTCTAAATTTGTATTTTTTTGAAAGGGAATGCTTTTTATTAATGAGACAAAGATAAATTAAATTGTATAATGATTCAATTAAATTGTATTAATATTTAATAATGTAGTAAAGACGAACAATTGTTGTTAAAACAAGCAATTGATTGAACTATTTTTGGAGACAAACCAGAAAAACCTATTATTATTGCAGCTTTTTACCAAAGTCAAGAATTTATGACGAAGCATCGGCACTTTATTATCCATAAACCTTATAATTTTCATAGCCAATTTGTCTTGGAGACAAACAGAAAGACCCAATTATTAGGTGAATTATATGATTTTCCAAAAGGAACGATGGCGATTGGTCGGCTAGATAAAACGACAGAAGGACTATTATTTTTGACGACGGACGGTAAAATGAGTGAGCGAGTACGAGCGAAGCATATTGAAAAAGAATACTATGCGCAGGTAGATGGGGTGGTTGATGAAGTTGCTATTGAACAAATGAAAAATGGCGTAGAAATTGGCATTCGCAATGTAAAATATATGACCAATACTTGTCAAGCGAGTCGATTAATTCCACCACCTGAATTTCTGCCTAGAATTGTAAAAATTAGAGATGAACGACATGGGCCAACCAGCTGGGTGTCTATTATTTTGACCGAAGGGAAGTTTAAGCAAGTTCGAAAGATGACCGCTGCTGTTGGTTTTCCTACGCTTCGTTTGTTTCGAGTACGGATTCATGGGATTTGGTTGGGGGATTTGAAAGCTGGGGCTGTGGTGGAAGTAGATGATTTTGGGGTTTGATTCAGTTGCCCGTTTGGACGTACTAACGGGTAATCCGAAGCAGATAACCAGCAACCTGTTCTATCTGCCAAAACGTTAACACCTCGTTAAAAAGAACTCCCCTTTATGCAATTTCCAATCTATTGACGTCTTACTAGCAAATAAATGGGAAAAGAAGCGTTTATGGACTAAACCTTCCATCCTGCAAAATTTATCAGCAAAAAGGGCGATTTTTTTGGAAAACACAAACAAAATACTTTATCTTCCACAAAATTCGTTTCTAAGTTATTACCAATCAATCGGTTATCTTATGAATGAGACGCATTTAAACTCTATGAAACTATCAAAACAAGTAATTATGAGAAAATTACCTTTGTTGTTCGTTGCTATTTTGGCAATGGCATCACTCCATTTTTACACTAACACACAAAATCAACTAATGCCCAATTTTGAAAATGAGAGTTACGAAAAAGCCTGGGAAATAGTCGATTCTCTTGAACAAAAAGGATTGCCCAAATCTGCTTTAGAACATGTAGAAGCAATATATAATAAGGCTAAAAAAGAGGAAAATAGTCCACAAACGATTAAAGCCATTATATATAAAGGCAAATATCAGGTCCAATTAGAAGAAGATGGCTTGGTGAAGGCGATTTATGCTTTTGAACAAGAAATAGAAACAGCGGAGTTTCCTGCTAAGGCGGTCTTGCAATCTATGCAAGCAGAAATGTATAGCCAATATTTGCAAAATAACCTCTGGAAAATTAGAGATAGAACGGAGACCGTCGATTTCAAAAATGACGATGTGCGGACTTGGACCATGGGGCAATTAATTGATAAAAGCAGGGCATTGTATTTGGCATCAGTTAGTGGTCAAATGACCAAAAAGATTGATGTTGATAAATTTAATATTATTTTGCAAAAAGGGCAGAATACGGAAGGGTTAAGACCTACCTTATATGACTTTTTAGCACATAGAGCTTTAGACTTTTTTAATAATCAAGGGAATAACCTAACGGAACCCGCTTATAAATTCTATTTGCGAGATAAAGTGGCATTTGCACCAGCTAAAGAATTTGTCAAAGCTACTTTTGAGACGAAAGATACCGAATCTGGTAAATACCAAACCATCTTATTATATCAAGAGGTATTAAAAGCACATTTGGACGATAAATCTCCAGCAGCTTTAATTGATGCAGATTTAAAACGCTTGAAATTTGTTTATGATAATATCATTAATGGAGACAAAGAGAATTTATATGAAAAGGCATTAGAAGGCTTAGGGGCCAAATATTTGAATAACCCAGCTTATGCAGAAATAGTACATAAATTAGCGGAATTATATTATAACCGAGGGCAGCAGTATCAAGCAAACCCAGAAAATATTGGCAAATTAGATTGGCTAAAAGCTTATAATTTATGTACGCAAGGGATTGCTAAATTTCCAAAATCTGTTGGGGCGAATGCTTGTCGAAATTTGCAAGCGAGTTTATTGCGGAAGGAATTGCAGTTAAATATTGAAAAAGTAAACTTACCAGATGCACCGATTTTGGCTTCTATTAGCTATCGAAATGTACCTAAAGTATATTTAAAAATAGTAGAGATTGGTTATGAGGAACAAGATAAAATTATAGGCAAAAGCCAAAAAGATATTGTTTCTTGGTTAAATGGACGAAAAACAATTCAACAAAAAACGATTGATTTACCACAAGAAGGAGATTATCGCACGCATCGAACAGAGATTGGTTTAGATAAATTACCTTTTGGTTATTATGGCGTATTGATTGCCGATAACGCTAATTTTTCTGGTGAAAATAACGCAGTTGGATACACGTTTACCCATGTCTCTAATTTGGCAAATTGGTCAAGAACCTCGGGGAAACTACAGCCTGAATTGGTCATTGTAGATAGAACTACAGGGAAACCATTAGCTGGTGTAATTGCAGAATTATACACTCGAAAATATAATGCGTTAACTCGAAAATATAATTATAAAAAAACAGCAAGTGCCACTAGTAATGCAGAAGGAATGGTGAGCTTGCAAATGAATGAAAGAGAGAATTTTAAGGTCAAATTGATTAAAGGGGAAGATGTTTTATTTTTAGACGATAATTATTCCAATTATTACTATGATCGTCAAGGACCTAGCACAATGCATACTCACTTTTTCTTAGACCGAGCCATTTATAGACCAGGACAAACGGTTTACTTTAAAGGGATTGTCATTGAAAAAACACCGAGTGGCATGCCTTCCATTCAGCCGAATAAAAAAGTGGAAGTCACCTTTTTTGATGTGAATCAGCAGGAAGTGGAAAAATTGAGTTTGACGACCAATGAATATGGCACAATCAACGGTTCTTTTAAAGCACCTAAAAGTGGTTTGTTGGGAGGTATGAGTCTAGTTTCTAGTTTAGGTGGAAGCCAATATTTTAGAGTAGAAGAATACAAACGACCTAAGTTTGAGGTGACTTTTAATCCAATCCAAGGCAGTTATAAATTAGGAGAGGAACTGACGGTGGAAGGAGTAGCGAAAGCCTTTGCAGGGAATAATATTGATAATGCAAAAGTTCAATATCGGGTGGTGCGACAAGTTCGATTTCCTTACCGACCTTATTATTACTACCGATATAATCCATACCAACGACCAGAAATGGAAATCGTGAATGGAGTAGGAACGACGGATGCCAATGGGAAATTTACGATTCAATTTAAGGCAATTCCAGATGAATCCATTCCAGCAGATGAGAAGCCAGAATTTACTTATCGAGTTTTTGCGGATGTAACTGACATAACAGGAGAAACGCAATCGAACGATATGCGAACTTCGGTAGGTTATATTGCCCTAGTAGCGGATGTGGAAGTGCCTGAGAAAATTGAACAAAACGAACCATTCCCATTAAAGGTAAGTACTAAAAATTTAGCGGGCGAATTTGAGGCAGCGACGGTAGATATTATTGTCCATCAATTAAAAACACCATCAACTGTTTATAAAAAGAGATTTTGGGAGAAAGCGGATGTTTATACCCTCTCGGAAAAGGAATTTAGAAAGCAATTTCCTGATTATGCTTATAAAAATGAAGATGAAAAGAGGAATTGGCAAGCAGATAAAGCTATTTACAAACAAAGCATTGATACTCGATTGAAGCGTTTATGGGCTTTACCAGTTAATAATTGGGAACAAGGTCAGTATGAATTAACCTTAACGACTAAGGACAAATACGGCCAGGCAATTGAAGTTAAAAAATACTTTCAATTATATGATTTAACAGCAAAACCTTTTGTCGGAAATGACGCAATGTGGCTGGACCATCCTACCAAGAAATTTGAACCATCCGAAATAGCGGAAGTATGTATTGGAACTGGTTTGTCAGAAATTCATGCCTTAGTAGAAGTAGAGAAAAAAGGAAAATTGATAAGTCGAGAATGGAAGATGATTCAAGGTAAAGAAGATGTACAATTTCCAATTGCGGAAAAAGATAGAGGTAATTTCCATTATCATATCACTTTCACGAATAATAATCGAACTTATAAACAAAGCAAGACGATTAATGTCCCTTGGTCAAATAAGGAACTAAAAATTGAATATGCGACCTTTAGAGATAAATTAAAACCTGGACAAGAAGAAGAGTGGCAAATTAAAATATCGGGCCCTAAAAGTGAAAAAGTGGCCGCAGAAATGGTCGCTGCTATGTATGATGCTTCCCTAGACCAATTTGCGGTCAATGATTGGGCCTTAGATGTTTTTCCAGTAGATGGCTATCCGCAGATTCAATGGGTTAGCAATGGGTTTAATATGCAGCATACGTATGTTTACGCTCGGAACTGGCAACCAGAGCATGTGCGGATGACGCAAAAGAGTTACCAATATTTGAACTGGTTTGGTTTTCCTTTTTATGGCCGTCCAATAGCTTATGCTAGAAGTCTGGGAGGAAGAGTGATGAAGCGGACGCCGATGATGATGGATTCTGCTGCACCAGAAGCAGAAATGATGGAGATGTCAGTTATGGCAGATGCTGCCCCTGCACTGGCAGGTAAAGCAAATGGTGTTCAAATTGAAGAGGAGGAGGGAGTTATTAAAACAAAGCCTAAAACAGCTTTAGCGGATGTAAAAGTAAGAACCAATCTCAATGAAACGGTCTTTTTTATGCCAAATTTAAAGACCGACGCAGAAGGAAATGTGGTGATTAAATTTACCATGAATGAAGCCTTGACTCGGTGGAAATTTTTAGGCTTGGCAACGACCAAAGATTTAAAGATAGCGAAGACGTCTAAGGAAATTATCACGCAAAAGGAATTGATGGTGCAACCGAATGCGCCGAGATTTTTGCGAGAAGGTGATAAAATTAATTTCACGGCTAAAGTCAGTAATTTAACTGAGAATGAGTTAACAGGAGAAGCAACCATTCAGTTATTTGATGCGTTGACAATGCAGCCAATTGATGCCAAATTAGGTATTGATAAAGCCATTATTCCATTTACGGCAAAAGCTGGTCAATCTGCCCCATTAAGTTGGACATTGGATATTCCTTTTGGAGAAGTGATGGCAGTTACGCATCGAGTGATTGCCACGGCTGGTAACTATTCTGACGGAGAAGAAAGCACAATTCCTGTAGTAACGAATCGAATGTTAGTGACAGAAACCAAACCATTGGCATTAAGAGGTAAAGAAACCAAGACGTTTACTTTAGAAAGTTTAAAAAATGTAGGCAGTTCTAATTCCTTAACACCTCATAAATATACTTTAGAGTTTACGTCCAATCCAGCATGGTATGCCGTTCAAGCCTTGCCTTATCTGATGGAATATCCTTACGATTGTACGGAACAAGTTTTCAACAGATATTATGCCAATGCACTAGCGAGTACGGTAGCGAATGCCCATCCAAAAATCAAAACCGTTTTTGATAGTTGGAAAGGTACAGATGCGATGAAGAGTAATTTATCGAAGAATCAGGAATTAAAATCTGCTTTATTAGAAGAAACGCCTTGGGTCTTAGCGGCACAAAGCGAGGAAGAACAAAAGAAAAACATCGGTTTGTTATTCGATTTAAATCGAATGGCAGAAGAACAGGCGATTACTTTGGCAAAAATCACAGATAGACAATTGTCAAATGGTGGATTTGCTTGGTTTCCTGGTGGTCGAGATAGTTGGTATATTACCCAAAATTTAGTGGAAGGAATGGGGCATTTACAAAAGCTAAATGCATTAGACATTGGTCAAGAAAGTGGCGTGACACAAATGTTGCACCAAGCCCTTGCTTATACCGATGCTCGAATGAAGGAACAATATGATGACCTAGCTAAAAGTGTGCAAAAAGGGCATACTAAATTTGAGGATGACCATTTAACTAATATTGTCATTCATTATTTATATGCTCGGTCGTTCTTTCCTGATGTGGAAAGAAATCAATCGACAAATAAAGCTTTCGATTATTATGTGAGCCAAGCAGAGAAATTTTGGTTAAATAAAGGCATTTACCAAGAAAGTATGATTGGTTTGACATTGAATCGAATGAAAAGAAAAGCAGTACCACAAGATATTCTAAAATCACTGAAAGAAAGAGCGTTACAGAGTGAAGAATTGGGTATGTATTGGAATAATCCAAGTGGTTACTACTGGCATCAATTACCAATTGAAACCCATGCTTTAGCGATTGAATTATTTGAAGAAGTGGCACAAGATGTTGCCTTAGTCAATGAGCTAAAAATCTGGCTATTAAAGAATAAACAAACCAATCATTGGAAGACCACTAAAGCAACAAGTGCGGTGACTTATGCCTTATTAATGAGTGGCGATAATTGGATTTTAGAAGACCAACAAGTAAAAGTATCACTAGGTAAAAATAAAGCCTACACGAAGCAAATTGACCAAGCTCAAAAAACACCAGAAGCAGGAACAGGTTACTTTAAAACGTCTTGGAACGGTACGGATGTGAGTGCAGATATGGCGCAAATAAAAGTAAAAAACCCAAACAAACAACCTGCTTGGGGGGCTGTCTACTGGCAATATTTTGAAGATTTAGATAAAATAAAAACCTTTAAGGAAACGCCTTTAACGATTGACAAACAATTGTTTAAAGTAGTAGCTTCTGATACAGGGCCGCAATTGACACCCATTTCAGCAGGTGCAACCTTACAACCTGGAGATAAAATAAAAGTGCGCATTGAAATCCGAGTAGATAGAGCTATGGAGTATATGCATTTAAAAGATATGCGCGCAAGTGGTTTTGAACCAATCAATGTCTTGAGTAGCTATAAATGGAAGGGGGGATTAGGTTATTATGAAAGTACAGGTGACTTGGCAACGAACTTCTTTATTTCGCATTTGTCTAAAGGGACGCATGTTTTTGAGTATCCTTTACGAGTGGCGCATCAAGGTGATTTTTCTAATGGGGTGACTTCTTTGCAATGTATGTATGCGCCTGAGTTTAGTAGTCATTCTGAGGGGATTCGGGTTACTGTTGAGTAGTTTTTTCTACCACTTAGTCATTTAAGTCCATTTAAGTTTTTCTGTTATAAAAGTATTTAAGGACACATAAGTTTTAATTTATGTGTCCTTTTAATTTTAATTATTCATCTGGAAGGTCTCTGAAATATTCATTCACAAATGATTTTTGACCTTCGTGAAAGATATTGGTGACGTTAAAGTTGAGTAGAATCCCTTTTGGACATTTTAGGAGCTTAGAATAGGTGATAACCTGAGCTTCATGGACTGGCAGTAATGTTTTCACAGATTTTAACTCAAGAACTATTAAGTCTTCTACGAATAAATCGCATCTTAATTCTGAATCAAGAATTAACCCTTTGTAATCAACAGTAACTTTTAATTCAGATTTTACGGCTAGTTTTCTGAGTTCAAGCTCCTTTTTTAAGCATAAATGATAAGTTTTTTCATTCAAGCCAGGACCAAAATACTTGTGGACTTCGATTGCTGCACCAATAATTTGATAAGCTAAGTCATTGACACACTTTTTTGTAATTCTCATAGTTTAATTTTTCAAATGATTAAATAAAAACAATAACACTAAAGATACAAAAATGGATATTAAATTCTAATTGAACTAAGGAAAACTTAAATGAACTTAAATGACTAAGTGGTAGAAAAAAACTAAGTCCTCTCATCATGATACTATCAAAATTATCTCTCGAAAGATTTTCCTATTGTGGTTGATAACATTTCTAGTATTAAAATCCTAAATCCCTTCCATATCTCCACGAATTAACCTAACTTTCCTCTTTAAAAAATTGACCACCAAATAATAAAAGATGTCCGCAAATACTCATTACAGAAATTGCAACCTTTGCGAAGCCATGTGCGGCTTAGAAATCAAGACTCAAGATAACGAAGTACTATCCATTCGAGGAGATAAAGCAGACCCATTTAGTCGAGGGCATATTTGTCCTAAAGCTTTGGGAATGAAAGATATATATGAAGACCCAGACCGATTGAAATTTCCGATAAAGAAGACGGAAAACGGTTGGGAGCAAATTAGTTGGGAAGCAGCTTTTGATGAAGTAACGACTAAATTAAAAGACATTGGACGCAAATATGGCGATAATGCCATTGGGGTTTACCAAGGTAATCCATCGGTTCATAATGTAGGAACGACTTTATTTTCCCCAAATTTTGTCCGTTCTTTAGAGACAAAAAATCGTTTTTCTGCCACTTCTGTAGACCAATTACCGCATCATTTGGCAGCGATGACAATGTTTGGGCATCCAGCATTTACCCCCGTTCCAGATATTGACCGAACAGATTTTTGGTTAATCTTAGGCGGGAATCCATTAGTTTCTAATGGCAGTATTATGACTGCACCAGATTTAGGGAAAAGACTAAGAGCGATTAAAGAAAAAGGAGGAAAAGTAGTAGTCGTTGACCCAAGAAGAACAGAAACTGCGGACAAAGCTAGTCAACATATTTTTATTAAACCGGGAACAGATGTTTGGTTGTTATTAGCGATGGTGCATGAAATTTTAGAGCAACCGAAATTAAACCTCAGACATCTTACCGACTTAATAGCTGCCGAGCAAATTAATTTATTAAAAGATTTAGCGGCGCCTTATAATGTGGAGATGGCTGCCGAAAAGACAGGTGTTCCAGCGGAGACGATTCGACAATTAACGAATGATTTTATAAATGCAGGTTCTGCCGTTGCTTATGGTAGAATGGGTGTTTCGACGGTAACTTTTGGCAGTTTATGTCAATGGTTAGTGCATTGTTTAAATATCTTAACGGGCAATATGGACAGAGCAGGTGGTTTTATGTTGACCTCTCCTGCTTTTGACCCTGTTCGACCTCCGAAAGGAAAACCAAGAGAATTAGGTCGTTGGAAAAGTAGAGTGAGGGCGTTACCTGAATTTAACGGCGAATTTCCATCGGTTACTTTAGCAGATGAAATTTTAACCGAAGGAGAAGGGCAGATTAGAGCAATGGTCACTTCTTGTGGCAATCCTGTATTGTCTGTTCCTAACGGTGCAAAATTGGATAAGGCATTTGAAAGCGTAGAATTCATGGTCTGCATAGATATTTATTTAAATGAGACCACTCGACATGCCGACATTATTTTGCCACCGGCAACAGGTTTAGAAGTGCCTCATTTTGATATTGGTTTTAATCAATTGTCTATTAGAAATGTGGTCAAATATTCTGACCCTGTTTTTGAAAAAGCAGAAGGGGCAAAATATGATTACGAGATCTTTCAAGAATTGACGAGAAGAATGCAAGTTGAAGAATTACCTGCTGATGAAACAGCTCGCCAGCAGCTATTACAACGCTATCAGATGACGCCAGCGATGATTTTAGACGGAGGCATGCAAAAAGGCGAATATGGTTTGTCTTTAGAGGATGTTAAAGCAGCGGAACATGGCATGGATTTAGGCCCATTAAAACCTCGTTTTCCAGAAAGATTACATAC
Source organism: Bacteroidota bacterium (assembly GCA_017857395.1). Taxonomy (GTDB): domain Bacteria; phylum Bacteroidota; class Bacteroidia; order Chitinophagales; family Saprospiraceae; genus JAFMDF01. Next base: position 22,269 of record JAFMDF010000067.1, on the reverse strand, counting down.
AGAAGGACAAAGAATCAATTTAGTACCAAAAATATTTGAAGAAGATTTAAAACGTTTGGCAAACGCACCTGATACCAATGGGCATTTATTATTAATCGGTCGAAGACATTTACGAAGTAATAACTCTTGGATGCATAATAGTCAAAGGTTGGTGAAAGGCAGAGAACGATGTACCGTACTCATGCATCCAGCCGATGCGGCTGCTCGAAATTTAACCGTAGGTCAAAAAGTAGCAGTTAGTTCTAGAGTTGGAAAAATCGAATTGCCCGTAGAAATTTCTGATGAAATGATGCAAGGGGTGGTGAGTATTCCACATGGTTGGGGACATGGACGGAAAAAGATAAAAATGGGTATTGCACAAGCTAATCCAGGAGTTAGTGTGAATGATTTGACAGATGAACTATTGATTGATGAATTGACAGGGAATGCTGCTGTGAATGGCGTACCTGTGGAGGTTGGGGAATTGGTTTAAGTTTAATTCTTATTCGATAAAACTTTAATAATAAACAAGGCGATTATAAAATTTAATCGCCTTGTTTATTATCAAAGCTATGGATACTTATTTTTTAATAAAAGGAGGTCGAACAACTACTGCCTTCACCTGCTTCTTCCGAATCTGAATCAAAAGTTCCGTTCCTTTTTTAGTATTCCCTTTAGCAACATATCCTAAACCGATACCTTTCTCCAAAGTAGGCGATTGCCCACCAGAAGTAACGATACCAATTTCATTTCCTGCTGCATCTAAAATCGGATAATCTTTTCTAGGAATCCCTCTTTCCAACATTTCAAAACCTACCAGTTTTCGAGTAATACCTGCTTCTTTTTGGGCTAACAAAGCCTCTGAATTAATAAAATTTTTAGTGAATTTAGTAATCCAGCCCAGACCAGCTTCGAGTGGCGAAGTCGTATCATTAATATCATTGCCATAAAGGGCAAAACCCATTTCCAACCGCAAAGTATCCCTAGCGCCTAAACCAATAGGTTGAATATTTTCTGCTGCACCTGCCGCCATGACAGCATCCCAAAGTTCATTAGCATTTTCATTCGCAATATATAACTCAAAACCACCTGCTCCTGTATAACCAGTTGCGGAAATAATGACATTTGGCAAATTAGCCATTGTTCCTACTTGGAAATTATAATACTTTATAGCACTTAAATCAATATCGGTTAAGCGTTGTAAAACTTGGGTCGCTAATGGCCCTTGCACCGCAAAAAGGGAATAATTATCCGATGGATTATTTAATTCAGCGCCCATATCATTATGCTGACTAATCCAATTCCAATCTTTTTCAATATTGGAAGCATTGACAACTAACATATATTCCTTATCCGCCATTCTATAGACCAATAAATCATCTACAATCCCACCTTGGTCATTTGGAAAACAAGAATATTGCGCATCTCCTATTGCTAATTTAGCCGCATCATTACTTGTCACCTTTTGAATTAAAGCTAATGCTTGTGGCCCACGGACAAAAAACTCCCCCATGTGAGAGACGTCAAACATACCGACTGCTTCTCTTACGGCTTTATGTTCAAGCATTAATCCTGCATATTGTAAGGGCATGGAATAACCTGCAAACGGAACCATTTTAGCCCCTAATTCAATATGTTTGTCGTTTAAAGCTATTGTTTTTAAGCTAGTTATTTCTATGGACATTATTTGGTGGTATTTATAAGGATTGAATTATTATGATTTGATGTAGGTAATGTGCTATCTGTTGTTTTTCCTTCATTGGTTCTTTTTTATTCCAACGGATGAATGACAACGGATTAAGATAGCGTTAACTACTAGAATTTGTAGCCAATCTAATAAACCGCAAAAATAACAGAAAGTTACTAATTATTCCAAGACTTAGCTTTCTATCCTATTCATCCCGTAAATCCTTTAGAATTTTGTCATTTGGTAGCTGTGAGCGTCCACAAATCGGATAATTCTGGTTCGCCACCTCGATTACCACAACCCGATGCGGTATAAATTTGATTCTTGAAAAAGACAGCACCAGTTCCATGTCGTCCCTGAGGAAGTGGTGGCATGGTTTTCCAAGAATGGCTATTGACATTTAAAGCTTCCACTTCTGAATGGGCAGGTTCTTGTGTAAAAGATTCACCACCGAAAACAAGAATGTCATCCCCCAATAATAAAGTAAAATTACCTGCTCTTTTAGTGGGAATTGGGTCGGCGATTGTCTGCCATTTTTTAGTAGTTAAATCAAAAACATCCACTTCGCCAATCGTATTTTTAAAAGGGTTATCGGCGGCGATAGTAGTTCTCCCACCAATATTATAGAGTTTATTATTGGCAATAACGGATTGAAAATGGTCTCTAGGCCTTGGTGCATCAGGCAATTTGGTCCATGTTCCCGTTTTTAAATCATAAACATCCAACCATTTTTTATGGTCGCCTCGATGCCCATCTTTAATACCGCAAGATAAATAAATTTTATCTCCTTGAAGCGCAACTCCTGCACCACCTCTTAGGCGATTTTCTGGAATCGCTGCGCCTTTTTTCCATTGATTCATCTTTGTATCATAGATATAGATATGCGGAACAGGTGTTTCGCCAGGGTAGCCGCCAGTTAAGGCGCCTAAAATGTAAATATCCGTTCCATAAACTACAGGCTGGAAGTGATGTAATTCGATGGGTGGTACTGGGCCTTTTTTCCATTTTTTAGTAGCAGTATCATAAATACTAACAGGGTTCATTCTTCTGCCACCTAATAAATAAAATTTATTCGCTACGCTTACAAAAGCTGCTTCATGTCTTTTTACAGGTTTGCTGCCATCGACACTATGAAGTTCAGCCCATGTTCCTTTTTGGAGTTGAGTAATATTGATTTTGTTACTAGCACATTGCCAGAGGAAAGCTGATAAACAGGCAAAAAATAGGATAGGCTTTATTCGCATAATGCTTTCTTTATTTTAAAAATATGGCATCTCTGACTCAATTAAATTTCCCGTAAATGAAAACTCTTAGGTCGAGTCAATACCTCATATCCAAGACTAGACAACGTACAACCACGTCCACTATTTTTAACCCCTGTCCAAGCCAAAGCAGGGTCTAAATAATCACAGCGATTCATGAAAAAAGTGCCTGTTTCTACTTGATTACCAATAGTTAAAGCTTCATCTATATTGGTCGTCCAAACAGAAGCGGTCAAACCATATTGACTATCGTTCATTAATTGAATCGCTTCGACATCGTCCTTTACAGGCATAATGCCGACAACGGGTGCAAAGGTTTCTTCTGACATCACCTCCATACTGTGGTTGACATCAATTAAAACTTGAGGTGCCATGTAAGGCGTATTGGATTGATGGGCATTAAATAGAGTAGGAGCGACTAAAGATTTTGCACCTGCTTGAATAGCCTTTTCCACTTGTGCTTGCGCAAAATTAGCTGCTGATATTTTGACCATTGGCCCTAAAGTGGTGGCTTGTTCTAATGGATTACCCAAAATATACTGTTTGGTTAAGTCAACAAAACCAGCGACAAATTGGTCAAATAGACTTTCATGGACATAAATGCGCTCAATACCACAACAAGATTGTCCTGAATTGAAAAAAGCACCATCCACTAAATTTTCTATTGCATGGTCTAAATTCACATCCGCCCGTACATAAGCGGGGTCTTTGCCGCCTAATTCTAAACCTGCATTGATAAATCGACTGCCCATCGCTTTTTGCACAGCAGCACCTCCGCCAACAGAACCCGTAAAAGCGACATAATCAATTCGGCTATCTTTAATGATTTTAGCTACTTGTCGATGACTAAGGTGCATATATTGAAAAACGCCAGTAGGCAAACCCGCATACTCAAAAGCAGCAGCATATCTTTCTGCACAAAGTGGCGTCTGCGTGGCATGTTTTAAAATGACGGTATTCCCAGCCATGATGGCAGGAATGATGGCATTAACAGAAGTCAAATAAGGATAATTCCAAGGAGCTAATACTAAGACGGTACCTAAGGGTGCTCTTTTGATAAATCGTTTAAACCCATTTGTTGGAGGCGCTAATACATCCGCCAAAGAAGTTTCGGCAATACCAATCATATACTCTGCCCGTTCCTTAAACCCTCGAATTTCAAAAGGGGTATAACGTAACGGACGCCCCATTTGCCAAGTTAATTCTAAAGCCATTTCATCTGTATGTTGAACAAAATACTCGATGACTTTATGGCAAATAGCTGCCCGTTCCGAAATGGTGGTATTTTGCCACTTCATTTGAGCGGATTGAGCGGCAGTTATTGTTTTTTCTATCTTTTTACCATTGGCGTTTTTTCTTTCTAAATAAACGCTTCCATCAATTGGACTAATAGTTTGAAATGATTGAGCCATTAGGAGTTTGAAAATTGAAAATTAGAAATTAAAAATTGAAAATTGCCAAACTATTCTGGCGTAACATAAGCGGCAGTCAACCCACCATCTACTAAAAACTCCGTTCCTGTCGTATAAGAAGACTCATCGGAAGCTAAATATAAAGCAGCATAAGCCATTTCCGTAGCTTCACCGAATCGACCCATTGGTACATGCACCAAACGGCGATTTTTCTTCTCGTCTGTATTCAAAAAACTCATCAATAATTCGGTACGCAACGGCCCGGGACTAAGTGCATTGACTCGAATATTTTCTCGGGCATGAATAACGGCTAATTCGCGAGACATTGCCAAAACAGCTCCTTTGCTGGAAGTATAAGCTAATTGAGAAGTCGCAGCGCCCACATGTGCCACAAAAGACGCTGTATTAATAATCGACCCGCCACCAGATTTTTTAATCAAAGGAATGCCATATTTACAACCAAAAAAGACACCTTTGACATTGATATTCATCGTTAAATCCCAAACGCTTTCTTCCGTACTTTCTGCGTCTCCATCTTCGCTATGCATAATACCTGCATTATTAAATAAAATATGTAATCCGCCATAAGTTTTTTCGGCGAAAGCAATCATTTTTTCGCAATGCTTCGGATTGGATACATCCGCTTTCACAAAAGCCGCATCGCCACCTGCTTTTTTTATTTCCGTGACAGTAGCTCTGCCCGCTTTTTTATCAATGTCCGTAACAATTATCTTTGCACCTTCTTTGGCAAATAAAATACTAGTTGCTTTGCCGATGCCATTTCCGCCTCCCGTAATGAGGGCTATTTTATTTTCTAATCGCATAAGTTGATTTTTGAAGAGTCAGCAGTCAGGCCGAAAAATTCATTTTTCTGTCAGAGGTCAGATGATTAGAAATTCGATAATCAATCAATTAAAACTAGATTGTCTGACTTCTGACAATCCAAGAAATGGACGGTCTGACTTCTATCTCTATTAAATTTGTTCAAAATATCTTTTCCGTTCCCAATCGGTCACGGCTTTATTATAAGCGTTTTGTTCTGTTTTGAAATGATGGCTATAATGTTTAACAACGGCTTCTCCAAAAACACGCTTTGTAAAATCACTATTTTCAAACCTATGAGTGGCTTCCGCTAAAGATTGTGGCACACTTGGTAAATCACTCGCAGCATAAACATCTCCTTCAAATATTTTTGGCGGTTCTATTTTATTTTTAATCCCATCCAAGCCACAAGCCAAAGATGCCGCAAAAGCTAAATAAGGATTACAATCTGCTCCTGGAATTCTGCATTCAATGCGCAAACTTTTTCCCTTGCCGACTACCCTAAAACCAGCCGTTCGATTATCATAACTCCAAGCTAATTTAGTAGGCGCCCAAGAAGCATCCACATACCTTTTATAGGAATTAACCGTTGGCGCATAAAAAGGCATCACATCTGGAGCATTGGCTATCCAACCCCCTAAGAACCATTGAAAAATATCAGACCCTTGAATTGGTCCAAAAGCTTTATCTCCTGCAAAAGCATTTTCGCCATTTTTCCAAAGACTAATATGGATATGGCAACTAGAACCTGCTCTATCTTCATGGTATTTTGCCATAAAGGTCACTGCCAGCCCCATTTTATCAGCTAATTCTTTTAGGCATTGTTTATAGACGGTATGCCTATCTGCCATCTCTAAAATTTCGGCATAACGGACATTCAATTCATGCTGGCCTAAGCCCCATTCTCCTTTTGAATTTTCGACAGGAACACCCGAATTTTTCAAATGTTTACGAGCAGCTGCAGTAAAGTGTTCAGTTCGAGTACCTTGTAAAATATGATAATCTTCGAAATACCAACCCACAGGTTTAAGGTCGTGATAATGCTGCTCAAAAGCTTGTCGATAATTATTTTCAAACAAATAATACTCTAATTCGGAAGCTGCAAAGCATTGAAAACCAGTATCATTTGCTGATTGTAGCTGTTGCTGTAAAATAGACCTAGGAGCAATATTTACCCAATCATGGGTCTTTTCGTCTTTTACATCACATATTACTAAAGCCGTTTTATCTAACCAATCGGCTATTCTTAAAGTATTTAAATCTGGAACTAAGTGAAAGTCGCCATATCCTAATTCCCAATTGGCAAAATCGTATCCTTCTACTGGTTCCATCTCCATATCTGTCGTCAACAGATAATTACAGCTATGTGTCCCATCTTGTACTGCTGATTCTAGAAAAAACTCCGCATCAAAGCGTTTGCCAACCATTCTACCATAATGGTCTGTAAATGCCACAATAATGGTTTCAATGGTCTCTTTTTTGACCATTTTGGTCAATTTTTTTAAAGATAATTTGCCTTTTAATTTCATTGATTAGGGATTTTTTTAATAATGAATGATAAACGATGAATGATAAATTCGTCCTTAAATTTGAAACCTATTTTTCAATACTACCTAGAATTAACCAGCAACCAGCAACCGCTAAGACATCCAATCCTTCCAATCTTCCGCATTCCATTTAGTCGTTCGTTTTTTAATTTTTGTCCAAAAGGAGATGGAGCTTTTACCAGTAATATCATTTACCCCAAAACGACTTTCATTCCAACCACCAAAAGAAAACGGCTCTCTAGGAACAGGCACACCAACATTGACACCGACCATCCCTGCACTCACTCTATCCATAATATAATTGGCTAAACTACCATTTTGCGTGAAAACGGAGGCCGCATTACCGTAATTAGAGGCATTTTCGATACGAATGGCTTCGTCTACATCATTGGTTCTCATAATGACTAAGACAGGACCAAATACTTCTTCTTGTGCGATTTTCATAGCTGGGGTGACTTTATCTATAATGGTAACGCCGACATAAGCACCGTTTTCTTTGCCTTTAGGAATAGTATTTCTACCATCAACTAAGATTTCTGCGCCCATTTTTTCAGCCTCTGTGATATAACCTTCAATTCGTTTTTTAGCGGCTATGGAAATGACTGACCCTAAATTATCACCTGCTTCCCATTTTTTAGCTTCTTCACAAATCCGCTGAATCATTTTATCTGTATTTCCAACAGCGACCATGGCCGAAGCCGCCATACATCTCTGCCCAGCACAACCTGCCATAGAAGCTACAATATTTTCTGCCATTGCTAGGGAAGCATCTGGTAGGACAATTAAATGATTTTTAGCACCGCCCATTGCCATACATCTTTTTAAATGACTAGTAGCTCTTTTATAAACAATCTTGGCTACAGTAGTCGACCCTACAAATGACACTGCGGCAATATCTGGATGGTCGCAGATAGCTTCCACAATTTCTTTATCGCCATTAATTACATTAAAAACGCCATCTGGAAGTCCCGCTTCAGTCAATAGTTCTGCTATTTTTAAGGCAGTCATCGGCGTTTTTTCTGATGGTTTTAGAATCATACAATTACCTAGTGCTAAGGCATTAGGAATCGTCCATAAAGGCACCATGGCAGGAAAATTAAAAGGCGTAATGGAGGCAACGACTCCTATAGGCACATGCGTAGTTCGGCATTCTATCCCTTGACTAACTATTTGAATTTCATCATTAATAAATTGAGGTAAAGAACAAGCAAATTCGGTTAATTCAATCCCTTTCATTACTTCCGCTTTGGCTTCGCCAATCGTTTTACCATTTTCTAAATGAATCATTCGACCCAAAATTTCTAAATTATCAATAAGTAATTGTCGAAAATTATAAAAAACTTGAACCCGTTGTTTTAAAGTACGTTGAGACCAGTCAGGAAATGCTTTCTTTGCAGCAGTTACCGCTTTATCTAAATCTTGCTGGCTGGATAACCCTACTTTTGATAAGTGTTGACCATCGACAGGACTGATAATATCTAGATGTCTAGTTTGACCATTTGCTGGTTGACCACTAATATAATTTGGAGTGATAGCTATTGAATGCTGCATTGATAAGAATTGTTAATGATGGGTTATAGTCTGCCAAAATTAATAGGAAAAATTAGAATTAACCTATTTTTACTTTAGAATTAGTTTTATTATTTTTTAATCCTATTTTAATGCGGCAAGTAATGCGAATAATTTTTCAGTTAGTCCTTATTTTTATTTTTTTGATAAAAATGACTAGTTGTGATAAAGCCGAAACGGTCTATCAGCTGTCAGATGAGCAATTAACCGATATCATTACAGATATACATATCTCAGAATCTGCTAGCCAACATTTAACACTTGCTTTTAGAGATAGTATGGTATTGATTTATTTAGACCAAATATTGGAAGTTCATGAAGTATCAAAGGAAGTTTTTGAGCCAGAATATCAAAAATTGAAAAGAGACCCTAAGAAATTGCAGCTAATATATGGAAAGGTAATTGAAAGATTGAATAAATTGAAGATAAAAAAGAAAGAAGATAAAAAAGAAAAGCCTGCTTCTACTAAGGCAAAGAAGCCTTTACCGAAAAAAAAAGTGACCACAAAAAAAAAGTAAAGTCTCCCATCAAGAAGACTTTACCGCAATAGAGAGAATCATTAAAGGCCATTATACCTAATGCAAATGACTTGCCAACTTTGCCAATTCGATGAACGGTTTTATTAAATTTGTGACAGGGTATTTTGTTTTAAGAATAGATGGTGGTTTGTTTTGAATAGCCTAAAATAGGGGTAAGTAACCGAATATTGTAGATGAAAAATTATTTTAAGGTTTTAAGATTTTAAATGTGTATTAGAAAAGATTTTGTTCAACATATGGGGTGTGAGGCATGAACAAGCTATATTTTTTAAGTACTATATTAATTGAATACGATTACAAATATTGGAATAAAAATGTATTAATTGGGGCTGATTAATAATAATATGGGCGCAATTGGATTTTATTCATATTACTGATAATCAGTATTTTAAATATTATTTTATTAATAAGTTATTTTAAATAAAATACACAAAGACTTGATTATCAATATTGACATTTTGAATAATTCTAAAAATCAACGATTTTAGGGACAAAACCCAATTGCGCCCTAATAATATGTAATAATATTATTATTAAATAAATAAATAATTTTTTTTGTAATTTGTGACATATTAAGATTCTTTAAAATCATTATATTATCAATAAAAAAAGGTTTTATCTCAATTTATTTGTGATAAAACCTTTTTTGTATATTATTTAATTGCGTAATACACTTAGTCCTCAAAAACAGCAGGATTCATGCCCATAGAAGAAAAACCACCATCGTGGAATAAATTTTGCATAGTGACCATTTTTGTTAAATCAGAAAACATACTTACACAGTAATCTGCACAAGCTTCTGCGGATGCGTTGCCTAATGGAGACATTTTATCGGCATAGCCAAAAAACTTATCAAACCCTTTAACGCCACTACCAGCGGTTGTCCAAGTTGGAGATTGAGAAATGGTGTTAACTCGTACTTTTTTAGCTGTCCCAAAATGGTAGCCAAAACTTCTAGCATAAGATTCTAGTAAAGCCTTAGATTCTGCCATTTCACTATAATCAGGAAAAGTTCGTTGGGCGGCAATATAAGTTAAGCCTAAAATAGACCCCCAATCATTAATGGCATCCAATTTCCACATGACCTGCATCATTCTATGGAAAGACATGGCAGAAATATCGAAAGTTTTTAGCATCCATTCATGCTTGATATTGGTATACTCTCTTTTTTTCCGAACATTTAAAGACATACCTATAGAGTGTAGCACAAAATCAACTTTCCCACCAAGTATTTCCGTAGATTTAGTGAATAGATTTTCTAAATCTTCCATATTTGTAGCGTCAGCGCCGATAACTTCTGCGTTTAACTTTTCCCCTAATTCATTCAGTTGACCAAATCGTAATGCAACAGGTGCATTCGTTAAAGTAATTTGAGCGCCTTCTGCCACACATCTTTCTGCTACTTTCCAAGCAATAGATTTATCATCTAAAGCACCGAAAATAATTCCTTTTTTGCCTGCTAATAGGTTATTTGACATTTGTTTATAGATTATTAACTAAAAAATTTAGACTGGCTTTTGCTAATTGAAAAAATTTGAAAAACCGAAGCCTTCATAAAAACGTTTGCAAATATGAGGAAAATGATTGGTATTTCTTGCTTTGGTTTCACAAAAATGAAATAAAAGCATTAATTTTAATTTTGGGAACCAATAGTATTAAACTGAGTTGGGGGTTACGAGTTTTAATGAAAGTAATTTTAAAATTATAGGGTAACTGAAAATTACCCATATAAAATTGTCGATTTTTTACGCTTTATTCATTGGAATATTAATTTTGCGTCCTATTCAACCCGTATTTGTAACCCGCAACGAAAGTTAATTATTAAAACCGAGTTAGATAACCTATTCATGAGAGAAATATTCGATGATTTAAAAAACACCATTTGGCAGGATGATAGAGTATTGGCTTTTCGGAAATTAGCAGTAGCTGAAAATTTTGAGATTAATGATAGAGAGCGTTTTGGTAATCAAGCAATCGGATTAAAGGGTTTTCAATTATTCCAAGGAAAGCGAGGGAAAAGACTAAAAAGTGTTTTGTATCAAAAAGAAAGGAATACTTCTTTAAAAACTAGAATTTATGATTATGCCTATTTCGGTGATTCTAAAACTAGGACAAGTACGGTCATTGAATTTTATTTGCCCCAATGGAATTTTAGTGAAATGCTCATTCGACCAAAGAGTAATTTTCATAAAATGAAAGCCTTTTTTGGCAAACAACGAGTGCTTTTTCCAGATATAGTTCAATTCCATAAGACTTATCATATTTATGCCCCTAAAACAGACAATCTAAGATATGAATTGAATGAAGAGTTTTTAGATTTAATAGCGGAACAAAAACGTATTTGGATGGAGGCAAAAGGTAATTTTATTCTTTTTTATACCAAAAATAAACCAATGCCTTTAGACCAATTAATGGAGCATTATGAATTTTCTAGAGATTTATTAGACGCCTTGATTCATGGGCATTCTAGCGAAGAATACGTTTAATTTTAACAAAAAAAGGTGATTCCGTTTCAACGAAATCACCTTTTTTTTAGGTACGAGTAGTTATGTCTAATAGATGCTGTGAACAATTTCTGCCGTCTTTAAACCTTGTTCTAACTGTCGTAAGTGTACGGGTAAATCTCTTAATTTTTCAATAGAACCAGTGTGGTATTTTTTAAAAGTACCATCAATTGTTGCAGCTTTGTGAGCGGCTACATCAAGTTTAGCTAATAAGCCATGCAGTTTAATGAAATCTTCTTGGTTCATGCGTGATGCAAATTTATTTATTTAATAAATTGGTTAGTTACTTATAAATACGTTAATATATTTAAAAAGTTTTAATGTGTTTTATTTTTGTTTGGTGAGCTTTTGTTATTGAAGAGGATTGAATGAAATGTTTTTGTTTTCTATAAACGAAAATACGATTTTTTTAGTATGTATCATATTAAATGAAACCAAAAGTGTAGTTTTTACGGCAGATTTAGTCATGTCATGTATGGAAAATTAGCTTTAATAACGAAATTAATAAAAATGTTAATTTAATATATAAATCCGCTATTTACCTAGATTTGTCGTTGAAAAAATATTTTATAACAACGGATTTTTATCATATTAATAGCCGATGTTTAAAAGAATTATTATTAATCCACCAACTTTAAAATTTCACTAGTCCAATCACGAATCTTTCGCAATAAACCAGGTCGATTATTTAAAGAAATGCCATAAGTTGGAATCATGGTTTTTAAAGTTTTTTGCCATTTTTTGGATTTCATTTCTTTTGCAAAACAAGTCTCTAAAACATTCAGCATAATAGAAACCGAAGTAGAAGCCCCAGGGGAAGCACCTAATAAAGCCGCTAAAGAACCGTCCGCAGAAGACACGATTTCAGTTCCGAATTGTAACCGACCGCCCTCTTTTTTATCTTTTTTGATAATTTGCACTCGCTGGCCTGCAATTTTTAATTCCCAATCTTCCATTTTGGCATTAGGATAATAAGACTGTAAAAAAGCAAAACGCTCTTCAGGAGATTGAGTTACTTGATTGATTAAATATTTGGTCAAACCAACATTATTAATGCCAGCCTTTAACATTGGCCAAATATTATGCATTTCTATCGAAAAGGGTAAATCAAAATAAGACCCATTTTTTAAAAATTTAGTGGAGAAACCAGCATAAGGACCAAATAATAAGCCTTGTTTCCCATCCATCCAACGAGTATCTAAATGAGGGACAGACATCGGCGGATTGCCTTCTGCTGCTTTGCCATACACTTTGGCACTATGTCGTTTAATGACTTCGGGATTATTACATTTTAACCACTGACCACTAACAGGAAAACCACCATATCCTCGTCCTTCTGGAATGTCTGATTTGTCTAATAAAGGCAAGGAACCACCACCTGCACCAATGAAAACAAATTTAGAATACACCTCAACTTCTTCTCCTGAATCTAAATCTTCCATATCTACCTTCCAAGTACCATCTTTTAAATGGGTTAAATCTTGGACTTCATGTCCTAAATGTACTTCTACACCATCTAATTGTTCCAAATAGCGAATCATCCCTCTGGTAATCGCACCGAAATTAACATCGGTACCAATGTCCATCCGAGTAGTGGATAATTTATGCTTGTGTTCCCGATTTTCCATCATCAAAGGCGCCCAATCGGCAATTTGCCCATGATCTTCGGAGTACACCATATCTTCAAAAATGGCATGTTTGGTCATCGTTTTATACCGCTTTTTCAAAAAACGCACATTTTCGTCCCCAAACACAAAACTCATGTGCGGAATATCATTGATGAAAGATTGATTGCTAGGAAATAAATCTTCTTCATTTAAATAAGCCCAAAATTGTTTAGACACTTCAAAAGAATTGGCGATTTTCAGGGCTTTGCTTAAATCGATATGTCCATTCTCTTTTTCGGGCGTATAATTCAATTCACAAAAAGCAGAGTGTCCAGTTCCTGCATTGTTCCAAGCATCTGAACTTTCTGCGCCTACTTTATCCAAACGTTCATAAATACCAATCGTCGCATCGGGTATTAATTTTTTTAATAAAATGCCAAGAGTTGCACTCATAATACCCGCACCTATTAAGGTAATATCGACTTTTCTATTAATCATTAGTTGGTAGTTTTTATTATTTGTTATTGTTTGGGACTTTCTAACCAGCAACCAAAATACAAAGAACCTAGCAAAACGCCGCCAATTCTCGAATCACCTTTTTTAAACTAGCTGATTTTGTCCATAATTCTAAAAGAATGGTTAAGCGATGATGCGTGATTTTAGAGGAATTAAGTATTAATAATTCTCTATAAATAATTAATAATTGTTTGGTGTTTTTGATAGGAATAGCGGGCAATTTAGCCAATAAATTACTGACAATTGCTTCTAATGCTTGATTATGTCGTGTCGAAATATTGAATAATTCTATTTGTGCTAAATCGGTGAATCTTTTGAGCGGAGCAAATTCCTTATGTTCCATTTTACCTAACATTTCACCAATTAAAGCGTTATTGATTTGAGGAGAAACAACTGCTTTTTTCCAAATTTCGGCGGCGGCTAATCGGATTTTTTTATCTGCACTTATCATGCAAGCGGCTAGAAAAAAATGCGTAGCGTAGCCATAATTTTTGGCAGTAATTTGTTTTAACCAAATAAGTATTTCTACAACCCTTTTTCTAGCAATTATTTCCCAAAAAGTCGGATATTTTAAATTGTCTGCAATTAATAAGGCGATTAAAGGGTCTGGATTATTTGGTAAGAGTCCTAATAATCGCTGAACATCATTAACATTTGGTCGAAAAGCTCCATCATTGCCAGGAAAGTATTGGTATAAAAAATCGGGATGATGGTTAATGTCTAGCCCTTTCTTAAATTTAACCTGTAGTTCTCGATGAATGAATGGTGTTCCTGTTAATGCTAATTTTTGAATTTTATAATTCCATTCTTCTAACCGGCGTTCTTCCCAATAAACCATCCAATCATGTGTACCATTAAAGTACGTCGGTGCTAATTTTAAAGCTGGAATTGGTACTTGTTGTTTGAAAAAACCACTATTATTTTTAGTGATTGCTGCAGTAACATAACTATAAAAAAATGGTGGTAAAGGAACTTGTTCTAACTCACTGGCTTCTGTTGAAATAGGAAAAGGAAAATCCATACCAGTCCTTAATAAAAAATCCATAATGGCTAAATAATCTCCCTTCAAGGTTGATTGAGCTAATTTTAAGGCAATATTTTTATTTTCAAAACTAATTCTGGAAATGGCTAATTGTAAATCAATGGCATCGGGATACTGGTTTTTTTCTTGATAAATAGCCAAGCGTTCGACTAATATATTAGGGTCAATCCAAGTCGGTGCATGGGTTGGAGTAGAAAGCAAGGGAACTAACTTTTCCTCATGCAAAAAAGAGAGCACTTTTGCCAATAATTTTTGAATTGGCATATAGACAAGAGAAGGGTCATAAGGATTATACCAACCTGATAAATGAGCATATTGTAAGTCGAAAGAGGCCTCTTTTTCTTTAATAAAAAAACCTTGTTCTAAGTACTGTGCTGCTAATTTTTGTAAGGCTAGACTATCAGCTGGATATTGACTAATTAATAGGTCTGCTAAATCCAATAAAAAGATAGCCAAAATATTATCTAACATGCCTTGATGACTCGGCAATTCGTTAAAAACCAACTGATAAGCTCGTTTAAAAAGCGGTGTTAATGCCGTTATATTTTTACCTTTTATAGCCGATTTAAATTGTAATAAGGCGACTAAGAATTGGTCAAAATGATAAGGCTGTTGATTATCAAAAACAATAAAGGCAAGTGCTTTGAATTCTGAGAAAGATTGGATAGGGCGAATTTGATTACTTTTGCTTAATATTTTTGGATTTTTGGTGTTAAATAATTGATTGTTAGCTATTTGATTTGGTTGTTGTGTGATAAATTGCTGAAGTATTTGCCGTGTTTTTTGAAATAAATTTGACTGATAAGGGGCTATTAATTTTGCTAAAAAAGTGGTTTTTTTTTGCCCATGAGATTTGATAATAGTAGCTGCTTTTAACTGAATGTTTTCTGTCCGATGCACTAAACTTTTGGTAGCCAAAATGACAATCTCTTTATTATAATCGGGATAATTAATAGCTAATTTTTCTAATAAAAATAACCCGTTTTTAACAACTGATTTTGTGGAACTGGTCAATAATTTATCATAGTTTTTTAAGCTATTTTCAACATTGAAATCTGGCGAATCAATGACTTTTAGCAGACTGTTTAATGAGGTATTGATGACTTTTGCGGATGAATTATCATAGGTGTTAACTAATTGAGTTTGTAGCGCTAATATTTCTGCTGGTGTAGGCTTCAAGTAGTCAAAAAGGCCAATAAACCAACTGATAGCAAATTTATTAAAAACAGGTTTTGAAGTAGCAGTCAAACAAGCTTTTAATAAGCGCAAACGGTCTAATTGTCCCGTTTGGGTATATTGATGAAGCGCAGCATACCAACAGTTTTTGGGTAAATTAGCCGCATCTTTAAAATTGAGCAGTTTTTCAATTTCATAGATTTGAGTTGGATGGTCAAAAATATACCAAATATGGGTTGATAAGGTAATAGGATATTGCACCAATTTTTTTGGACAAAAAGTATAAATCAAACGTTCATTGAGCGAATTAGGAAAAATAAGGCGACTAAATAATTTAGCCAATAATAATTCAGAAGGTTGAATATATCCCTTTTCCATCATGGAAATTACCAAGTCATAAGTGAGATTTGGCGGAATTACTTTTTGTTGGCCAAATTCATTAATATAAGCACTTAGCCACGCAGGACAATACCAATTTAAGAGATGAGTTACCGTAAAGGAGGTGATTAATTGTTTGACATTTAGCCATTTATGCAGGGAACTGTTAGCATCTTTAGTACATACAAAAATCGAATAATTCAGTATGCGTTCTTGTTTGAGAGATGCTTTTTTAGCATAAAAATGTTTGTGATTAATTAACCTATCTTTGATTTCAAGGTATTCTTTAGCAGTCTTACTTAATTGAGGAAGTAAAGCTTTTTTTTGTGCTTCATCCAATTGCTGTAAAAAAGGAATGATAGCCTTCTCGTCCTGTTGTAAAACAATAGTAAGCCAGCGTTCGTTTTGGTTCATTTGTTTTAGCCTCTTTCTGCGTTAAGGAATGAGATATAAATAAATGTTACAATTTAGGGTGCGGATTTTTTTCTTTAGACAACTTGAAAAATTAGGAGTTTATCTGGTATAAGTGACTGATTTTTCAAGGCAGTATAAAGGAAAAAAGACCAGCCTAAAAGTAATAGTTATTTGTTTCTCATTCTTAATATGGTTATTTGGTAAAAGCCGCCAAATTATAAAATATTTTGGATTAAGTAAATGTTTTACAGTGTCGTTATTTCTACGACTTAAATAATAATTAGAAAAAATCAATCAAAATGTACCCAAGTTACGTTCTTAGTAAAGTAGAAAAAATTAAAATTCGTGGGGCTAATAAATTCGTGGGGATTAAATGTAATTGATTTAACCTATTCTTCATCCGTTTATAATAAAAGTACCACTTCTAAAACATAAAAATGACAATTACAGGCAATATAGTTGATATTCAAAATAAACATATTTTTCATGGAGAATTGACCATAAAAGCAGGTAAAATAATGGCAATTGAACCCAAAGTGGGAACAAGTTCCCATTATATATTGCCTGGGTTTGTCGATGCACACATACATATAGAAAGTTCGATGTTAGTGCCTTCGGAATTTGCTAGATTAGCCGTTTTAAACGGTACAGTGGCGACTGTTTCTGATCCTCATGAAATTGCGAATGTGATGGGGATTGAAGGCGTAGAATATATGATTGATAATGGGAAAAAAGTTCCTTTGAAATTTAATTTTGGCGCGCCCTCTTGTGTGCCTGCCACTACTTTTGAAAGTGCAGGAGCCACCATTGATGTAGCAGGCGTAACTCAATTATTGGAAAATCCAGACATTAAGTATTTGGCAGAAATGATGAATTATCCAGGGGTTTTATTTGCAGACCCGATGGTGACGGCAAAATTAGCAGCCGCTAAAAAATTAGGCAAACCGGTTGATGGGCATGCACCTGGATTAAGAGGCACAGATGCGGCAAAATACATAGCGGCAGGAATTAGTACCGACCATGAATGTTTTACTTATGAAGAAGCGTTAGAGAAATTGCAACATGGCATGAAAATACTCATTCGAGAGGGAAGTGCAGCAAAAAATTACGAAGCATTACATCGACTAATTGACGAATATCCAAATAAAGTAATGCTTTGTTCGGATGATAAACATCCCGATGATTTAATTGAAGGGCATATTAATCAATTGGTGGTTAGAGCTTTACGAGACGGGCATGATTTGTTTAATATTTTGCAAGCGGCTTGTATTAATCCTGTTGAACATTATCATTTAGCCGTTGGGTTATTAAGAATTGGGGATATAGCAGACTTTATTATTGTGGAGAATTTAACGGATTTTAAGGTAAAGGCTACTTATATAAATGGTGTATGTGTAGCGGCAGATGGAGTCGTACATTTCCCAAAAGTCGAAGCATCTATTATTAATAAATTTAATACCTCGGTTAAATCAGCAATTGATTTTCAATTAAAAGCTAAGGCCAATCAGTCTGAAATGAGGGTGATACAAGTGATTGACAAAGAAATTGTGACTAAGAGTTTTCATGCTGTTCCCAAAATAGAAAGTGGCTGTATTATTCCTGATTTAGCAAAAGATATACTAAAATTAACGGTGGTGAATCGCTACCAAGATGCACCACCTGCGGTCGCTTTTATTCGTGGATTTATGATTAAAAATGGTGCGATTGCTTCTTGTGTGGGACACGATTCTCATAATATCATTGCCGTTGGGACAGCCGATGAACAATTGGCAAAAGCCGTCAATTTAATTATCAAAAATAAAGGCGGAATTGCTGCGGTGTCTGCTAAAAACGAGTTAGTTTTGCCGCTGCCAATAGCTGGAATTATGACCAATGCAGATGGTAGAGTAACGGCGGAGAAATATGCTACCATTGATAAATTTGTAAAACAGGAAATGAATTGCTCTTTGACTGCTCCTTTTATGACTTTATCCTTTATGGCTTTGTTGGTTATTCCAGAACTAAAGTTGAGCGATAAAGGTTTATTTGATGGAAAGACCTTTGAGTTTGTCGTATAAAGTAACTTCAATCTTTCCCTTTTTTTTGCTGGTTAGGACTTTTAGTCCGACACCATTATCTACTTGTCTCTGGCAAGTGTTTTGATTTAAATATTAATTATCATTATTGATGCTGAATTCGCCAGAGGCGAAAAACATACAGGTATCGGACTAAAAATCCTAACCAACAGATAATTATTAAATATGCCATAAATGCTACAACAAATACTAAAAGAATTAGCGGCAACCAATACAACACTAGTAGCCGTCTCCAAAACCAAACCAATCGAAGCTATCCAAGCCATGTATGACCAAGGGCAACGGATTTTTGGCGAAAATAGAGTGCAAGAATTAGTCGAAAAAGAAGCCGTTTTACCGAAAGATATTGAGTGGCACCAGATAGGGCATTTACAGACGAATAAGGTGAAATATATAGCACCTTTTGTGAGTTTGATTCATGCAGTAGACAGCCTGAAATTATTAAAAGAAATTAATAAGCAAGCAGCAAAAAATGACCGAGTAATTGACTGCTTATTACAGTTTCACATTGCGGAAGAAAGTAGCAAATTTGGTTTTGATGAAGCGGAAGTAACGGCGATGTTAAAGAGTGAAACCTTCAAAGAATTTGAAAATATTCGGATTGTTGGCGTCATGGGCATGGCTACTTTTACAGATAATGAAGCGCAAGTAAAACAGGAATTTCGGCAATTGAAAAGCCATTTTGATACCTTAAAAGATACTTTTTTCTCAACAGATATACATTTCAAAGAGATTTCTATGGGCATGTCTGGAGACTACCAATTAGCTGTAAGTGAAGGCAGTACTATGGTGCGAATTGGGAGTTTACTTTTTGGTAGCAGATAAGACGAATTAACGGAGTTTAGCACGCTATTTGGCTAATATATTACAAAAAAGCATAATTGGCAGATTATTTGCAACTTAAATACCTATCCATAAGTATCTAATTATTAGTTGAGTAGTAGCTCATATCCAAATAAATTTTTTACGCTGCTTGACAAGATGACGCTTTTTTAAAAAAAGTGTGGTCTTCCCAAACTAAATTATCTCTCAAGCCGATGCACAAGCACAAATTCCATGAAATATGGGTATTGCCATTATTGGCACTACTTATCTGCACAACTGATACTTTTGCTCAATGCCCATTGACTAAAAGTACTTCCTTTAAAATGCTTCCACAGGGTGTACCTAATCGAGTTCAATTAGAACCCACCGATTTCCTTTTAAATGCTACGGATACCGCTTTTTTTAAGAATTTGTCTTTGAGTAAAGACCGCTTTTTATGTGTTGAAGTAGGCATACAAGAAGTTGTATTAACTGGGGTGAATGTAATTAGTGGCGATACGTTTTCTTGCGAAGAATATGTCTGGGTGATTGATTCTGTTTTATTATGCAGCGAGGAAATTATTACGCCTAAAGCTGTTGCCGGTAGAATTACCACAGAGAAAGGGGAATTAGTCCCTGATGTAGCGATTGGTTTATCAAGTGGCGTGGTCAATTATTTTGAAGGAACAAACGATAGAGGTGCCTTCTTTTTTGACAATTTTGAGGAACAACAATATGAATTAGCTCCTGGCGACCCTTTTAATAAAGATGTTAGAAATGGGGTAACTACCTTCGATGTATTATTATTACAAAAGCATATTTTAAACCTTCGGCCTTTAGATTCGCCTTACAAATTAATTGCAGCGGATTTAAATAATTCAGGAGATGTTACGGCTTTTGATATGTTATTGCTTCGGCAAATGATTTTATCTATCATCAATGAATTTCCAAATACGCCATCTTGGCGTTTTGTAGATGCGGCGCATGAATTTGAAGATGCAACCAATCCTTTTAGTCAGCCGATACCAAGTTCTATTGCTATTGATGCGGCAAATGAAGGCCCACAATTAGATAATCGGTTTATTGCCATTAAAATGGGGGACTTAAATAATACGGTAAAGTTAGGCGTTACGGGGAGAAATAAAGCTAAAGTGGCAACTGGAAAACCTATTTTTAAAGCAACAGATAAAGCCTTTAAAAAAGGAGAGTTGGTAAATATTCCTTTAAAATTAACGGAAAATATAGCCATTGAAGGATTACAATTCGCTTTAACTTATGATATCCAACGCTTGCGTTTTATGGGAATTGATAATGAGACAACTTTAATGAATGAACATTATATGGCAAAGGATGGATTGTTGACCATGAGTTGGACGAATCCCGATGTTATAGTATTGGAGGAAGCAGCAACCATTATCACTTTACAATTTAGAGCAACGGAAGCTGGTTTATTATCAGAGATAATTAATTTAACACCGTATCCGTTAGCACCAATTATTTACACGGAAATAGATGGCAGCATTCCTTTCTCGATTGATTGGGAAGTACCAAATGTACCAATCAAAGCATTTGAGGCCTTTGATAATTATCCAAATCCTTTTACAACTCAAACAAATATCTCTTTTTTATTACCAAAAAGTAGCGAAGTGACATTAATGATTTTTGATAATAATGGTCGAACAATTTTAACTAAGCAACAAGATTTTACAGCGGGTAAGCAAACCATACAAATTAACGAAAAATTACCAACTGCGGGTCTTTATTTTTATCGACTAGAAAGTCAATTTGGAGTATTTTCTGGACGTATGAATTATGCTGATTTGTAGATAATCAATTCGCATCTGTAAAAGCATCTCCATCAACATCACCAACTTTGATAGCAATTAAGTTGACTTGGTATAGCTTTTCACTACAGACATTATGGTTTATTTTAGCATCAAAGTCTTCTTTTAATGGAAATTCAGTTTGAAAGATAAAATCACTGGGCGTAAATCTCCAACTAGTATTATTGGCGAAATTTTCCTGTAGCCCTAAAACTACTTTTCTAATTTGGATAAGGTCTAACATGGTGATGGTCTTAGAGTTATTGACATCTGCAGCTATCCATTGGAATGGAGTTTCAAATGGCGCAAGCCCTAAAATGTGTTTTTTTATTTTTATAATATCTGCCATAGTAACCCCTTTTAGCATGTTTTTATTTGCATAAGGTTCAATTGATTTATGCTCAGTGTTTCCCTTCAATTCTAGGTAATCAAAATAATAATGCCCATTGGTATCAATTTGATTTACAGGAAACCCATTGATTTCCAGACCATTAATTTGTACGCCACTATTTGATGCTTGCCAATTGTATATGTTCCCAGAGATACTGAAAAAATTAGGAGAGGATTGGCATTGAGCGATATTTTCAACAAAACTATCATAGGATACTTTATTGATTTCGGGCATTATATTTCCAACTAAATTATTAGCTTCATATCTTAGAAAAGTAACCCCACAACCACCATTTTGGTAGACCGTATCAATTTTAATTACTTCTTCAGCATAAAAATCATAATATTCATACAATTGTATTAGAATCGTATCTCCTTCTCCGAAACTAAAGTTGCCATTACAATTTCCGCCATCCGAGCCAAAAACGGTTATGGTGTCTAAAGGAATATTATCGAATAAATCATTAATTACTTTTGCGGTCATAACTTGCTGATAATACTGACCAATAGTTAGTTGCTGAACTTCTAATAAAGCAACTTTACTATTAAGATTATCCTCTATATTACCACAAAAAGTAGTGGTGAAGTAACAACAACTACAAGCAAAAATATTTAGATATAAAAAAGAGAAGCAAAAGGTAAGTATTTTTTTCATTTAATTTTAGGATTAATAATTAGTGTTCAATGGAATTTAATAGTAGACAATTTACTTAAATAATCTAT
>JAFMDF010000372.1 GCA_017857395.1 Bacteroidota bacterium | reverse complement strand
AACCGCAAAGTTACAATAAATACTATTTAGAACTTCATGCGTAAACCACTAGCACCCCTTTAAAACGCAAGCTGATTTATCCAATTATGCCATTGCTTTATCCCAATATTGTTGAGGCAACTCGCCATACTGTTGGGTCTTGGTTAGACAAATATATCTCCAATGAAAAGGCAAAACTCGATATCGCTGCGCATGTAGGTTATTATGGTGATGATCCTTATACCTTATCTATGTTTTACTTTGGCATGGCTCAAGCTGGTTTTATTGGTCCCGGTGGTCACTTTGTAAAAGGCGGTTCGCAACAGCTTTCCAATCACCTTGCAGCATACATTGAGCAACAAGGCGGTACTGTTTTATTGGGTAAAAAGGCAGAGAAAATTATAACCCAAAATGGTCGAGTAACCGCAGTTACCTTCCGTGACAATTTTAATGATGGTATAGAACCCGTAACCATTTCATGCGATAATGTCGTGGCCAATTGTGCCATTCCATTGGTGCCAGCTATGTTAGAGGAGCCGCACGCTACTGCGCTCCAACAACAAATCAGCTCAAAGACTAATTCAACCTCCCTTTTGTGTCTTTATCTAGGTTTTAAAACTGATGTAGAGAAATTTGGTGTAAAACACTATTCCAATTACATTTTGAGTGATGAGGTGAAAACCTTGAAAGATGTTCACCCCAACCAACTGGATGATTGGCCAAAGCGCAGTTTCATTTTTGTAGATTATAATAAGATAGATGCTGAACTAGCACCACCCCCTAAATCTGTGGGAGCAATCTGTGGAGTGGACCACTTGAAAAACTGGGAGGGACTGAGTAAGGAAGATTACAAGGCAAAAAAGGAAGAAGTCGCCCAAATTTTATTAGATCGGTTAGATAAGCAATTTCCAGGAATACGAGAAAGCGTTGAATATTACGAAGTAGCCACACCTAAAACCAATCAACGATTTACCTCAAATCCCAGTGGATCGGTTTATGGCTATGCTCAATCCAAAGAACAATCTGGTTTAAAGCGTTTTAGAAATAATTTCTTAATTCCGAACTTATATTTTGCTTCAGCATGGACCTTCCCTGGTGGCGGCTTTAATGGTGCCATCATGGCCGGGTTTTTAGCTGCTTTACAGATGAATCGAGACAAAATATGGTCAGCATGTGATGAAGCAAAGTATGTTGACCAGAGAATTGTTCCACTCTTAGAGCGTAAAAAAATTGATGACAAAACGCTCGAATTGAGTTTTGAAAAACCAGCCAAATTTCAGCACCAAAAAGGGCAGTATGCCATTCTCAACATCATGAAGCCAAAAATAACCGAGTTGGATTTACCCTATCGTTGGCTTCCCGTTGTTTCTTCTCCAGAGGAAGACAGCATACGGTTTCGTATTGAATTGGACGGCAGCAGCTTTTCTAAAAGCTGTGAGCTTATCGATATTAGTGAGGAGGCTATTATATTTGGGCCTATGGTTTAGTTCAACTTCGATGTATCGTTACTCAAATATGCTGCCATTCTAGCTTTCCATTTTCGGTTACACCACTCTTATATTTGTATCGTAGACGACTAATTTTAGAGTGGTGAATCCGACTTGGTGGTGATATTTTAGTACACAGTAAATATGGCGAGAGCACACTATTTAGTGTATCGTAGAGCTACCTCGACTTCAGCAATTAAAGCAATAGCCAAAAGCCAGCACTACCCTACCCTATCAAAAACTGCTACTAAAAAAATAGTCGTAGAAGATTTGAATTTTACTCAATTGAAAGCTTTTCAATTATTGATCCAATATGACGTAAAAATTCAATTAGCTTTGGATATGGTCGCTAAAGTCCAAAGCAGCGAAATCATCGGTTTCCAAGACTGGTATTTTGAAGAAGTTATTCAAATTTTTGATTGCTAAGGATTTGACTGCTGGGGAGTTTAGAAATTTGATGCAAACCAATCAGTAATTATTACAATTAATAGTGCAAAATACGATTACACGTAAACGTGTTTAATAGTCGCAATTAAATAAAAGAATTTTCCATGTTAATGATTCATGAAGATTTTAAAAGAAAACCATCTTCCAGAATCAGCTGCTATCAAGTAGTAGTTTATTATGATAACTTAACAGTATCTATAGACTAAAGCACAAAACACGTTTACGTATTTTGTATCAAGTTAGCTACAATACGCTTAAAGCTAATTGTCTACTCCTATTTTTTCGTAGCGTAAGACATAAATCAATTTAAGACAGACATAGAAAAGGTAAAACTCAAAATACTAACTTATGCAATATGCACACGAACAAATCCAATGACTTTTCCTAAAACAATTAAGAAGTCCCGCACAACTCACCAAACCACATTCAAAATTAATCTGTGGACAACAGCAAAAACCAATTTGATTTGTCCCGTTCCAAAAATCTAGTCCTAAGAAAGACAAGCACATTACACGTTTACACGCAAACGTGTAATGTGCAAAACAAATCAAAAATGCAACAGATTTTTGGCGTACTTAATGTTTTGCATATGCAATATGCATACGTAAAAAATATCAAGTACATCGAAACCAACTTTAAAGCTTCTAAAAACAAATTTAAATGCCCTTAAAGTTAAAAGTTAATCCTATTTTTTAAATAGAATTACAGCAGAAGGAAAGTAGATATTATTTAAAACACGTTTACACGTTAACGTGTAAACGTAAATATACGAAAAGTGCAAAAAATGTCACTAAAAAGTTTGCAACATCATTTTAACTTTCTATCTTGCGGCAAAACTACATATCGTGATAATATCTTCCATTTCTTTTAAAGGTGGCGTTGGTAAATCCACTTGCGCCACTAACATTGCCACCTGTTTAGCTCATAAGGGTTATAAAGTTTGTCTCGTTGATGCTGATGATGTCACCAAAAGTGCCATGAAATGGGCAGGCAGGCGAGACGCTAAAGAACATAAACCCAGAATTCAAACGGTAGGGGTTTATGAACCTAAAGGGTTTATTCAAGCCGTCAAAGGTCAATATGAACATTATGATGCGCTCATCATTGACAGCCCCCCCTCTGACAAACCTGTTTCTTCTAAAATCATTCTAGCGAGTTCCTTAGTCGTTATTCCAGTTGCACCAAAAGGCGCAGTTGATTTATGGATTGTGGAGGAGTTCTTGAAACGATATGAAGAAATACAGGATTCTATGGGTAGTAGTATACCCGCCTACTTTCTATTGAATCAATATAAACCTGCCTTAAATCTACATCGTGCGTTCGAGGATAATCTAAAAAAATATGCGGATGCTTATGGAATTGGGCTGCTTAAAGCTAGATTTCATGACAGAGTTGCCTATGGTGAATGTATAGGAAAAGGAATGGGAGTAATTGAATATGATAACATAACTGCAAAAAGAGAAGTAACTGCTGTAGTTGATGAATTATTAGCAGCATATCAAAAATTATAAAACAACACAAAACACGTTTACGTATAAACGTGTTTTGTGCCAAATCCTAAGAATATGGCAAAGAAACGACAGGAATTAGGGGATGACTTATCCGTTAATTTACCTAAACTAAAAAAGAAAGCATTACCTATTCATGCAGAAGAGATAGTAAAAAAAGTACATCAGATAGAACCCGTAGTCATTAAGAAAGAAAAAGTACCCGTAAAACACTTAAATATATCCTTTCCTATGGATATCTATAAACAGTTAAAAAGTGTAGCTGTAGATGAAGATACCACCTTTAAGCAAATGGTCATTGAGTATGTTTGTCAAGGATTGGGCGTTGAATCCCCACCAAGAAAAGATAGAAGGGGGAATTTAAAACGTTAAACACAAAACACGTTTACACGCAAACGTGTTTTTGTATTTTTTATCTTTTCTAATCTATAGAAGAGTAGGGTAGAGGCCACTTTATCAATTCTTAAGTAGCTAAGCAAAATTATATGAGTAAAAATAAAGTAACTAAAGTCAAAGGTGTATCTATTTCTTATCATCAAATTGATGGCGAAGAATACATTAACTTGACAGACATTGCTCGGCATAAAGACTCAAAACGTCCCGAAGTTCCTGTACAGGGTTGGATAAAATCTTTAAAGACCATAGAATTCCTCTTAGTTTGGGAGCGAAAATATAATCGACTTTTTAAACACATACAAACGGATGTGTTTAAAGGGTATGAGAAATTTGCTGCGGAAATGGTCGCAGGAAAGAGAACTTCACCCAGTATGTGGATTAACTATACAAATGCTAAAGGGCTTAAAGTCATCAGAGGGAAATATGGTGGTACTTTTGCACAGAAAGATATTGCTTTCCATTTTGCTAATTGGGTAGATGCTGAATTTTATTTGTATATCTTGGAAGAGTTTAGAAGGCTCAAAAATGAGGAATTACTACAATTGGGAGATCCTTTTAAAGCCAAGAGACACCTTACAGCAGGCAATCACCAATTATTAATAGCTTCTATTCTTAGTCAAATTGACGAGCGAGACTTAACACACCCCCAACCTTATAAAAGTCGCTTACATTTTGCCAGCGAAGTAGATATGATTAATGAAATTGTATTTGGTACAACAGCAAAAAATTGGCGAATGCATAATCCAGATAAACCTACTGACCGCAATATGCGTGACTATGCCTCCATTTTAGAATTAGTGCTCTACCAAAATTTGGAGGTAATTGATGCTATGCTACTCCAATGGGATTGTGAAAAAGCCGAAAGAAAGAGGTTATTACAACATTCTTATGAGTTTATGTATCCGATTTTTAAAACTTCTAAGACTGTGAAGCGGATGCAGGAGCTACATGATAAGAAGATGCAAGGGTTGGAGTAATGACAAAACAACGCATTCAGCACAAAACACGTTTAATCATAAACGTGTTTTGTGCTGAATTAATCAATTAATAGTGCTTTATAGTTAAACTGATTAAATTCTAATTCGTACGTTTTTGAAGATTAAAATCCTCTATACCACATCTCTCAAACATCACCTGAGCTAAATCAGAAAAATATATCCTTAAAATTGTCTTCCCTTATTTAAGGACGGAATGGATTATTATTTGTCTAAGCAATTTTAAGAAGCTACTCTTGCTTTTAGCAATTAACAAAGGCAATCGTACCGCTAAATTATTCTTCCAAAAATCTAAGCAGTACCTTTCGGATGGTGTTCCCGAAGACTGGAAGGGAATAGAAGTAAAGGCTTTTAAATAGACCGATGTTAAAAATCTGATAGATTTTAACAGACGAGTTGTCATATAATATTTGATGAAATATTTTTAAATCAGGTTTACAGAAAATATACTGATGCAAAGGATTATGCTGTATTATGAAAAATATTTCTATCAAAAAAGTTATCTCGTGGTTGCACCATTTTAGAAGAAAATAATATTTCTATCAAAAAAAAAGAGAAAACCTTTGCGCAACTTGGAAAGAAATTAGATTTGTTGTCCTTTAGTTGTAAGTTAATCCTCTAAATAGGAAAAAAATTAAATTAAACAGTCCTAATGTTTTTAAGACTTTTAATAATATCTTTTCTTTTAACTCTTTAGAAGTAAATTTTATAAAAAAAGAATAGATACTAAAGTATTGATTCTCAACCTTCAATGCCTATAAGTGTACTATTTCAGGGAATAACTGATGTGTACGTATTTAGGGTTAAATGTGTACCTTTTCAGTTGATGAAGTGTACGTATATAGGGTAGTGAGCGTGTACGTTTTCAGTTGCTAATGTGTACTAATTCAGGGTACTTGTGTACGTTTTCAGGGCTAATTTATTGATTTAATTCAAATATGTACATTTTTATTCTGCGAGAAGGAGTTTGCATGATTATTAATGTGTACGTTTTCAGGGCTAATATAACAATATTTAGCCATTTATTACTAAAAATGTTGCTTTTACTACGATTTTCAGGGCATAAATTTAATTATGTGTACGTTTTCAGGGAGAATCATTTTACAAATACAATCATACGGTGTACTGTGGCTATTTTTAAAAGTGTACATTTTCAGGGGTCAGGAATTTTGACTTATTTGATTAATAAACAGTAAAATGTTGGTTAAAGTGTACATTTTCAGGGATATTATTGTTTTTTTTGCCAAGTTCTCTGTAATAGTCTTAAAAAAGTAGGGCTCGCCATCTAAATTCTTGTCTTGAGCCTAATTCTGGAGGAGTAGAGACTGTTAAGAGCTAAAATACGTGTAATTAGGCTTAGAAATTCTATTATACAATCAAATGTGTACTATTTCAGGGGATTTGCATCCTATTTTAATATGTACATTTTCATGGTTCTATTAAAATAGTGCGTAAGTTCCTGATTTTCAAATGTGTACATTTTCAGGGTTTATCAAAATAAATAAGTGTACTTTTTTTTTGCGAAGTACACTTATTTATTTATCTTGCAGCAAAATAAGAAATATTAAGTACCAAATACTACAAAAATTAAGGTTTTCCAAAGGTACATCTGGACTATGAGATTTTAAAAATTAGCAAAGCAAAAAAGGAGTATTTTTTACTTCTTGGTGATTGTTGGTCTGGTTAGCATATCAATTTGACTATCCGTACCTTTTATGTGCAACACCGTCAAAATAGTTTTTCTATGTCACTACACAACAATCAACAGGTTGCTCGTATTGAAAATCGATTCATTTTCAATGCGCAGTATAAGCTTAGTCCTAGAGAGCAAAAGCTTATTCTCTTTCTTATTGCGAATATGGATCCACAAAAGCAAGAACGTTTCCACGAACAGACGGTAACCATACGAGAGTTTGAGAAAATGCTCAAAGCGGATGGTAAAAAATGGGGCGGACTTTATAAGGAGTTACGGGATATTACAAAACGTATTCGGAGTAAGGGTATTGAATTTGATACCAATATTATGGTGGATGGGCATCGTTTTCCTGGATATATCAACTGGTTTCAATCCGTTACACCGATGGAAAATGAGTTGGGAGAAGTTTGTATTAAGTTCCTTTTTTCGGAAGACCTTAAACCTTACCTGATTAATTTGAATCAATATGCACGTATCAATTATACAGAGGCAGCGATGTTAAAATCTAGTTTTTCGATTCGGATGTTTCAAATTTTCAAAGCACATCGAGGCAAGATGCAAGGACACGAACAAGTTAGTGAACTGGTCTACTCTCTTGAGGAATTGAAAAAGCTATTAGGTATTGCGGATAAATATCCTGACTTCCGAAATTTCCGTCGTCGAGTACTTAAGATTATCGAACGAGAAATTAATGAGTATACTACGATTAAATTGGAACCGATTGGTTCTATTAGAAATAGTAAAAGGCAGATAGTGAAATTAATATTTACTTTTTCAGATAAAGATGTAGGTGATAATATCAAAGTGAACATGCCTAAAGATTTTACGCCAGATGATAACCAACTATCTAAATTGACTTTTGCCCAAGCAAAGGCTTTCAATATATTGGTTCAATATGGTGTAAAGGCGGGTATTGCTTTCAAGCAACTTATGCCGAAAGTGACTAGTAGTGAATTTCAAGGATTTGAAGATTGGTATTTCGAAGAAGTGTTGACTATTTTCAAAAAGAAAGGTAAGCGTGGGGTAGGGGCTTTTGTCAAATGGTTTTTGGAATATAAAATATTTGAACAAGGTGATCACTTTGCGACGGTGATGGAACGGGTGCAAGCTCGGAAGAAAGCAATGCAATTAGGAGAAACAACTGCTTGGGATAATCGAGAAATGGCTAAAGGGATGACTGCAGGGGCTTTTCGAGAATGGGTAAATTAACCTAAATAACACCTCAATTAATTCAAAGATAGAAGTTTTAAATTTTGACAAATTTGATATTCGTACAATAGAGGGTGGAAAGGAAATTTGGTACTCGGTAGTAGATGTTGTGGAAGCATTGTCAGATTCTTCTGATGCTAGATTCTATTTTTTAACTTTAAAAGACGGCTCCAATTTCTAAAAAATAGATGCCTAGGCGTTCTCCTGCTGTGACGACTTTCTGCATTTAATATTAAAATCTTATCTTGCCATCCAACCACCATCGACATTAATAATGGTTCCATTGACATAATTACTGGCATTAGAAGCTAAATAAAGCACCGTTCCTACTAAATCTACTGGTTCTCCCCAGCGAGCAGCAGGAATCCGATTGATGATTGCCTCGTTGCGAGTAGGATTATTTTGTAAAGCTTCTGTATTATCCGTTTTCATATATCCAGGGGCAATCGCATTGATCTGAAGATTATGAGCCGCCCATTCATTAGCCAATGCTTTTGTAATACCTGCGATACCATGTTTGCTAGCAGTATAAGCAGGCACGGTTATTCCTCCTGAATAGGATAGCATGGATGCAATATTGATAATTTTTCCCTCGCCTCTAGCTATCATTTCTTTACCTACTAATTGTAGGCTGTGCAAACGAGGAAAAAAAAATCCCCGTATTTTTGAGTTATGCAACT
>JAFMDF010000371.1 GCA_017857395.1 Bacteroidota bacterium | reverse complement strand
ATCTTACTGATTTACAGTCACATGTGAAAAATAATTAAGTTTAATTTAGTTCATTGAAAAAATGAATTCCCCTATAGCAATTGGATTTATTTTCTTTTAATGGGAATCAGTAGTTGTATGCTTAATTTATTGGTTTTTACCAAAGTCTACTATAAAGTCATCTATTTCGTTTCCAAAACAAACCTTTCCTTAACAATCTCAGGAATCTCCCGCTCATAATGCGTAATAAAAACCAAAGTATGCTGTGGACTCAAAATAGCATTCAATAAATCTTTTGCCAATTGAATCGTTTTTACATCAAAGCCTTGAAAGGGTTCATCTAATAAAATGAGTGGTGGATTTTTAATCAATGCTCTAATTAATAAGATAATGCGTTGCTCGCCAGTAGATAATTGTTGAAAAGAACGGTCTTTTAAGGGGATAACCTCAAAGTACTCCATTAATAAATCGACTAGAACTTGTTCCTTATCCGTTGGTGCTCTTTTTAGATAAACATGATCAAATAAACCCGTAATAATTGTCTCTTCTGCCGTCAATTCAGCGTTGAAAAAGAAATGTAATTCTGAAGAAGTAAAACCTGTCCGTTTTTTAATGTCCCAAATATTCTGTCCAACACCTCTTTTTTGGTCAAAAAGATAGATTTCGTTAGCGTAAGCTTGTGGATGGTCACCAAAAAGCAAGGCTAATAAAGTGGATTTTCCAGACCCGTTTGCGCCGAATAGCGCCCATTTATCTCCTGGTTTTACGACCCAATTAATCGTATCCAACACTTTTTTGCCATAATACGCTACCGAAGCATCTTTTAAAGAAAAAATAGTATCCCATTCATCAAAATTATTTGGTTGTCTAAAGATTTTTTTTACTTTTTTAATAATTTCTGACTTAGTTTCTATTGAAAATTCTAACTGAAATGCTTTTAATTCCATAGGAGAAAATAGCGTAAAATGTTTGCCATAAGGTGACTTTGTAAGCAGTTTTTTAGGTGCAATATCTTTGCTTCTTACTTTCCCTTCATAAATAATACTAAAATTATCCAATTCTAATTCATGGGAGATACAAGTTGGTAAGACATCGTACTGACCTGCTAAAATCAATTGAATGCCCTCATTTTTAACCAAATCATCTAATAACTGATTAAATTCTTGTCTGCTTTTTGCATCTAGACCCATATAGGGATTATCAATGATTAACAACTTTGGTTGCTGTAAAATAGCTTTAGTAATGAGCAATTTACGAGATTGCCCACTAGACAATTTGATACGTTCTAAATCTAATAGCTCAAAAACACCTGTGCGTTTAATTAAGTCAACATGTTCCTTTTCATATTCCGAAAATCCTGCTTCCATTAAATACTCCCAAACAGTAATCGTTCCATCCGCCGCAAAAGAGTTAAATCGTTGGGAATAGAAAAAGGAATGGGGGTCAAAGGCCCTAGAGTCATCTTTAAAAGAGACGACCTTAATACATTTCCTTTTCAGTTCATAAGTGGATTTAATAGCTGGAAGTGTAGTTTCCAAATAAGGATAGGTTAATTGACCCTGCGTCAAATAATATTTTCCTGCCAATGCTTGGACTAAACTCGTTTTTCCAGCACCAATTTTGCCCGTGATTATCCAATTTTCGCCTTGGTTAATGGTCCAATTAAAGCCATTGAAGCACTTTTTTTGGGCATGAGCAAAGGTCGCATCTTCTATTTTTAGGTACGGAATCATATTGTTTAATATTAAAAAAAAGAGATATGCAAACTACTGGCATATTTACCGACACTTAAAATGTGGAAGGTACGCATTGTCCATTATCTTCACAAATGAAATATGCTTATTTACACCATCATCTACACCAATAACCGAAATTCTGTCATGAAGAAACACACTACACTTATTACGTTTCTGCTTATTTTTACTATAGGAACCAACGCTATTTATGCTCAATCTATCAAAGAAGCCCAACCTGTAGCCGAAGCACCATTATACCTGAAAATTCAGCAGAAAGAATTAATTAAAGAAATCACGGTTAATGATTTAACTGTTGGGCAGAATTATATGATTCAATTCTTTATAGAAAACTATGAGAGTTGTTTGCCTATCGCAAAGATGGACATTCCTTTTAACATAACTAGAGAAACGGCAGAACAATTTATTATGGATTTTGTGGCCTCCGACGCTTCCATTAAAATTAGCTTAAAAACGCCTTGTATTGATAATGATAGCAATGATTACCTAGCAACTGTGCAATGTACAACATGTCCCCGTGAGCAATCTGCTGCGGCTAGATTTGCCCCTGTGATTACTGCGAAATCAGGATTAGATGAAAATTACTTGGTAAAGGAAGTTTTTGTTGCTGGAGGCTGTTATGATATTGAAAACGTTGCCTTTAAAGGCCCAGATATAGCTAAAGGGGAATTTGCTAAAGGTAATTCAATTGGTTTTGATGGTGGAATAATTTTATCTACAGGAGATGTAGAGGATTGTAGTGGGCCTAATTCTAGTACAAGCACCACTTCAACGTTTAATGGAAATCAAGGAGACGGAGATTTAAATACACTTTTAAGAATAGTTGGGTCTACAATAACTTCAACCACAGATGTAGCCGTTTTAGAGTTTGATTTTACACCGACCTCTGATAAAGTCAGTTTTGAATACGTTTGGGCTTCTGAGGAATATTGTGATTATTCAAATTCCGACTTTAATGATGTTTTTGGATTTTTTGTCAGCGGTCCAGGTATTAACGGGCCCTTTTCAGATAAAGGCATTAATATTGCTAAAATTCCAGGAACCAACGATTATGTTTCTATAAATAATATCAATTGGAAAAATAATAGGCCGCTTTATAATAATAATACGCCGTTTTTTCAAGCACTTGGAGGTGGATGTAAAGCAGGAGAAATATTTGCAGCTGCGGTAGCTAAAAACGATTTGGAGTATGATGGTTTTACCAATGTCTTTACGGCTTCAGTGGATGTGATTCCTTGTGAAACTTATCATATCAAATTAGCGGTAGGGGATGTAGGGGACAAAAAATTTGATTCTGCGGTATTCTTATCGGCCAATAGTTTCAAATTAGGCGACCCTGCGGAATTAGCAACAGAAATTCCCAATGCGACTTTCCCTGATAGTAATTTGGTCTACGAATCTTGTCAAGAATCCTTTTTTGTCTTTAAAAGAACAGAGGATAGCGACCGTTCTAAACCACAAGTCGTTCCTTTTACTATTTCTGATTTGAGTACCGCCCAACCGAATGTAGATTATACAGCGATTCCATCACCTGTAATTATTCCAATAGGCCAAGATAGTATCAAAATCGCCGTTAATGTTTTTGATGATGGGATAGCAGAAGGCCCAGAATCTATCATCTTTGAATTAGAGTCTGCTTGTACTTGTGAAGATATTTTAACAGAATTGATTATTGCTGAACCTGCTGAACCCTCCATTACCTTTGATGAATTATCGACTTGCCCAGGCGGAACGGTCAATATTACCCCAATGGTAGAAGGTGGAGTCGGTGAATATTCCTATGAATGGAGTACGCAAGATACCGAAGAAAGTATATCTATGTCTATTGATGAAGCCACCACTTATTTTGTTACCGTTACAGATGAGTGTGGGACTACTTCTATGGCAGAAGTAACCGTTGGTATAGAACCACAAGTGGCGACGCTTTCTGGTGCAGTGGTGGTTTGTAATGGCGACCCTACGGGTGAAATAGAAGTGAATTTTACAGGTACGGGGCCTTATACACTGGAATATGAATATAATGGAGCAACAAGGAATATTTCCAATATTGAAACGGCCACTTATATACTTCCTGAGACAGCAGGAGGAACTTATGAAGCTATTGGTATGACCTCTAGTGGTTGTGTCGGTACTGGGGATGGAATAGCAGAAATTATAGAAACCAATGTGGCTATTGAATATAAATTTAGTAATCCAAAATGTAATAAAACGACAGATGGATTTATTGAATTAACCATGGATGAAAATGGCGGAACTTACACTTATGATTGGGATAATGGCGCCTCCGACAACCGACTAGAAAATCTAGAAGAAGGGGAATATTCTGTTATCGTAGCCAATGAATTAGGCTGCACAGACACTAGGTCTTTTACCTTGACCAAACCAGAACAATTAACTGCTCAAGTTGAAGTTATGGGCATGGCGAATTGTTATACCCCAAATGGAGGTAGTATTGATTTAGAAGTGGAAGGCGGTTCTCCTGGTTATGCTTTTGCATGGAATAATGGCGCAGGAATAGAGGAAGACCCAAGTAATCTAGAAGGCGGAACTTATGAAGTTAAAATAACAGATGCTAATGGTTGTGAGACCACCGCAACCGCAGAAATACCTGCGGATTTAGACCAACCCAATGCCAAAATCCAAGTGGAAGACATTATTAGCTGTCGAAATAATGAACTGATGCTCACCGCAATAGGGACTAGTTTAGGTGATGAATTCGTCTATTTATGGACAACTGAAGATGGAAATATTCTTAATAATTCCACCGAATTAACCCCTACCGTAAATGCTGGCGGTACTTATCAACTCGCAGTATTGAATACCGAAAATGGTTGCGAAAGCATAGTAGAAGAAATGGTTGCAGAAGACATAACACAACCTGAACTAGACCTAGCACCACCGACGGCATTAAATTGCAGAGATTTAACGCAACAATTAGAAGGTATCCTATTAGAAGAATTAAGTGATTATTCCGCTATTTGGAGGAGTAATGATGGGAATTTTACAACGGATACAGATATACTCACCCCAGAAATTGACGAAGCTGGAACTTATAGCCTAATGGTTACCAATAATATTAATGGTTGTATTATTGAAAAGAATGTAACAGTTGAACAAGATATTATTGCTCCAGAAGTAGCATTAGTAGCCCCTTTAGATTTAAACTGTTCTAGAAATTCGATTGCTATTCAAACGCAAGTTGGGATGGAAGAGAGTGAATATGAATATAATTGGCAAACCGAAGATGGACATTTTTTAGAGAATAGAACCACTTTAACGCCCACCGTAGACCAAGCAGGATTATATACTTTAAAGGTAACAAATATTAATAATTTTTGTGAAACTACTGTAGAGGCTAGGGTAGGGATAGATACGATTACGCCTAAAATTGATGCAGGAGAATCAGCTATTTTTACTTGTGATAAAAAAGAAATTTCTTTAAATGGAACAGTCTCAGATAATCGACCTTATAATTATATTTGGACAACGGAGGACGGTGGTATTCTATCAGGTGAAAAATCTTTGACCCCTGCCATTAATGAATCAGGTACTTATACTTTATTTGTAAAAGATGAACTGAACGATTGTGAAGCTACAGATATGGTTGTCATACTAGATGATTTAAGTAGACCAAAAGCCATTATTGAAACCCCTGACGCTATTACTTGTACCAACGAAACGGTTCAATTAAATGCCGAAAATTCCACTCGTGGAAGTACGATTAATTATCGCTGGGAAACTTTTAGTGGGGATATTTTAGATGCCTCCAACCCAATAAATCCAATAATGGGCGCAGCAGGTACTTATTTATTGTTTGTAGTAGATGAAACTAATGGTTGCGAAGGAAAAGGCATAGTAGAAATCTTAATGGATACTATTTCACCAACTGCTATCATTAATTCCCCAGAGGTATTTAGTTGTAATTCAGTAACTGCCTTAATTGATGGAAGTGCATCCAGTACAGGACCTAATTTTAGCTATAATTGGACAACAGAAGATGGAATTATTGGTTCTAAAACGGATGTTATCTCGCCAATTATAGGTTCAGCAGGTACTTACCAAGTAGAAATTTTAAATACCGAAAATGGTTGTATGACAACTGCTTCCTTAGCTATTATTGATGAAAAACCAACAGATTTAAATTTAGCAATAGATCAACCGCTTTGTCATGGAGATAAAGGGCAGGTAAATGTCATGCAAGTCATTGGCGGGGTTGGGCCTTATACCTATTCCATAGATGGAGGCAATCGATTTCATAATGAAGCTGGTTTTACGGCGCTACGACCGGGAAACTATGACGTCATCGTAAAAGATGCGAATGATTGTGAATTGGCTCAGCAAATTGAAATTATGGAACGGGAGGAGTTAGTCGTAAAATTGGGCAATCAATTAGATATTCAGTTAGGCGATTCTATGAATTTATCAGCTTTGACAAATATTCCAGAAGAAAATATTGCAGAGATTATCTGGACACCAGCAGAGGGTTTAAGTTGTGATGATTGCTTGAATCCAATGGCAACACCTTATCAAAGTACGAATTATGGCGTAGAAATCA
Organism: Bacteroidota bacterium; assembly: GCA_017857395.1. GTDB lineage: Bacteria > Bacteroidota > Bacteroidia > Chitinophagales > Saprospiraceae > JAFMDF01. The sequence goes on along the minus strand of JAFMDF010000371.1, from coordinate 2,115 downwards.
TGGATCAGAATGGTTGTATGGCGAATTCAGAAGTTCGTTTATTAGTCGATTTAACGCCTCATATTTATGTGCCGAATGTGTTCCGACCGAATGATAGTCAAGCAGGAAATGACCGTTTTACCATTTTTGCCAAAGGTAGTATGGTCAATCAAATTGTGACCCTAGAAATTTATAATCGTTGGGGAGAAACCGTTTATCAGCGAAAGAATTTTGTGCCCAATGACCCCAGTTTAGGTTGGGATGGATTTTTTGATAGAAAAAGAATGAAACCAGCCGTTTTTGTTTATCGAGCAGAGATAGAAATGGTAGATGGGCGTAATGTCCAAATTAAAGGCGATTTTACTTTAATGGATTAAGGGTTGCCAGTTACCCGTTACCAGTTGCCCGTTATGGGCAAACGACAAACTGGCAACAGGTAACGGGTAACCGAAAATATAGCATATTTTATTTAAGAAGGAGGTATACGATTTCGGGTACCTTCTTTTTTTTGTCAAAAATGAAAAACTTAAGTAGTATTGACGCTTATTAGGAGTTGGTTTAATTAATTTTTCGGAAGTTTGTAGTTGTAAGTAATAGTTGAAAAATAACGCTACCAATTTGTTGGCAGACCTCCAAGCGTCTTTAAGACCTTGGAGTGTCTATGATAGATTTATTATTTTGACACTACTAAATTGAAAAAGCCTGCCTGATGGTAGGCAGGTAAAATTAAACATATGCGTATTCTTATTATTTCTGCTATCATTTTTACTATTGGCCTTGTTGGTTGTTTTACTATACAAAACCAATTTACAGGCTTAGCACCAGGTTATTGGCGAGCTACCTTAGACATTCGGCCAACTGAATTTGGAGCAGATGGTGGCGTCGTTAAAAATATGCCAGCTAACTTTAAAGAAGCAACAGACGCTTCTTTACCCTTTGTTTTTGAGGTGATTTACGAAAATGAAAATGAATTTCATATTGATGTAATAAATGGGGAAGAGCGAATTCGAGTCGCCAAAGAAGATATTTATATTGGCCTAGATAGAAAAGTAGGGAAAGATACTTTTTTAATTAAATTTCCGATTTATGAATCTTATATCAAAGGTTTGTTTGAAAGCAGAGTGATGGAAGGGGAGTGGGTAGCAACAAATCGAGAAAATTACCGCATTCCTTTTGTCGCAAAATACGGTAAGAAGCATCGGTTTACGCAATTGAAAAAAACACCGAAATTAGATGTTTCAGGGAAATGGGAAGTGCATTTTCAAGGAAATGACGACCCAACAGATGTTTTCGCAGGTATTGGCGAATTCAAACAAACAGGCAATCATTTAACAGGAACTTTTAGAACGGAAACTGGAGACTATCGTTATTTAGAAGGTACGATTCAAGAAGATAAACTATATTTATCTGTTTTTGATGGGGCACATGCTTTTTTATTTGAAGCAAAGATTTTAGAAGATAATACCATGATTGGTTCTTTCCGTTCTGGAAAACATTATCAAGCGTCTTGGACGGCTAAAAGAAATGATGCCTTTGAATTAAAAGACCCGAATGAGTTAACTTATTTGAAAGAAGGGTATGATAAAATAGAATTTGCTTTTCCAAATCCATCGGGTAAAATGATTAGTTTAGACAATCCAGCATATCGTGGAAAAGCGAAAATTATTCAAATTTTCGGTACGTGGTGTCCAAATTGTCGAGAAGAAACAGAATTCTTAGTAGATTATTTTCAAAAAAATCCCAATCCTAATATTGAAATTATTGCGTTAGCCTTTGAAAAACGAAGAGATAAAGCGCAAGCAAATGCAGCTATTAGTCGTTATAAAGAACGGATGAATATTCCTTATGAAATGGTGGTAGCAGGGTATTCTGATAAAAAAGAAGCAGCGGAATCATTACCAATGCTAAACCATATTCTATCTTATCCAACCTTAATTTTTATTGATAAAAATGACCAAGTGGTAAAGATTCATACAGGGTATAATGGTACAGCTACTAGTAAATATGAAGAATTTTTAGTGGACTTTGAGGCGACTGTTCAGCAAATTTCTACTAGTGGGAAGGCTTTGTAGTATATCTATGCAATAGTCCGTGCAATTTTTTAGGTAAAAAAACTTGACAAAAATAAAAAAAGCC
>JAFMDF010000066.1 GCA_017857395.1 Bacteroidota bacterium | reverse complement strand
GAAAGAAATTGAAGAATATTAACTGCCGCTAACTTCTTGCGCAAACCACTAGATGGATTAAATGAAATTACTGCGGACATCACTCCTTTATTAATTGATTTAAATGAATGGAGTCGCATGGCAAAATCGTGTGGAATTCAACTCATTGTCAGTACTCGATTCCCTTCCAATCACCAGTTTGCTGTTGATTTCAATATATGGGAATTAGCACCTTTATCTTCCTCAGCGGTTAGTCAATATTTAGGAACAGATAATGCGACGAGAAGCAATACTTTAAATGAGTTATTGGCAAATCCAATGATGCTTAATCTTTACCAAAAGTTAAGCGAATCAGATATGGTACAAGGGGAAGTGCGAGGAATAGGAGAATTACTATGGCAGTATATGGCGTTAAAATTAGAAGCATTTGAAAAAGAGCAACTATCGAATCCAGAAGCGTATATCCGAAACCACTTCTTTTTGCAGCATTTGATGCCTTATCTAGCGTATCAGATGGAACAAAAGGAACAATTAGTGCTGGAAGAAAAAGATGTTGAAATCATAGTGAATGAGGCATTCCAACGGTTTTACGAGTCTGATTTTTTATTGTCTTCTGGTCTAAATCATACCCCCATAAAGCGATACCGAAAGTATGTACATGCGCTACAGTTAGGTACGCTTCCGCTAATTGATGCAATTAGTCGATTTGAAGAATTGATGGAAGATTTTCAACAAGCATTATATCCTATTACTAGAGAAGGCGTCCATTTGCGCTTTTTTCATCAAAGTTTTCAAGACTTTTTTGCAGCCAAACATTTATTGAATGAAATTAATTTGGCACTTGAAAAAGAGCGATTACCTACTGTATTGAAAGACCGTAGGTTACCCGCCAATTTACAAAAAATGTTGGGAGAAATAGTTGGAGAACATCGCAATCGACCAGCCTTAGTTCCTGCTGGTAGGAAATGGGCGCAATATTACATCAAAACCAGTTTGGCTAAAATACTCGACCTCTGTAGAGGAATAACGGATAAAAAAATAGTAGGTTATACGATTTGGAATATTTTATCTATCTGGAAGCAAACTAGACAAACTTTTGCAGGGGCGGATTTATCCAATCTTAATTTAACAGGTTTTGATTTTAATGGGACGAAGCATATTGAGTTGACAAAAGATGGAGAAAAAATTACTAGCCGATGGGACAATAGCTGCTTGTCGCCTAGTCAATGGTTTCCACAAGGGCATTCTAAAGAGGTAAATAAAATAAGTATTAGTCCTGACGGAAAATACTTGGCAACCGCTTCCAACGACCATACGATTAAATTATGGCTAGTGGAAACGAATGAATTTGTTCGGACACTTCATAATCATTATGGGCATTTTTCGGGGGTAACAACTATGGCTTTTAGTCCCGATAGCCAACGATTAATCACTGGTGCATCGGATAGCGGTTTAATTGAATGGGAAGTAGCAACAGGAAAGACTTTACATGTTTTTCGAGGGCATCAGGCAGCTATTAGTGCAGTAGCCTATCATCCAAAAGAAGAAAAAATGCTATCGGCAGCGGCGGATGGTACCGTGAGAGAATGGTGTACGCAAGAAGGAAAAAAACTTAAGGCTTATAGTATTAGCACCCAGCTGCTTACTGGATTTAAAATAGAGTCCGTTTTTAAGGCGATGGAAATAGAGGCTAAAAAATTAGGTACAGACTATACCAAAACTAATTTACAAAAACATATAAAAAACTATCTTAAAAAAATGGAAACGGAAGTAGCAGCAATTGCTACTTACACTAAGCCTAAAACAACAATAGTCAAGGAGGAGGGAAACAAGATTGAACAATTTGTTACCACCTGTCTAGATAGTTATTTCAAAGAAATTAACACCGTTGATTACACCAAACAGGGGCAAAGTTTTTTAGTTGGCTCACAAGGAGTTATTTTAGAATTGTCAACAAGGACAGGTAAAAAAATAGCTTCTTTTTACCAAGAAAATGTAATAGCATTGGCGCAAAATCCATCAGGAAAAAAGATGATTGCTTTGTCAAAAGAAAGGACGGCCGCTAGTTGGCAAATCAAAGAATGGGCTATAGAAACAGAAAAAATTACCCAAAGCTTTATTTTTAATCAAGCGCCTAAATTTAATCGGAATGCACAATTTGCCGATATCACTTATAGTCCAACTGGTAAATATGTTTTAGTAGCAGGTTTAGATGATAATATTTATGAATGGCCCGTTAAAGAAATTACTAAGAATACAACTGCGGAGATAAAAACAACTCAACTATTTAAAGGACACCCTAGGCGAGTTACAAGTATCGCCTATCATCCAAATGGCCAATCTTTTTATTCGGGTTCTTTTGATGGAACTAGTAAAAAATGGTCTACGCTCAATGGGCAAGTCCTTCATACTTTTTCCTGTAGTGCTAGTCCTTATAATACTTTAATTAATATCCCCAATTCTGATTGGATTTTGGCTTCTTCTGAAAATGGCACATTTCATCGATGGAACACTATGGAGCAAAAACGAGACCTTATTTTCGCAGGAGAGGGCGCTGCCTATAGCATGGCGATTTATTCCCCAAAAGGAGTACCGACCCTTTTAGTTACGGGTGGAGAATGGGGGATTATTCAAGTATGGACTTTAGCTGGCAAATGTATTCGTCGTTTTACGGAGCATTCGACAACCGTTACTAGTATCGCTATCAATCAAGTTACGGGTGCAGTTGTTTCGGGGGATGATGGTGGTCATACACTACTTTGGTCGCTTAAAATAACGACTTTGTTAGCGACCTACCCGAAAGCATCAAATTCAATTACGGCTATTGTTTTTAGCCCCAAGCTAACAGACAGCCAGTTTGTGACTTGTTGCAAAAATGGCCTTATTAATCTTTGGTCAGCAGAAGAAACCGACGGAGATAGCAGCAAACAAGTATTTAATCAAAATAACCCAACACGAGTTTATACAATGGATTTTGATGGACGCTATATATTAGTTGGTAAAATAGATGGTACGATAGAAGAATGGGATAGTCAAACGGGGCAACTATCCTTTTCTGTACAATTGAATGCAGAACGAATTCTTTACATTACCTATAGTCCTGATAAAAAACATATTTTAATCGGTGGGCAACGACAAAATAAATTATACGAATTACCCATAAAAGAAAAGGGCGCTACTAGACAGATTGATTTGAATGACAAGGTTGTTTATGAAGGACATACCAGTTATATTTTATCTGCAATTTATGATAAAGCGCAGGCTACTTTTTTTAGCGTTTCTCAAGATTGCACCCTTAGGCAATGGAATAGAACGACTCAAAAAGAATTATGGGGCATTCAAAATGTTCCTGGATTTATGGTTGCCGACCTTGATTTTAGAACCGTTCGCTGGTCACCACCTTTGACAAATCAAGAACATGATTTATTACATCAATATAAGGTGATTCCTTGTTGAACCGGCTCGAAAAACACTTGGAGGTCTGAAAGACGCTCCAAGTGTCTAAATTACTATTTCTTATAGATTTAATCCAAATTATTTACTACTCCTTCCTCCCTTAACAATCTCCCGAACATCCGCATCAATCCCTGTCATTTCCCAGCGCCCCAATGAAATTGGAATATTTCCGATACTATTCAAACCATCAAAAAAGGACTTTATTTCAAAAGATGTCCCACTACCTTCTTGCAGTCTAGCAAAATCTGCTAAAGTTTCTTCTACCAAGTGCTTCCCTGTAATATAACTCGTCCCATAGCCTGGTTGGCGGAGATAAAGATGCTGCTCAAAAAGCAATAATTCCTTCTCTGTTTTCATCCAACCTCTAGGCGTAAATTCGGAATGAATACCACCAGCTTCTTCCATCGTCATCTCATTGGCATGCGCATAAAGCGAACCTAGACCTCTAGCAGCTCGTTGAGCAATCATAATATATACAATCTCCTTCACCCTAGGATTATCATCATATAAACCAGCTTGCATAAACATTTCTTCTACGGCTGTTGCCATGCCTTCATTTCTAGAATCAAAAATATTATATAACAATGGTTTTTTGCGAATCTCGCTTTGATGCGGTGTTAAATCCATTCGAGCCAATTCAAACCAATGGTAAAAATGGGAATAGAGCGGTCTTTGATCATAATGAGCAGTAATCCAGAAAAAATTACGCGTTTCTTTTGGAACAAATCCCCCTAAATGTTTCCGTAAGGCAGGATCAAAATAATCTTTAACAGTCACAATATCTTGATCTTCTAAAAAAGTCATTAAACTTTTCGCCGATTTTTCTGCTAGTTCGTCATAAGCTTTAGGCGAATCAGCGGCTATCATCTGCGGTAATTTCCGATTCCGATGTTCTTCTAATTTTAAAGAAGCCCAAGCTCTTGATAATTCTCTTTTTAAAATCATCACTTCATCTTCCCAGGTTAAAGGCACTAAATGTACATTTTGTAAATACCAAGTATAATTTTCTTTGCCAATTCCAGATGGGCCTGTTTTGGATGGTGCTTCTTTTTCTAACCAAGTAACTAAGCCATCCGTTGAAGTAATCGCTGTTTGAATGGCAGCAACTAGTTCGCTATCGCCTTTAATGCCTTCATACTCCATGACCTTTTTAAGATTGGCACTTTGGGAACGGATGTCTCGAATTCCTGCTATCCAAAGGTCTTTGGCATTGCCCGTCAGATTTAGCTTAGCTTGTTCGTTTAAAACTGGAATAACTTTAAAATCGTTTAATAATTTAGTTTTTGCAGTTGCACTTAAAGGAAATTCATAAGTCCAAATCTCCGTTGTCCCATGATGCGTAGGGCCTTCATGTGCAGGCACATCACTTCGACTCATCCATAACGATTTATAAAAAGCAGGATCTCTCTCCCAAGGTTTTAGAATGCGATGATTAAAGTCGTAACCATTCATTTCTGCCCAAACGATATGCCAATCTACTTGCTGAGCTACTGGCCAGTCCGTTGTATCAATGGCTAATAATTTAGCTTGTAATTGCTCAAACACAGGCCAACGTTTTTTGAAGGTCTCAGCGGTATAATCTGGTGCACCGTCTTTTTTTGGTGGATTTTCAAAAGTTCGCCATTCTTGGAATAGGGCAGTTAAATCGGTATATTTTTTAGAGGTAGGAACAGTTATTGAAGCTACTGCTTGTTTTTGCTCTTGCGCTTGCTGGCAATTTGTAAATAAGCTTACCGCAAGAAATAAGAATAGTAAGGTAAAGTGGTTTTTCATTATTAATTGTTTTTTATTAATACTGTAATTTCCTAAATACATTCCAATTGGTTGTCCTTTAATTATCCGTTGTATCTTATTCCTACAACGGATAATTAAAGGACAACGGATTTAGGTAGGTTTATATTTCTAGATTTGATAAGTTGATAGACCTTTGACTAATTTATCATTCATCGTTTATCGTTCATCATTAAACAATCGCTTCCGCTTCCATCTCCACCAGATATTCTTCCCCAATCAGATTCGCCTGTACTAAAGTATTCGCAGGTTGAATATCTTTAAAACGAGCTCCATGCGCCCTAGAAATTGGTTCCCAATCAGTCACATTTCGAATAAAAATCCGAGTGCGCACTACATCTTCTAATCGTGCGCCTAAAGACTGCAAAGCCCCTTCAATTTTATCAATAATAAAATTCATTTGGGAAGCAGGGTCGTTACCGCCAATTGATTTATCACCATGTGTAGCAGTCGTACCCGATACCAATATTCGATTGCCTTTTTTGACGGCTCGACTGAATCCCGCTAAGTCTTCCCAAATTGTGCCACTCAAAACTTGGGTTCGTCCATCTTGTCCTTCTTTTGTACGATAAGGTGCAGGGAAATTATCTAAATGATGGCTTAAATCACCCGAAGCCGTTAAAAATGGAGGTTTACGGTATTCATCTCCACAATCTCCAGGAATAGGTTTTAAGGTAGTTAAAGCTTTACTGATTGTAGCTTTTTCAGCATCTGCTAATTGAAGGTCGTATAAGCGTAAGTTGGAGGCAACATGTTCACTTTTCCCTGGTCTTGCGCCAATAACAACGCCGCCAACGCCTTCCTGTTCCATAATATATCGACTGGCAATATTAGCAATACTAACATCTTTAGCAAGGGCAATTTCATGGATAGTTTGTAATAATTCTTGAAAGTTGTCCCAGCTACCTGTTTGGTCAATAAATCGTTTGTATTTCATCTGTGACCAAGTGGCTAATTTATTGATGTCAGGTTCTGGTTGATGTAGCCATTTGTTACTTAAAAAACCACCTGCTAATGTACCAAAAGCCAAAACTTTGACACCATAAGCTTGGCATAAGGCCAACATTCCATGATTGGCTCGTTGATCTAATAAAGAGAAACAAATTTGGTTGGACACGACTTTTATCCCACTATCCAAGACCATTTTTAGATGCGGGGTATCAAAGTTTGTTAAGCCCAACTGTTTGATTAAACCTTCTTCTTTTAATTCTTGCAACCAATATAATTGGTCGAGCCAAGCAGCATCTGCATAATTCCATGCATGGTATTGCAGGACATCCAATGTTTCTAACTGCATTCTATCCAAAGAGATTTGTACTGCTTCTCTGACTACTTTTTTCGATACTTTTCCCGGCGGTGGCACCCATTTAGTGAGTAGCTGAATTTTATCTTTAGCGATGTATTTTTTATGTAAAATGCCCGTAATCAATTCCGATGAACCATAATGATCTGCCATATCAAAAGTGGTTAATCCAGCTTCAATATAGGGGATTAAGGCTTTTGCCGCTGTATCTAAATCCAACTGTTTTCCGCCTCTTTCCATATCTGCTACTTGCCAGAGACCTGTTAAGATTCTGGAGGTTTTTAGATTAGGCGCTAGTTGGTGGTGTGTTTTGTTCATATTTTAAGGTGTGTTATAACAAAGCACAAAATACATTAATCTTTGATTAAAATGATTTTTATAAAAATGGAATAATTTAAATCACTAAAAAAAATCGTTTCTTTGTAAAGAATGGATAGAATTTGTATCTTTCTAATCATAACCTATGAAAAAACTAAAACTTGACCTTTTAAGAGGAGGATTACTCGGTATTACTAAAAACCGTGGAGATATAGTTGGTATGAAGCTATTATTACAGCGTTAGAACAAAATAAACATACTTCAGGAGTTGTTATAAATTTGAGTGGAGCAGTAAAGGAAAAAGTTGAAATAAATTGGAGAAGATAATTTTTCATAAACTTTCATATACCTTCTTATTTCCATTAAATCTCTAAAATTAAATTAAACCCATTCACCTCTTTTCTTTTTCTTCCTTAATTCAATCCTTCTAACTACCTTTAATCCCAAACCGTTTTCCTTCTAAAATCATTAATAATGAAAGTATTTTCCTTTAGCCTATTCCTTTGCCTATTATTGACCCTTGGATGCCAAGAAGCAACGATGAGTGTACCTCAAGCAAAGGCAATAAATATCGACAGCTTATTTCAAGCTTTTAATCACTTTCAACAACGGATTAATCCCATTGAAGCGACTAAGTCAGGAGAAAATAAATATAATGACCAAGTGGCAAATTATATCTCCGCAGATTATCAGCAAGATTTAATAGAGCATTATACGCAATTTTTGGCAGCGATAGCGCAAGTTGACATCACTAAAATCAGCCCTTCCCAACAATTGAGTATGGAAGTAATGAAATGGGATTGTACCATTAAAAGAGAAGGGTTGACGAATAAATTAGTGACAATGGCATCACCTGTTTATAACTTACCTAGTTTTGAATTAATGCCGCTGATTCAAATACAATCGCTGCATTTATATTTTTCTCAATTGGCAGCAGGAAAAAGTGTTCAACCTTTTAAAACGGCCAAAGATTATGATAATTGGTTGCATCGAGTTGATGATTATCTACCCTTTTTGGATACTTGCATAGTGAAAATGAAGCTAGGTATGGCGACAGGCGTGGTTTTGCCAAAAGTATTGACTCAAAAAATGATTCCTCAATTAGAAGAATTTATTACGAAGCCAATTGACCAACACTTATTTTATAAACCAATTACCTCTATGCCAGCGAGTATTTCAGCCGATGACCAAGCACGTTTAAAAGCGGCGTATCGTCAAATGATTACCAATAAATTAAAACCAAAATATAAAACCCTTCGGCAATTTTTAGTTGAAGAATATTTGCCAGTTTGTCGGGAAACTTCAGGGATAGGTGCTTTACCAAACGGTTCAGAAACTTACAAGTATTTAATCAAACTGCATACAACGACCAATATGTCGGTCGAAGAGATTCATGAATTGGGAAAAAGCGAGGTAGCGAGAATATTGATAGAAATGGAAAAAGCTAAAAACCAAATAGGCTTTAAAGGAGATATTAAGGCATTTTTTGAACATTTGAGAACAAACAAAGCACAAATGCCTTTTACCGAACCTGCACAAGTGATTGCCAATTTTAATCAAATTAAGGATAAAGTAAATATTGGCTTAACTCAGCTTTTTGATTTAAAACCCAAAGCTAATTTTGAAGTGAGGCGAACAGAAGCGTTTCGAGAAGCATCCGCTAGTGCAGAATATGTACCAGGATCAAAAGATGCTTCCAGAGGCGGTATTTTTTATGTCCCTATTCCAGATGTAAGTAGCTATAACACCATTTCGGACGAAGCCCTTTTTCTGCATGAAGCAATTCCTGGGCATCATTATCAGTTGTCTTTACAACAAGAAAACACCCAACTCCCTGAATTTTTGCACCCTGAAAGTATGGGCGTTTTTGTCGAAGGTTGGGCTTTATATGCAGAATCTTTAGGAAAAGAATTAGGCTTGTATGAAGACCCTATTCAATATTTCGGTATGTTGAGCATGGAAATGCACCGTGCTATCCGCTTGGTCGTTGATTCAGGTATTCATGGTTTGGGATGGACTAGAGAACAAGCCATTCAGTATTCCTTAGACAATGAAGCAGAATCAGAAGCGTCGGTCATTGCCTCTATCGAACGGTATATGGCAACTCCAGGCCAAGCCTTGTCTTATAAGATTGGCCAATTAAAGATTCGGGAGTTAAGAAATAGAGCAACAGCAGCTTTGGGCGATAATTTTGATATTAAAGCTTTTCATAATCAGGTATTGAATTCGGGAAGTTTGCCCTTAGTCTTATTGGAAGCTAAGATTGATAGGTGGATTGAAGAACAGCGACTATAGAAATTTTCAGAAAAGCGGGTGGTGATTGATAAAAGTTTTAAAACAATATTTTTCACTATCTTTATTAGACTCTATTCCAAAAGGCTTAGTACTTCCATAACTCCAAGTTCTGGAAGTACTTTCTACACGATTTATTTTGGAATAAATACGTAATGAGACAAAAATAAACTTACAATATTTAATTTGTTGCGGGTTGCGACTCGCCGCCATCCTCTTAGCAGACATTGTCGGCTATACTGAAAATACACTAAGGCAATTTCCTAAACAACTCCTCCAAGTCAACACCTTTAGCTCGAAGTTTCCCTAACTGCCAAAAATAAATCAAAGAAGCCAAGCCCATCACGATTAACCAAACAGGCGTAGAATGAAAATACCATGCTGCAACATCTGCCTGCAAATCTTTCCAAATATGGATAATTAAAAATCCAGATAGAAAAAATACGCCTAACCATGCCAGAGCCAACCTTAAATTATTGGAAGTCAATACTTTAATGTTTTTCGCAATGGCTGGATTCTTTTTAGGCAAAGAAATCAAAGTCAAGCACATCAATAAAAAATTGACCAACATGCTGGTCACCATAATATCAATACCAAGGAAAAAATCGCCTGCAAAATGACTACCTAAAATACCAATAGTTGCCATAATACCACTTAAAAATAAAGCGATTTGAGGTGTCTGTGTCGTTGGATTAATTTGGGCTATTCTTTTTGGAAAAATACCATCTGCTGCCCAAGCAAATAATAACCTAGAAACAGATAAAAGCATCGCTGGCAAATCATTAATGAGCGCAATTGCCGCACCAAAAATAATGGCGACGCCCCAACCAGGCGATAATAAATAACCAAATAAGCCTGGTGCAGAGATGTCTTTTTCCATCGCTTCTGCTGCGATAAATTGCCAAGGTACAGCATGATACACAGCCGCTGTAAAAATGAAGTAAAAACCACCGACCGTTAATACCGCTAAGGCAATCGCACGAGGCAATAATTTTTCAGGATTTTTAGCCTCTCCACCTGCTTGGGCAATCGAATCAAAACCAATAAAACTAGAAAATAAAACGGCTGCTGCTGCTAAAAAAGTACTAAAATCAAATGCAGCAATAGTTGCCGTAGGAATGGAACGTCCTTCTTTTGCTTGTAAGGCAGTGGCAAAATCTGCATGATTAAAACTAAAACCTGCGAAAATAACAATTGCCCCTAAACCAAACATTAACAACATCAAAGGAATCAAGGTGCGTTCATAAAATTTTAAACCACGCATATTAATACCCACAAAAGTCCATAATAAAGCCAACGCTAAAGTGACTCTTATCCAACCTGTATTTAATAAATTAGCCGTTGCCTCCCAATCCAAAGCAGTCGCAATATCTCTAAAAAAAGGAATAATGATATAACAAATCACCCCAATCACAATTGTCAAACCAAACCATTGGGCAAAACTCGCCACAAATCCCCAATAGGGATGCAAACCTCGACTGGCAAAAATATAACTGCCGCCTGCCCTTGGCATCGCAGAAGATAAGCTTGCATAAGCAAAAGCCGCCAATAAAGCAGGAATGGCTGCTAGTAAAAAAGCAGGTAAAACATAAGGGCCAATGCCTGGGACATTGCGCTGTATCATAATGGGTACAACATAGACCGATGCGCCTAACATAGAGCAAATACCTGTCGCTGCTAGACTTATTAGGCCTAATTTTCTGGAGAGGTTGGGTTTAGTAGTTGGTTGTTGGTTCATCGTTTTTGCCTAAAAGTAACTGGAATTGGGGAATCCGAAAAATTTGCTCGAAATTTTCTGATTTTTTGGACTTATAAAAACAAATTACCCCGTGACGGGAAGTCACGGGGTAATAGATATTAATTCTTATTCAAGTGTTTTATTAGCATCCTTTATCTTACTTGTATTGCTTGCCCAATATTGAGAATAGCGTTTTTGGGAATAGGATTGAGTTGATAAATTTCTTTTAATCTAAGCTGGTATCTTCCCGCTATATGAGAAAGAGTTTCTCCTTTGCGGACTCTATGGTATCGAGGCTCTGCCTTTTGAGCAGCGATGGCATCTGTTTCTGTGAAGATAGGCGTTACTTTACTTGTTCGATAGGAACTGTGAAATCTTGGCGTTTTCCATTCATTGGTAACCCATAGTTCCGATCCTCGAATCGCTTGACTACCATCAAAATTAAATACATATTGTGGATGAATACAGACGCCTTTATAACGTACTTCTAGATGTAAATGACTGCCTCGACTATTGCCCGTATTACCACCAAATCCAAGTAATTGTCCTTCGTAAATGAGGTCATTCGGTTCTACAGCATAGTCAGACAAATGAGCATATAATGTTTCTACCTCATTTGCATGGCGGACGATAACAGTTTTACCATGACCTCGGCTATAGCCCACAAATCGAACGATTCCAGGCAAAACTGAGCGCACGGTATCACCCGTAACAAGGTCGAGGTCTAAACCTCTATGAGGACCTCTTCTCCTCCTCCCAAATCTTGAGGTAATCACAATATCCCCATCAACTGGGTGGGTAAATGTGGTCTGGTCAAATGCTATTTTATAAGGTGTTGGCAGGACTGCACCTCTATATGGATTGACTCGGTCATTTTGCCAATAATCATCCCCCTGTCCATGTACTATACGATTTGTATCGGGAAGCGTTTTTCCATTTCTAGCTTCAGAAATATAGTTATATGCTGATTGACTTATGAATTCCTTCGTTTTTTCATTTCGATAAAATAACTTGCCGTCTAGCATGACTTTTTTAAACGAGACAGCTCCTTTGCTTACAAAGAGCGAATCTTCAGCTTGGCCATAAGCAAAACCATTAATCAACAAAGCAATGCATAGGTTGAAGAAAATTTTCAAGTGTTTATCTGTAAACATAATTCCCAAGTAATCTTTTGTGTAAAAATAGGCTATAATTTCGCAGTCGATTGCAAACATACATAAGAGTCCTATGTATAATGCAAGAGCTTATTCCTTTAACATAATCTTAACAATTTATAAGCAAGTGGATAATCAAAATTGCTATATGCTATTATATAAAATAAATTAACTTTCTGCGCTAAGTAAAAATAAAATGTACCACAAACACAAAGAGCCCCGATTACTCGGAGCTCTTGTGCTAGTACTTATATTAAAGATTGCATCCGAAGATGCCTGTATTAATATCTGTTTCCACCGCCACCGTAGCTTCCGCCACCGCCGCCTCCACGGTTGTAGCCTCCACCACCGCCTCCGCGATTGTAACCGCCGCCGCCGCCGCGATTTTCCCGAGGTTCTGCTTTTTTAACAACGATTGTACGACCGTCAAAATCTTGGTCATTTAAATCGTCAATAGCAGCTTGTGCTTCGGCCTCGTTTGGCATTTCTACAAAACCAAACCCTTTTGATTTGCCTGTAAATTTGTCCATAATAATTTTAACTGAGTCAACTGCTCCGTGAGCAGCAAATGCATCTTGTAAATCTCTTTCTTGTGTATCGAAATTTAACTTTGCAACGAAAATATTCATAAAAATAAAAGTTAACTAACCGTTGAAAACGGATAGTAAATAAATAAAAAATGTGAAATGAAAAACATAAGGAAGGAGAAAAAAAACCTAAAAGGAAGAAGAAAACCTAAAAACTTGTGAAATTCCATGTGAGGATATATTTAAATAATATCCTCTTACATTCTTAAGACTACTATTTTATTGAAAGGTCACTTTTCTTTTAAAAATATTTTAGGCGTTGATTAGATAAGGAAGAAATCATTTAAATAGGCGAAGCCTTTTATATTTACCCAGTGACGGGAAGTCACGGGGTAAAACTCCCGTTGGTCTTCATTCATCCGTTGGTTATTTTTTAACTACCAACGGATGAATGAAGACCAACCAATGTTTATTGCTTTTTCATTAAATTGATTTTTTTGGAGGGCTTCAAACCTTAAAGATTTGGCGTCTTTAGTTCAAATCATTCGTCGTCTAAATATTGTAACAAAAGCGTATTATCCCCATGTGGAAAAAAGGCATCAAATTCCCAATAATAGGTTTCTGGTCCATACCCAACAAAGGACTTATACCTTGTTTCGGGGCCAATATTCAAGGTGGTGTCTCGAAGTTCTAGTATGTTATTCGCTTTGACATAATCAAACCAGGGACTCAACTCCTCTATGATAAATCCAACATTGACGGCTTTCTTTTCGGTAAAATTGTGCATCCCTCTTCTTTCATCTACAATTGCTAGGAAACCAGTAGTAGCCGCTTGATAAATTTTTGTCCATCCTTGGTCTGCGACCAATTCTAATCCTAGCACATCTTGATAATAATTTTGCATGGCTAAGACCTCTTTATTATACAACCAAGTAATGGTCGAATGAATAGTTAATCCTGCCGGCTTCGTACTTTTAGGATTGGACGGAATGGTTTTTATCTTGTTATTATTTAAAATAGGGATGAATTTTTCATTTTCTGGATGTTGATTAAATCGTTCAAATTCTAGTAAATAACCTTCTGGGTCAATAGCGACAAATCCATCATGTGCAGCGCCTTCTTTGTAGGTATACTTTATGGAAACTTCCTTGCTTTTTAAATAATCATACCATTCCTTTAATTGCTCGGTCAGTAAAGCTAAAGCAACTGTTTTAGGCTCTTCGGCGGTATGCATGCCTTTGGTAGCATCGACTAGAATCAAATAGGAATCGGAGGTCATTCGTAGGAGTAAAGCCATTCCATAATCTGCCACCAATTCCATGCCCAAAGTGGAAACATAAAAATCTCCTGCTGCTTCTAAATCTTTATAATAAAGGAATAAATTGGTTGCCTTAATTCCAAAATCAGCCATCGTTCGGAAGTCCGTATTTTGAGCTAATAATTGATTGATTTTTTTAGGGCTATAACTCAATAATCGACCGAATCTTCTGGAAATGTCCATACTGGCTTTTGTATCATAAGCAGCTGCTTTTTCAAACTTCGCTTTATCCGCTTTTAGTTGGAGATAGGCGTCTTTGGTATTGCCCGTATATAATAAAAGTACTTCCTTCTCTTTCGCCACATCGGCTGGAAAAAGATTCGTGATTAGCAAATCGGATTCTCGGAATACAGAAACGCCATGTTTTGCCGCTACTTTTTCGGCATCAATAATAAAGGCATCCATTTCCTTGGGCGACATAGGTGCACTTAACCCTAATTGTTTGACGCCAGCGGCAATTAATTCGCTAAATCCACCAACTACGCCCAATTCGTAGGAAGGTTGATTGATTTGGTTATCATTATTATTGGGTGTATCCGATTGACAACTAATGATTAGGGTAGAAAGAATAAGGAAAGATAGATATTTCATCAGTTTAGTATTTTTGCTTTTAAATGCTTCAAAAATTAGGTTAATGAGGTGTAAGTAGTTTGACAAAGATAAACGAACAATTTTTAGATTATTGGATAGCTGCTGCTGGTTAGGACTTTTAGTCCGATACTTTTATTGGCTCGCCTCTGGCGAATTTAGAGCATCTATTTTTTAAAATTCCAGCTAATAACACTTGCCAGAGGCAAGAAAAATAGTGGTTTCGGACTAATAGTCCTAACCAGCAATCTTTGTTTAGTTGTTAATTTATTTTTGTCTGATTATTTATCACAAACTTAAAAAACATTACCCCATGATGGCAAATCACAGGGTAATGTTGTGCTTAAAGTAAATAATCTAAAACGTTTTTATTTGAGTAGCAAACCAACTCCATGCTCACCCAACATTTTGGTAAAAGCAACTAAATCTTTTGCCTTCAATACCTCATATTCTTTCTGAACAGCTACCAATCGTTCTTTTAACAGTTGATGTACTTCCCGATGCGGGTCAGCAGGTGGAAAATCAGCAATGGCTATAGTTCCTGCCAAATAATTAATTCGTTCAGCCAATCGAACTGGGTAGCGCACTTCATCCTGTCCCGTGCCTGTGTATTTTAACTGAATGAGTTTACTTTCTAGATTGATTAAAGTCGTATCCATATTTGCAGTCGCTTTAATCAAATCAGTTGGTTTTTTCAAAGCAGTCATCGTTGCTTTTAAATCGCCTAATTGCATCCGCATTATTTCTATTTCATTGACCATTTCGGCAACGGTTGTCATATCTTTTTGCAAATCCTTTAGGATGGTCGTTTGCGCTTCGATATCTGCTAAACTTCCTTCTGAATGTGGGTCTTTTAAGATTTCCACTTCTTGTATATTGGTATCCGAACCAGCAGCCAAATGCACTTTATATTTCCCTGGCGGCACTAAAATACTAAATGGTTTAATCAATGGATTATGGTCGCCTTTTTTGCTAAGAACAAACCAATCTGCGTATAATGGTTTATTGCGCAAAACAATAGGCTCATTCGGTTCGTCTTTTAAATCCCACATCACCCGATTGATACCCGCTTTTCCTTTATGTTTTAAGGTTCGGACGGTATCTCCTGCACTATCCACGATATGTATTTTTACACTATCATTTTTTTCACTCAGCCAATAATTAAGGCTCGCCCCGAAAGCAGGGTCTTTGCCAAAAGAAGGTTCTGGAAAAAATTGCATATTAGACGTAACTGGACGGAAACGATAGGCAGGTTTTGGCGCAAATAAATGGGCTTTTGCTTTTGTTAGGTCCTCCGTCAATTGCTGCAAAGGCGTAATATCATCTAATATCCAAATACCTCTACCATAAGTTCCAATCACTAAATCGTTATAATGTTCTGGAATATCAAGCCAATACATTGGCGTATGTGGTAGATTACTCATTAAGGATTGCCACGTTTGACCATCATTAAAAGAGACAAATAATTTGGTTTCTGTACCTAAATATAGTAACCCTTTTTTGACAGGGTCTTCTCTAATGCAACGGGTATAATTCAAGCCAGTATCCTCAATCCCATTGGTGATTTTTTGCCAAGTTTGACCATAATCACTTGTTTTGTAAACATAAGGTTTAAAATTGCCAACTTGGTGAAATTCTATGGTTAAATAAGCTTTTCCAGCGTCCCATTTGGAGGCATCAATATTTCTGACCACGCCATCTTTCGGTAGATTAGGAATGTTTTTAGTAACGTTTGTCCAAGTAGCGCCTCCGTCTTTACTAATTTGTACTAAACCATCATTTGTTCCAGCCCAAAATACGCCTTTCTGCACAGGCGATTCATCAAAAGCATAAATTACATTGGCGTATTCTACATTGATATTATCGCCCGTTAGCCCACCAGAAAAACCTTGTTTGCTTTTGTCATTTAAGGTTAAGTCTGGGCTAATGACTTCCCAAGTTTGTCCTTTATTAGTCGTTCTATGTACATGTTGACTGGTTACATAAACGGTATTATTATCATGTGGAGATATCAATAAAGGAAAAGTCCATTGAAAACGAAATTTAGCATCTGCTGCTGGATGTCCTACTGGAAATTCAGGCCAAACTTCCACTTGTCGATACTGTCCTGTATTGACATTATATCGAGTAACAATGCCACCTAATGGCCCCATTCCAGAAGCACTTGACCAGACAATATCAGGATTCGTTGGGTCAGGTGTAGCAAACCCACTTTCTCCACCACCTATATCTCTCCAAGCCCCTGTAGGAATCATACCTGCACCGAAAAAACCACCTGTTCGAGTATTACTTGGGCCTCTCATGGCAGGGCCGTCTTGTCGATTGGTTAAGACATTATAAGGAATGGCATTATCGGTAGTAACATGATAGACTTGGGCAACACCCAGTTGCGTTCTATCCCAATCTTTCCCTCGGTTTTGAGAAATAGATAACCCTCCATCACCTACAACTATCATACGGTTGCCATCAGTTGGGTCAATCCACATTTCATGATGATCCCAATTCGGTTGGCTACCAGGTGCACTAGGTTCTAAGGTTTTACCGCCGTCGATACTTCTAGAAAAACCCGCCCAAATAAAATAGATTTCATGTGGATTATCAGGCGAGGCGGCACAACGGGTATAATAAGCTTGTCTGCCACCCATATCTCGATTTGAATTGACTAATTTCCACGATTTACCATTATCATCTGACCGCCATAATTCCCCAGTTGAGGTAGGTTTACCATTTAAAGGGACGCCATCTCCTGTTTCAATCTGTGCGTAAACTCTTCCTTTTTGCGCAGGAGTCATTGCCAAAGCAATTTTGCCCACAGGCAATTTAGGCAAACCTTTGGTCATTTTTTCCCATGTCTTCCCGCCATCGGTTGATTTATATACCCCGCTTCCAGGACCACCACTCGTTCGATTCCAAGTGGCTAATTTTAATTCCCAAGTACCTGCAAATAAGATTCTAGGATTATGTGGACTCATGACAATATCAGAAGCGCCTGTATTTTCATCGACAAATAAGGTATGTTGCCAAGTTTTACCACCATCTTCGGTCATAAATATACCTCTTTCTTTTTGCGGTGCATAGGCATGTCCAACTGCTGCTACATAAACAATATCTGGATTATCAGGATGCACCACCACTCTACTTATCCTACCCGTTTTATCCAAACCAATATGCGTCCAAGTCTCGCCGCCATCCATTGATTTCCACATCCCATTACCCAGTGAAACATTGGAGCGGATAAAACTTTCTCCTGTCCCTGCATAGATGATTTCTGAGTCAGAAGGGGCAATTGCCAGCGCACCAATAGCATGCACAGGCTTATCATCAAAAATCGGTTTCCAAGCAATGCCACCATCCACAGATTTCCAAATACCTCCTGTAGCCGCACCTACATAATAGGTGAGCGGGTCGCCAGGAATCCCCGCTACTGAAATGATTCGATTGCCGACAGGGCCAATATGTCGATATTTTAATTGTTTGATTTGTTCTTTTTCTAAGGTTTGACTTTGTCCTATTTGTGGATTTGCAAAAAAGCTAATTAAAAGACTTAATAGCAGCAGATAAAGGAAGGAATGCTTGCTCATATTTTTGATGGTTTTGATGATTAGGAAATATTGGGTAGTATAACAAATTTTGTTGTATCAAAAGGCAAAATTTGTAAAAAAAGATTTAAAAGGGGAGCAAAAAGTCGACTTTTTAGAAAATCCACTTTTTGCTCCCCCATTAGATTCCCATTCTCCTACTAAGTTCTTTTTTTACTGGAAGGAGTTTTTTGACATCCCACCACCACCTAGATGCAGGCTATGCAATATTTAACTAGGACTTTATTTCTGAGTACCAAAGTAGAATTAAGTAGTCGGTTTACAAGTGACAAGGATTTGTCATAGCTATTAATCCTTCGTCAAATCTAACCAATCAGGCAATTTTTCTATCCCCTGTTTTCGATAACGTTTAATTACACTTTCCATAACATCATCATGATATTCTATCCAGTCAATTTGCTTTTTTATTTTTAAATTTTTATCAAAGTACAAAATAAAATTAACTTTCATACCCCACTTTTCTTCAATCAATTTATCATAATAATAAAATGGGTTTAAATGACCATAGCCAATTGCCATGCTATCATTGACGACTAAAGCATCAATTTCTACATGTTTTTGGTCGGGAGTTAATTTTTGGAAATTTCCACCTTCTTCATCCCATTTATAAAACTTTTTAAATTGCCAGAGACTATCCAATTTGATTTGTAATAAGATGTCTTCAAATATTAAATCTTCTCGATAAAAAGAACAGAATTTTTCCCAGTCTTTTCTTTGGGCAAAGGTGTCGAAAAAATCTTTGGCCACCTGCTCTACTTTGTCTTTTCTTGTTAATTGAGATACATTATTAGGTGGCTGACAACTACCTATAATTATTATGAAAATGAATTGAAGGTATGTTATTACTTTCATGTTGAAGATTTGAAAAGGTTACTTCAAATAAAGATGACTCACCAAGTCATTTTTCCGACCATCTTTCTATCACCGTTTGTTGTTCATAGAAAGACCTTTCTAAATCATCTGAAATACTTAATATTTCCACATAATGACTCCAACTTAATTGGTCAGACACCGTCTGACTTTTTGAGTATTTGATGTAAAAAAGGCGCATATACACTAGGTTCGTCCTAGAAAACTCTTTCCCATATCTCGTTTTCAAATCTTTTGATAATTGTATCAATAATTGTTTACCATATTCCGCTTTGACTTTTCCTTCCTGTTCATATTCAACGATTTGTTGTCCAATAGCCCAGTAAGCTTGTACTTTTTCTATACTTACTTGCCTAATTGCCCTAGATTGATGTTGCTGAAACGTCGTCCCAATTTTATTGAGTAGTAGCTGATAGTTTTTATATTGTGTTTGTTTCATTATTGTATAGTTTAATCAATTGCCTAATTTTGTTTAGACAAGGTACAAAATTATTGAAATTACCATTTCAATTTTTCAAAGGCGCATCAAAAGGCATCAACTCCAGCAACTTCAATTCCGCCAATGCCTTGGCATAGATTTGAAACGACCCCGTCAAGCTTACTTTCCCAACATCATTTCTACGCCCGTCCAATCTTCCCGCACACCCGCAACATCTAATGCCTTCGCTTTCTTCAAAAACAATTGAGCAATCCGATCGTCGTTATTTTGTAGCGTAATGGATTCAAAAATATAGGCTGCTTTGGCAAAGGATTTTTCAAAGTAAGATTGAATGCCTTTTTCAAATTGAGTTAAAGTCGCCAATTTAAAAGCAATCATATCTGCGGTATCTCCGTCGAAACATTCGTAAATTTTTAATGGCTTTAATTTTCCTTTTACCTGTACTTCGCCTAAGTAGCGCAAATGAAATTCGGACGGATTGTTTAATTTTTTTAAGCTCACTTCACTCAATAAAATAGCAGCGCCATAATATTTGGTAAGGTTTTCAATACGAGCAGCCGAGTTGACCGAGTCGGAAATAGTGGTCGCATCCATTCGATTTTCATCGCCTGTAATGCCCATAATGAGCGAACCGCTGTGTAAGCCCATCCCTACCCGAATTTTCCTTTTGCCACCAGCTCTTCTTTCGGCGTTAAATTGTCGAATGGTTTGCTGCATCGCGATAGCTGCACGAAGGGCATCCTCCGACGATTTAGGAAAAATCGCCATAATTCCATCGCCTAAATATTGATTGACAAAACCATTGTTTTTTTGAATAATCGGGCCCATCCTCGCATTATAAGCATTGACAAATTTGAAATTATCTTCCGGACTCAAAGCCTCTGCAATCGACGTATAATCCCGAATATCTGAAAAGAAAACTGTCACTTCTTTTTCGACCGTATCCCCTAAAGCGATTTCTGTAATATTGGATTTACCTAGGGCAGTCAAAAATTCATTGGGTACAAAACGACTGATGGCTTGGTTAACCCGCTTTTGTTCTGCTAACATTTGTTGTTGAGCATCAAGATTTTTTTGGAGGGCTTTTTCCTTTTCTACTTTCAAGCCATTGTTCCTTTTGCCTGCACTTAGTGCCAACATGACTAAACAAAAAACAATGGAAAATGGGAATGCATTCGTAAATAGTTCCCAGATTCTACTTTGATTCAGATTTATAAAATTAAATACAGTCGAATTAGCATCAAGAATTTAAGGTAAAATCTCGAGAATTATTGAAAAAAGAAGAACAGAGAGAAAAGGTAAAAAAGCCAACAAGAATAAGCTTTTAGAAACATGCGTTTGTTTCTTGGAAGTAAAAACTAATCCTAAGACTATTACCACACCAAGACCAATAAATACTTGAATAAAGCTTCCAAGAAATGAAAAATAATCTGTTTCCTTTTCTATATTAAGTAAAAAAATGACAATAGCTAAAAGAGAAAAGTAAATAGGAATACCCCACTTGGAGAGGCGAGAAGACTTTGGATAATTAAAGTAAATCTGAGTAAATTTTATTAAGCCGTAAAACACCAAGAGTAAACTGATCCAATTTAATTGATAAGTAATTTCCTTCCAGATTGGAATGGCTACAAATTGACGATAGTTGTCGGGGCTAAAATGAAAAAATAACAAGAAACCTAAAACGAAACAGGCTAAATAAAGATGGATACGGTCTCTTTCCATAAAAAATAAGAGCAAGAAGTATAAGGCTTGTACACCTAGGATTCCTAAAAGTATTCCACTTAATAGGCTCTTATTAATTTGGTCTGGCCATATAGAAGATTCATCAATATGGGTTAAGAGAATTTGATTAGGCAATAGTTGTGAATCTGCTCCTTCCAATCGTACCAATACCTCCAAGGTATCATTCAGCGGTATATCAATTTTTAAAAAGGTTGCCCAAAAATGATAGGGCCGTTTCCGCAAAGGCACTTGATCTCCTGTTCTTTGATGGTGAAAGCCTCCTTTACCGTCAGGAATATAAGCATCTACATAGTCAAAGCTTTGTAAATCATTTCCTGCACTACTAGTCACATGAATCACTTGTTTGCCATTAAAGATAGGACTACCTATGAATTTAGCTTTTAGCCAATAGACTCTATTTAATACAGGTTTTACGTTCATCCAATCTTTCCGATTCAGCGATTGCCAGTTATTGTAAACGGATTCAATATCCATTGTCCCTGCTGAGTCTTCTACAATTTCGTGATGGAAAATGTAGTTGCTGATAAAAGAATAACGAGCACCAAAATCATTATTAAATTGACCTTTAAATTCATAGCCTCCTTCGGTATCTAGATAGAATCCATCATCTACTATCCAGGTAGCAATAGCACTTGGTTTTCTTTTGGCTTCTACGCCTTCCAATCGAAAATATAAAACTGCTTTTTCATTTTTTGCAATGCTGTATCGAAGTAAATTAGGAGGATAAGGAACCGCCTTTTCTTCGGGATGGAACGCAAACCCTGACTGTTGCTTTTCCACGCTTCCATCTTCATGTACCAAATAAGCGGCAATATTATTCCAACTCCTTCTGCCATAGCTGTCTGATGAAATTTGAAATACATACTCCTTCGTTTTTTCAGGATGTCCCCTCAATTTCAATTTACACCAATAAGCCGCATTGAGGTCAAAAGTATCATTGGAACGATGAAGTTCAAAAATATCCCCCCGCTTCCTAATGGAATCAAAACTCATTTGTTGGGAGCTATCTTTATATGTGGTTGTAAAGATACCAGCAAAATTTACTGTTGGAACTTCTTTACGACGACTATCTCCGAGTGACCATCCGTATTGGCTGGCAATCATTTTTCCTTGGTCAAAAGCTTGCTTACTATTTATCGTGTCACCGATTGTTTTATAGACCTCTCCCAATTGCCAATAAGCATGATCTAATAAAAGCGAATCCTTTAAGGTCGTAGCTACGGCTACGTAGCGCTGTGCTTGCTGCAGTTTTTCATCAATATCCACTAGGCTCTTCAAATAGGGTTCTGCCCGATATTTGAGTTTTATCCTTTCGGAAAAGGAGGCCGCTGGAATCAATTGTTCTAGTGAATCTATAAAAGTAGATTGACTAAAAGCAGGGAGGATAATCCAAAGGAGGGTAAAGAAGATTAAGTTTTTTTTCATTTTATTTTCCTACTTTCTAGGGTTTGTCATTTCTAGTTTCTTTAATCCAGTAGTTGATTTTTGGTTTTGAGGTAGGTTATTTAGGGAAAAGACAAGTTAGGATTGTTCCAAAGAAAAGACTAGCATTATTTTGCGAAAAATCTGGATTATTTTGACAATTGAATAGAATGGTGACTAATTTTATAGGTTAATCGAGATACTAATACAAGAAGTATTGCCTCCAAAATCTTGGAAATCTTTTGAACAGACAGGTATCGAATCCCGTGTGCCATAAAATTTTACTCGCATGGAAAAGTTGGCCTTTTTCATTAGAACAAGTTACAAATACTTTTGAAAATTACTACTATTTTTGCTTTATCTTTTGGGCGCTTCTATTTCTATCCCTTTGCTTTGACCAAAGCTTCAAAAGGGGGATATCCCTGCAAATCAACTAACATAACATCATTGCCAAAAGTAGTTGGGCTATAAGCAAAGCCCTTTTTGATGGCACGATTGAGTAGGGTAATGGCTTTGTCTTTATCATCGGTCTTGCAATAAATATGAGCTTGCGCTACTAAATAACTAGCATCTTGTGTGCTTGTATATAAACTTTCTAATTGTTTAAGTATAGCTGCTACTGCTTTTCTTTGTCCTAATTGTTGGCAAGTGCTGCCTGCTCTAGATAAGTTGAGCGAACTATTGCCTGTTTGGTCAATGGCTTCTTGGAAAAGTGGTTTGGCAATAGCAAATTGATTGGTGGTATAATATAGATTGCCCAAAGCAAAAGGATCCAGGTTCGTGCCTTGTTGGTTTGCCCAATCAATACCAGTTTGCGCCCATTCTTGCTCCTTTTCTTTTTGCCCCTTTACTCCATATCGCTCGGAAATAAAGACAAATGCATTGAGGATTTCTAAGTTCGCCATTTGGTTGTCTTGCATTTCTTTCATTAAGGCTTGCAAGGCGGTTGCCTTATCTTGTTGTATATAAATTTCCGCTAATCTATCATAATAATTCCAATGCTTTCTAAACTTGGACTGAATCGTTTTGGCTATTTTTTCCGCATCCGCATATCTGCCTACTCGGTACAAATTATGGACATAATAATTATGCCACCAAGTGTCTAATTCTATATCTTGCGGGGCAAATTCGGGGTCTAAATATTCAAATATTTCGACCGCCTTTTTAGGCAAATTTAAATTATTGGCAATAATACCTGCTTCTACATTGGAAAACCATTGTTTAGGGTCTCTATCTAAAATTTTTAGACTTGCCTTAAATGCTTTATCCAAATCTTTATCCAATAAGGCTTGCCAATGTACATACCATTGGCGGTCAAAACTATTAAGGCTTTTGAAGTCAATATTTTGTTTGATGAGGGCAAAAGTTGAATCAGCATCGCTGCCCATCCCAGCATTAAAAAAAGAACCAGTTGCCCAAATATAAGGCCAAAAGAAACTACTGTCCATTTCAATGGCTTGGGCAAAAAGATTTCGAGATTCTTCTGTGTCTTCGCTATAAATATCAATCCCTTCTCGGAATAACTGATAGGCTTTATGTGGTGGTGGATTTTGGGCAATCCCTGGGGAGAAGTTATGATTTTGGGCATCAAAAGCCGTCACAAATTTGGCTTGTAATTCACTAACCAAAGCGGCATTCTCCTCTTTAGGTCCTCTAACATCAGGAAGAGACAGTTCAATTTTACCCGTTTCAATATCAATAATCTGACTTTTAAAAATCAACTCGTCTTTGTCAATATAATATCGTCCCTTCACTATTTTTTGAGCGCCCGTTCTACGTGCAAAATTTTTACTAGAATCCCCAACACTCGCATATTTAATATTTTCTTGAATGTTTTCAAATCCAACTAATTGTATATCGTCCAAATACATCAAGCCTTGAATGACCCAATCAGATGCCATATCGCCCACAATATCTAACTCTTTATCGCCTGTTTTATTTTCAAAAGGTAATACGGCTATTCTTGCGTCTCTTAGATTTTTGGGAATAGCACTATCTATAACTCCAAAAGGACTGAAAAAACGAACTAATCCTAAAACAAGAATAACTATACCTGCTAATACCCACTTTTTGGCTTTTGAAACAGTAGATGGAATTAATTTCCCTTTACCTGTTAAATCTTCTTTTTTTGGAATAATTAAATCATCGCCTTGCAGGGCATAAATCTGCATGGGTTGGGCCACATTTTTAAACTTAAATGCGCCTAATCGAATAGCTTTATACGCTGTTTGGTTGGCAATTGCTGCTTTAAATTCACTAGAAATTAAGACAGAACCAGGCACACCAAATGACTCAATTCGAGAAGTAATATTAACCGCATCTCCATAAGCATTACCATCTTCGAATCCTACATTTCCTTGATGTAGTCCGACTCTAACGGGAGTAGCAGGGGTAACAGACTTAAAGTTTTTTTGTAAGGTAGCTGCACAGTTGGCTGCATCGGTAGGGTTTTCAAAAGTACACAAACAGCCGTCTCCGTAAAAATTGATAATATTTCCACGAAATTGGGTTACGTTTTCCGTAAGTACTTCTTTAAAGTTACGTAAGACTAAGCGACCTCGCTCTTCATCACGCTGCATCAAAGCTGTATATCCCTGTATATCGGCGAATAAAACGGCTAAGAATTGTCTTTCTTGCTGGTGTGGCATTTATATCTTTGTGTAAATTTAACTCCTGTAAAAAACAAAAATAAAATCTAGCAATATATTGATTAACTGACCTTATCTCATAGGAGCAATAAAGATATAAAATATTATTGGGTCTTGAAAATTATACCCTTAATAAGTGCTTGTTTTGTCCTTACTCATTAATATATATTTTATTACAAAATGACAGCATCAATAATTCTACTATCTGAGCAGGAAGGATAATAAGTAAAATAGTTGGATACATCTTTTAGTTATTTCTTGAGCATTGGCTACTATACATTTTGATTTCAGGAGACTTTGGCTTGCGAAGTTTTCAAAACTTAGTAAGTCTTTTTAGCTCGAAATCAGTTATTTAGACTTCCCAAGCCTTGAATACTTTTTAAGTCATTTGGAGAAAGTGTAGAAATATAAGCATTTACTCCTTAACCTCGATAATATGTGTGCCACTTTCATAATTAGGATTGACTGGAATAGAGCTGCTAGCAATGCTTATAATAATCGTCCAATTATCGCCTACTTCGATATTATCATCTAAGATTTCGATGGGTAATTCTACCATGCTGGCATTGGCTGGAATTGTTGCTGTATTTCCATTGACTTGATACTGTTGCCCTTCTTGTGCCGTACTATTTGCTTCAATTTTAAAATCAAAGGTAATCGGCGTTCCTTGTTGCACCGCCGCTAAATTGACAATAAAACCACTGGGTATAGTTTCTCCATCAACAATTTTTTGATAAGTAAAAGTTTGCTCCCCTGTTACGCTAGTAGCGGCATCTAATTCCAAAAAAGCATCCATGAATAAAATATCTGTGCCTGGCGCATCACAGGCAAAAAAACCTAAACTTAGAAAGATTATGATTATTAATTGAGACTTCATTATTTTTAATTTTATGATTGTTCTAGAGATTAGAAGTCAGGTTTAATACAGCTAAAAAAACTGATTATCAACACTTCCTTCCTAAATTATCTGACTTCTGACCTCTCCTCTAATACCCTGGATTTTGTGTTAATAACTCATTCAAGCTCAATTCACTTTGCGGAATATCTGACAAAATTCTAAAGTCAGTATAACTCAAATTGGGCACATTAGAAGCATTCGTTTTAGGGATATCCTTCCCCAACCTTTTCAAGTCAAACCAGCGATGTCCTTCTAAGGCCAATTCAATTCTTCGTTCTTGCATAATTAAGTCGATTAAAGCAGTTCCAGTTAAAGCTGTTGGGACTAAACCTCTAGCCATTCGCAATTCATTAATGCGAGTTTGTGCATTAGTATCATCGCCACTTCTAACATATCCTTCCGCAGCAATCAAGAGTACTTCGGCATAGCGAATAATAGGGATATTTTCCCTAAAGTCACCTTGTTCGCCTCTCCATTTATTGCATTTTCTAGTGCCATTAGGAATGTCTTCCTCTACCGTCCATATACTATGCCGAATGTCATTTGGTTCGCGGTCCAAAACAGCTAATA
The DNA here is from genome assembly GCA_017857395.1 of Bacteroidota bacterium. GTDB lineage: Bacteria > Bacteroidota > Bacteroidia > Chitinophagales > Saprospiraceae > JAFMDF01. The sequence continues at coordinate 8,382 of JAFMDF010000066.1, read as the reverse complement.
ATTCAGGACTGCCGACTAAAATATATTGCGAACTAGAACTGGTATTATTGGTCATGGTACAAATACTCCGATTAGCGCCATCTACAGTTGACCAATCTGTTGCTCGAATTTCTGCTTCAAATAAAGATTCTGGATGTGGTGTCATTTCCCACGAAGCCTCAAAATTTTCAACGGTGGTTAATTCTGCGGTCGTTTGAGTCAAGGCTTGGTCGGCTTGTCTGGCGGCTTCAGCAAAATTACTTTTGTATAATTGTACCCTTGCCATTAAAGCGTGAACCGTTGCTTTTCCGACTCTTAATGGTGCAATTACATTATCTGATAATAAATTAATCGCTTGATTTAAATCGGATTCAATCAATTCATATAGTTCGGTATTCGTCGCTCTCGGATTGGTCACTAAAGCATCGGATACTTCCTCGGTTGGCGTCGTACGAATTGGGACAGTTAAGTTAAAATCATTAACTTCTTTGCCCGGTTCATAACCATACACTTTGGCTAAGTCATGGTAATATAACGCTCTAAGAAAAAAGGCTTCTCCTTTGATTTGTTGACGTAAATCTTCTTCTGCTGCGGTTACATCCGTTAAATCATCAATTTTGCTAAAAATCAAATTTAAATCATTGATGCCAACATATAATTCCCATCTTCCCATGTGCGCTCGAACAGCATTGACATATTCCGATTCATAATTAAAGGTTCGATTATTAAAATCCAAATTATCCGCTAAGACATCGGGTGCTATGATACCATTTTGTCCCATCCATTCAAAATTATGGACTCGATTATAAGCGGAAAAAAGAATGGATTCAAAACCGCCTACTTCTGCAAAGACTTGTTCGGGGGAAAGCGACTCTGGGTCGGCGACATCTAGGGCTTTGGTGCAGGAAAACAAACCTAGAAGGAGGAGAAAGTATAGTTTATTATAGGAATTCATGATTTTATTTTTAGTTCTGTAGCTCCGTAGCTTGGACATTCTTATCCGAGTAACTAGTGGTGGACAAGCTAGATTTGCTCGGACAAGAATGTCCAAGCTACGGTTAATTAAAACGACATATTTAACCCAAAAGAAAATTGTCGCCCCAAAGGAAAAGCAAAAGGAAAACGTTCACTATACGCATGTCGAGTAGCGACCACTTCTGGGTCTATCCCATCAAATCGAGTCCAAGTAATCATGTTTAAGCCTTGAGCGAAAACAGTTAAATTAGATACGTTCATAAAAGATAAACTGGTCTTTGGGAAAGTATACCCTAATTTGATTTCTTTTAATCGAATATAAGAAGCATCCGAATAAAAACGAGTGGTACCAGGCAATCCAAATGTAATCTGGTCAATACCACTAACAACATTTCCTTGGCTAGGTCGGTGTACATTGGTTAAATCACCTGGATTCCTCCAGTAATTCGCCTGAGAAACCAATTGGTTATTAGGTGAACCACCTGCTTCTGCCAATGCTTCTAAGTCATTATTATAGACATAATGCCCACCTTGAAACTGGAAAAAAGCGCCAAGCGATAAACCTTTATAACTAAACTCCGTACGGATTCCGCCAAAAAAATCAGGAATAGCGCCTTTGAAAACTTGTACATCTTCGGCTGATGGAGCATAGGTCGGAAAACCATTTCTATCATAAACCGTCGCTCGACCATTCGCTGGATTTACGCCCGCAAATGGTAAGAGATTGAAAAAATGAATGGGTTGCCCAACAATTAATTGAGGAAAACCATCTGAAAATATCGTATCTCGACCACCATTTAATTCAACGACTTCGTTTTTCTGAAAAGATAAAGTTCCGCCAATTCGCCAATTAAATCCGCCTCGATTATACAAAATAGTGGACAATTCAAAATCAATACCTTTATTATTCACCTGCCCTACATTTTCTACAAACGTCGCATCTTCAATACCTGCTGCTGCGGGAATCTGGGTGGCTAAAAGTAAATTTCTATTATTTTTGTTCCACAAATCAATGCTTCCATAAAGCCTATTTTCAAAGAAAGAAAAGTCGATGCCTATATCAAATTGTTCGGCTTCTTCCCAGCCTAATTGATTGTTGGCTAATTTCGTAGGTGCTAAGCCTGGAGCACCTAAATATTGCCCTCTTGTGCCAAATTGAGGTAGGGAAGCAAAATCTGCAATTTCAGAATTACCCGTAATCCCATAAGACAGTCTAATTTTCAACTCTTCTATCCACGTAGTATTTTGCAAGAAAGGTTCTGCACTCAATCGCCAACCTAGTGAACCAGCATAAAATAAACCCCAACGATTATCTCGACCAAAACGAGAAGAACCATCGTAGCGAACGGTTGCATTGGCAAAATACTTTTCATTAAAACTATATTTTACGGAACTGAATACTCCTTGTCGGCGATTGGTGGAAGACGTACCTGCAATGGCAAAAGGCGTAGAAGCACTATTTAAATTCTGGAAAGAAGGGTCTGCTAAACCTCTACCTGTGGCACTAAAATTCGTCCAATCTTCTTGCTTGTATTCAAAACCTAATAAAGTGGAAAACCGATTGGCTTCTTTGATGTCAAAATTATATTGTAGTGTTCCAAAAGTATTCCAGTTAACAGAAATTCTATCTTCATTTAGAATCTGTCCGCCCCAAGCATCTCGGAAAAAAGGAATGCTAATTGGTCGAACCTGTTTGTCTTTATTATTAATGTAGTCAATGCCCATAGAGGCTCTTGCGGTTAAATTGGGGATGGGTTGATAATTTAAGGTCAATGCACTAATATTTTGCAAAGTTTGCCCTAAGCGGGTGACTTCTTGTGCATTTTGAATTTCGTTAAAATTAAAATTATGCCCTTCGCCATTGGTTGGGTAAGCATTATAATCCCCGTTTTCATCAAAAGCTGGGGAACTAGGAATGGACCAGAAAGAAGGCGCAAAAGGGCAATTAACCCAGAATCCACCATCACAAGGTTGGCCTTCTTGTTCTATAAAAGCAAGGGAAGTTCGTAGATTTAAAGAGAAATTATCTAGTAAATCGGCATTCAAATTAAAGCGGCCTGTGGTGCGCTCCCATTCGTTGGTGAGGATTTGTCCTTCTTGTAAATTATAAGAAAAAGAAGTGTAATAATCTACTTTATCTGACCCTCCGCTAAAGGAAAAATCCAGCGTTCTCAAAGTCGCATCTCGCCAAATTGCCTCTTTCCAATCATAGTAAGGCAAACTAGCATCATTCGGGTCTCCATATAATTTCTGTGCTGCTTCAATACTTTGTCCAGAATTAACAAAAGCTGCTTGTCGAATATCGGCATACTGCTGACTATTCATCACTTTATATAAATTCATCGGTTGCACAATGCCTTCTTGATAAGCCACATTAAATGTAGCTTTATCTCCTTTAGTGCCCGTTTTAGTGGTGACTAAAATAATTCCATTAGCGCCTTGAGCGCCATAAATAGAAGTAGAAGAGGCATCTTTTAGAATTTCAATAGACGCAATATCATTAGGGTTAATACCATTCAAAGGATTAGCAGAACCTTGTCCAGATTGCCCCTGTCTTCCAACTTGTACCCCATCAATGATAATCAGTGGTTCTGACCCTGCGGAAATTGAACCAACACCTCGAATTCGGATAGTCGCCGCTCCGCCCGGTGCACCACTTTCTGAAGAAATTTGCACACCCGAAGCTTTTCCTTGAATTGCTCTATCAAAAGATTGCACCGATAAGCCTTCGATTTCTCGATTTTTAATACTCGTAATGGAAGCGGTGATTTCCCTTTTTAATTCTGTCGAATATCCTGTAACAATGACTTCATCAAAAACAAGGGCGCTAGATTTTAAAACTGCATCGACTACATTTTCGGCACCTAATTCGATTGCTAAGGGTAAAAAGCCTAAATAGCTAAATTGTAGGATATTGACTTCAATAGGTACATTTAAGATATATTGACCGTTAATATCGGTCGTAGTGCCAATAGAAGTACCTTTAGCAAGTACGGTTGCACCAATTAATAATTCCCCTTGTTCGTCTGAAATAGTCCCCGAAATCATTCGCTGGGCATGCGCAGGTAAGATATTGAAACATAGACATAATATGCCTAGGAGTGCTAATTCTCTCATAGTATTGGTTGAGGTTTTTTATGTAGTTCTTCTCAAAAGTACCCATTTTTGGGGGTATAAATAAAGGTATTTAAACAATTTTTTTAGTCAAACTATGCCCTAAAATAACCTAGCAAAGAAGTAACAAAATAGTTACATAAACAACCCTTTAACAATTATTTAAATACACAATATTTAAAGAGATATAGGTTTTATTTTTAAGGTAGAAAAAGACGGGCTATTTAGCTGTTTTGTAAAGAGAGATGCACCATTTATAAGTGATTTTATGCAAACTATAAACAATTAGGGCGGGAAAAAAAGACAAAAAAAGGAGATAATTCTAAAAAAGCGCCTTACTTATATTTATGGATAATACCTATTTTTTTGATTACCAAGTTTTTATAGAAGGTATTTTCATTTTTAGGCATTCCAAATTTCTGAACTTTAGAACAAATACTACCCGCCTATTTAATTTAGATTTTTACTTAAGGGAACAGGTAAAATATAACCTACCCATCTGGTAGCTTATTTATTACCTGCTCCCTAATATTTTTTGTAGAATCAATTTTTTATCTGACTATCTAAAAATCTCGAAGGCTTACGGTATGCACACAAGTGGACAAACGTTAAATTATAGGGTCGGAGCGATGCTCCTTTGGAGAAATTTCGGAAACTTTGTGCTACAGACAGAGCCAGAGCTTTTCCATAAAAAAGGAGCTTTAGCTTCGAAACTGTCTGTAGAGATATCAATATTTCTGCTTTTAAAAAAGAGCATCGCTCCGACACTGTCTTTTTCCCACTTGTAGGCATACCGTAGGTCTCGAAGACTGGGAAAGTCTAATTTATTGATAACCAAGACTTCCCAAATTGCTGACTGCCTATTTAGCTCCTTCAAAATGCCCAACCACCAACTCTAATAACTTAATAAAATCATCGGCTGTTCCATCAATATGGCGGCGAACCCAAAAAGAAGGTGCGGTAAAAGCTTCATAAACATCTGCTTTTTGAGGCCCTTTTTCTAATTCTTCTGCAAATTCCCTAAAATGCTCTTGTAACGAACCATCTCCTGCACCGCCAGGCTGAGCGACCATTAGGACATATTCATTGATTAAATCTTGTCTGATTTCTGGATTTTGCTCCAGGTACAAAAATCCAGAATAATAAGTATGTGCCATACTACGCAAATGCTTTGTATAAAATGCCTCCGCCACTTTGCTAAAAACTGGATTTTTTAAAGCAGTCGCTATAGCATCATGCGCCTTAGCAATAAATTGCGGATTATAATAACCAAAAGAAGTGGTCGAATTAAAGTCCATCTCTCCTTGGTGAGGCCCTCTTAAAAATACATCTTCATCAAAGGTCTCTTCCAAAATACTCAACGAAGCATAGTTTTTTGCCATTGCATATTTAGAACGCAATCCGACTTCCAACCAAGTACCATCTCGCTCTCGGTCAGGCTCATAATTGGATTTTAATAAATCCCATAAATGAGTGACTTCCATGATTTTGAAAACGCCAGGTTCGGTCGCAGTAGTGGTGGAGTTGGTGAAGGCGGTTGCAAGGATTAATAGGGCGCTTGCCAGGGTTAGTTTTAGTAGATTTCTCATAATCTTTTATTTAGGCTTTGAAAAAATTGTTAAACTCATTGGATAGCTTTGCCGTCCGATGAGAAAATGTAAATAAATCAAAGATTCAAATGACTGTCAGGTCATTATTAAAACTTAAAGGTAGGATTTAATTTTGAAAAAAATCGAATAAATCTATTAAAAATAGCGGCATCTAAAATCAACTACGGTAATTTAAATGTTCGCCATATCTACCGAATAGGAAACCTCTTAAATTTGTCAACTTATTAAAAATAAAAAAACAAATATTTCTATTTTTAAAATATTATTTGTAATTTTATACCTGTGAATTACCACATTGGTTAATTCTTCCTATTTACCCCCCTTATAATTTTCAATAATACTTAGATTAGTCTGTCAATAATAATTATTTTTTGCAGCTAAATCTTAGCAACTCCTAAGCAAAAACTTTGATTAGTTTTTTCTCTTTTCCCACGTAAATCGATAACCATACTACCACTATTTTAGAAACACCATAAAAAATTTGGTCAATTCCTGCGCACTTGTTTGGATTTAAGTTTTTTGGTTTTTCGTAAACGTCAAGTGAATTGGCGATTACAAAATACCTGATTTTTTTTGAACAGCGTACTAAGGATGAATCCGAATACTTACAAGGTAGGCTGTGCTGAATTATGGAGGTATAGGATTTTTTCATCCCAGATTCTTACCTCGGTTGACATCTCTAAAAACGCTCGGAGGTCTACAGACAGCACTTTTATAACTAATCAGACATAACAGAAATGAGAAATCCCTACTACAAACACTTGATTTTTAATTAATATAACTCCATAGAAACTATGAACAAAGAAATTTTTAACAACAAATTTTCATTCCTACTCCCCTTATTAATTGTATTTAGTACTGCCTTGTCTGCCCAAGTGCCAGTCGATGAATTTATGGGTGTGAATACTCGGCGACAAGACCCTATTGAACGGATGCAAGCGGTCGGATTTATTAGGGAATATCACGATTGGTATTTGAATGAGGGATTTCCTGTTATTCCGTTTAATGAAAATGGTTCATCAGGCTATCCCAATAATCAATATCGTTGGAATGAAGCCTATCAGGAATTAACTTATACTCGTTTTGATGATTTTTATCAAGAAATCCAAGACAGTAATATTATTATTTGTCCAACTACTTTGGGTAATATTTTGCAGGTGATTGACCCATCTGGTACGATTGCTTTTAACGACCCCAGCATTAACCAAATATTAGAACAGAAACCACTTCCGCCTGGTGCAAATTCCACGCTTCCAGCTTCGTATATCGCTCATGCAGAATATTTATACCATTATGCCGCTCGCTATGGAAGCACCCCATTTTCTCCAGCTAGAGCTAATGCTATCATTGCGCCTAAATTACATCCCGATGAAACTCTGAAAACGGGCTTAGGAAATATCAAGTATTTAGAGGATTGGAATGAACAAGATAAAACTTTCTATCCGAACTTTCCTGAAACCTATTTTTCCCCAGAAGCTTATGCCGCAATGTTGAGTGCTGATTTTGATGGGCATGGGCAGGCGCTAGGTTTAATGCCTGACCCTGATAATCCGAATAATACCATCTCGACGGTAGGTATCAAAAATGCGGATCCGAATATGAAGGTCGTAATGGGTGGATTAACGGATGCCGATTTAGGGTATGTTCGGGATATGGTCACTTGGTTTAAAGCGAACCGAAGTCCAACGGCTACTTTTGGGCAAATTCCTTTGGATGCTATCAATATACATATTTATGTAGGCAATGACCCGCAAGTATTGGCTTCGACCTATGGGATTTCCCCTGAGTCTGCTGGATTAAAACAAATTTTACAGGAGTTTGTGGATTACCGGGATTCTTTGATGCCTAGCACAGAATTATGGTTATCTGAATTTGGCTATGATACGAATGATAATTCTCCTATTAGTGTACCAACAATTGGCAATAATGACAATTATGAAGTGCAAGCCCAATGGATTGTTCGATTTTATTTGGAAACAATTGCTGCTGGATTTGACCGAGCCGTTCTTTTTGATTTACGGGACATTTGCACTCAACCTGCCTGTGCTTTATTTCAAAGTAGCGGTCTGATAGAAAGTTTGGATAGCCTTTATCGGCCTAAAAACTCTTGGTATTACACTTATACCATGAAAAATATCTTAAAGGGAATGAATTTTGATGCGGATTTATCCGCTTGTCAGGATACGAGTTGTACTAAAGTATACCGATTTACAGACCCGCAGAATAATAATAAAAAAGTCTATGCTGTTTGGAGTCCTACTGCAAAAGACACGACTTATCAATACCAGCTTTCTTTAGAAGGGGCGAATTCAGGGACTTTAGTGGAATTGGAACTACCTAGTATTCATGGTGTTCCTTCTGCTATTTCGGGCACTAACCCGACTATAACGGTTAGTGAAAGACCTGTTTTTGTGGTGGTTGGAGATACTTATTTTACGCCTTCTCCTTGTATCGCTAATTTAACTGCTGACAATATTACTTGTAGTACCGTAGCGATCAATTGGGATACGACTGGAGGGGCACAACAATTTCAATTATGGAAACAAGATGGTCATGTAACAAAAGCCAATTTTTCCAATCGAGTTGCCCAAATTATTGACGATGAAGTGGTTGCTGCTAGGGGAACTTATACCGTTTCTGGTTTGGAACAATCTAGTGGTTTACGCATGAAGTTCTAAATAGTATTTATTGTAACTTTGCGGTT
>JAFMDF010000370.1 GCA_017857395.1 Bacteroidota bacterium | reverse complement strand
AACTTGTTTTACTATTTTATTTACTGATTTCCAGAGTAAAGGATACCCTCGTTTTATTTATTGTACAAATATCCAGTAATGAGTCAAAAATCAGATAACCCGTCTCGCTATAAGAAATATACGTCATTAAGTTTTTCCGAAAACTTCTCCGATGAAGAAATGGCAAGGGACTGGACACTTTCTGAATCAGATTTGCAAGAGGTTAGTCGATTTAGAAAAAGTGCTCGGCTTTATATCGCTATCCAAATTTGCTGTGTTAGATTATACGGGCGATTTGTTCAAAAAGTAAATGATTTATCTCTCCGAATCATTCATTATCTCAACAAGCAACTAAATTTACCCGTTGACCTTGCTCCTAGTATTTCTAATCGAAAAGCTACTTATTTCAACTATCATAAAAATATTTTGACTTATCTGGGATTTCAAAAATTTGATAGTTTGGCAGAAAATCAACTAAAAGACTGGTTGAGGCAAAAAGTACAACAAGGTCATTTGCCAGATAATTTATTCTTAGAGGCTCAACACTACCTACTTATTAACCGCACGCTACTACCAGGCTCTTCTGTTTTAGGTCGATTGATCGCTCAGATTAGTAATGATGCTCACTTAAAGGTTTTTGAGAAAATTTATCAAAAGTTACCACCATCTATTGTAGCATCGATGGAAGATATATTGAAATTACCCAAAGGGGAACAGCGTACCTTTTTCTTTAATCTAAAGGCATATCCACCATCAGCTAGCATTAGCTCTATCAAAAACTATTTGGAAAAATACAATCGACTAATAGAAATGGGCATTGACCAGATGAAGGAGCAGTTAGTAGAACCTGCCTTTCAAGAGTATCTCTATCAATTAACCAAAAAGTATAGTGCCAAAGATTTAAAACGCTTTGACCAACATAAACGCTACGCTTTAATGATTTGTTTTTTGCTAGAATCTCGAAAACAACTATTAGATTATCTGGTTGGTTTGCATGACCAATTTATGACGGGCATGGTCAGAAGGGCTAAAAATACCTATGAAAAACAACATAGAAAGCGTCGCCGTAAGCATAAAAAGGCAATGAATAACATTTTGTTTTCTGTAGAGTCTTTACTCATTTGGTTAGCAGATACTAAACTAACTAAGCAGGAATTACAAAAACAATTGGATGCGGAAAAGCTACAAACAGATTATGATATAGTGGCCACTTTTAATCATTTTACCAATAGAGGTTATGGCCATTTCTTATTGACACGTTATCCAACTTTAAGAAAATATTTTGCTAAATTCATAAAACTACCATTTGCTGCGGCAACAGGAAGTGAATCACTATTAAAAGCAATCAATATTGTTAAAAAGTTAGATAATGGAGCGTTAAAACAATTGCCTGAAAACTTGCCAACTGATTTTGTTCCCACAGATATTAACCACTTACTAACCAATGAAACAGGCGAGGTCAATAGAAATGTATGGGAAACCAGTTTAGCTATAGCAATCAAAAATGCTTTACGGGCTGGCAATCTATATCTTGCTCAAAGTAAGCAGCATGTTTCTTTTTGGGAATTAATCCTATCCGAAACTAACTGGGAAGAAGTCAAGGTAGATGCCTATGAAGAACTACAACAACCTTCAGTAGATGAGGCTAAATCTGATTTAATTGAGCAATTTAATAATAATGTCAAAACTGCTATTAGCAAGTTTGATGACGATGATTTTGCTACTATTATTGATGGGAAATTAAAACTAAAACGAGATGATAAATTAGCCGAAGACCCAAAAGTAAAGCAATTACAAAAGGTCATTGATGCCAATATGCCCTTTATTCGTATTGAAGAACTGTTGATGCAAGTAGATGAAATGACTGGGTTTACTCAGCACTTTAAACCTATTGCTGGTCACAGTAGCAAACCAAAACAGTTTTATAAAACACTAATTGCAGCCATTGTTTCTCAAGCTACTAATTTGGGAGTAGTCGCAATGAGTGCTAGTATGAAGGATACCAGCGTGGATAAACTCCGCCATGTACTCCATTATTTTATTAGAGAAGATACGCTAAAAGCTGCCAATGCACAAATAGTCAACCTACACCACCAATTACCGTTGAGTAGTGTCTATGGAAAAGGCACAATATCTTCTTCAGATGCACAAAGGTTTGGTATCAGGGCTAGTAGTTTATTAGCCTCTTACTATCCTCGATACTATGGGTATTATGAAAAAGCCATCGGTATTTATACCCATGTATCTGACCAATACGCTGTTTTTTATACACAAGCTATCTCTTGTGGACCGAGGGAGGCACTATACGTTTTGGACGGATTACTGGCAAACAACACCATCCTAAAAATCAAAGCACATACTACAGATACGCATGGGTTTACGGAAATTATTTTTGCACTATGCCATTTATTGGGCTATTATTTTATGCCTAGAATTCGGGATTTGAAAGACCAGCAACTTTATAAAGCAGAAAAGGAAAAAGACTACGGTGTTTTTAATCCCCTTTTAACCAAAACAGCTGATGCAGATATTGTAGAAGAACAATGGGACATGATGATTAGAGTCACCTCTTCCTTAAAAAAGAGAACAGCCCCTGCCCACGTAATTGTTGAGCGATTGATGAATAATTCACCTAATGATAGACTGACTAAAGCCTTTATCAATTTAGGGAGAATCATCAAAACAGAATACATTCTTCGTTACATTACTGACCCTGAACTTAGAAGAACTGTACAGTTACAACTTAATAAGGGAGAATATCGGCACAAGCTGCCTCGAAGAGTATTCTTTGCAGACCAAGGAGAATTTACAACTGGTGATTACGCTGAAATCATGAATAAAGCCAGTTGTCTCAGCTTAGTTTCAAATGCCGTCCTTTATTGGAATACGCTCCGTATTAACAACCTTGTCAAAGACCTTCGGAGTAGAGGCGAAGTTATTGATGATGAGACCCTGTCTCACATTTCTTTACTGCCCTACAAACATGTAATTCCAAATGGTTCTTACTTTATTGACGATTTTAAAAATGGTAAATAAAGGATTGGTGCAGAAAGTTACGTTTTTAAACACGTAAGCATTTTGCTAACCGTAACTTTCTGCACGAATGCCCCCGCTAGTCCAATTACGACCATTTATCAGAGACTCACCAGAATATAAGTAGCATCAGAACCATTTTTCGAGATTCAAAAAACAGGCTTTGGGTGGGAACAAATGATGGTTTGTTTCTTTACATAGATAATGAAGACCGATTTATTCGATTTGCAGCCGAAAAAAATAATCCTTTTACCCTTTCGGGAAATGATGTCAAGGTAATTCACGAAGACAAAAATGGGACGATTTGGTTTGGTTCTGAAAGGGGATTGGATACATTAATCGAATCCGAAAAAACACCTTATACCTTTCAAAGAATTAACCAGATAGACCAACTAGTTGATGTTCATTTTAAAGCAATGCTCGAAGATGAAGAGGGAAATTTTTGGATTGGTACACAAAATAAAGGTATTGCATATTGGGACAGGCAAAGTAACCAAATAAGTATGTATTCTGCTAATCACAACGAGTCCAATACGCTTAGCAACAATAATATTCGTTCTATGATTTGGGGTAAAGAAGGGCAAATTTGGATAGGCACATTTAACGGTTTAAACCGATTAAATGCCCAAACCAGAAAAATCGAACCGTTTTTTCACGACCCATCTGCTTCACATAGTCTATCTCATAGCTCTGTAAGGACCTTGTTTCTGGATGACCGAAAAAGTCTTTGGGTTGGCACCTATTTTGGTGGTATTAATTTTTATGATGAAGCTAATAATCGCTTCTCCAATTATCAGCACAATCCCTTTAAAAATAGCCTTAGTAATAACATTGTTAGTTGTTTTGTGGAAGACAAAGCGGGTAATTGGTGGATTGGTACAGAAGGCGGAGGGCTTAATTTCTATAATCTTAATACTAAAATTTTTACAACCTATCAGTACGAAAATAATAATCCTAATTCTCCCAGTTCTAATAATATTAAACACCTGTTACTTGATGGAGATAAACTTTGGATTGGCACCTTCAATGGTGGGCTTAATTGGTTGGATTTAAATACAAAAATCTTTCACAGAATTCCAACCCAACCTACTAAAGACAGCCTCTACACTACTCAACAAAATATTTACAGAATAACCAAAGAGCACAATCGCCTCTGGTTAGCCCTACACGGTGGAGGGTTAAATGTATTAGAATTAGCAGAAAAAAATACCTATGCCTATTCGAGCAATAAGCTTAATAATAATACATTAAGTTCCAATATAGTCAGAACAGTTATTGTTACTACAGGAGGAACGATATGGGTGGGCACAAGCGATGGTTTAAATAAGGTCATCACTAACCAAAAAGAATTACCTCAATTATTTAAACATTATCTACCTAGTAAAAAAATTTACGCCCTTCAGGAGGATACTCAAGAAAATTTGTGGATAGGAACAGTAAGTGATGGTTTATACTGTTTGCCAAAAAAAGATACGATTTTTAAACACTTCACAATTAATGATGGTTTACCTGGTCATAGTATTTTGGGTATTTTAGAAGATGAAATAGGACAAATTTGGTTAAGTACCAATAATGGCATTTCAAAATACAATCCAACTGAAAATAGCTTTACCAATTATAGTTACTCCGATGGATTAGAAAATATAGAATTTAATTTTAATGCTTTTTATAAGACCCAATCGGGAGCAATGCTTTTCGGTGGCACGAAAGGGGTTACCCTATTCCAACCTAGTGCCATCCATGCTACAGATTTTGTTCCACCAGTAGTTTTAACTCAATTAAAAGTACAAAACCAAATTCAAGAACCTAGCCAAGGTGGAATCCTGACCAAAGCTTTAAATGAGACAACGCACATCACCCTACCTTATGATAAGGCCAGTATCTCAATGGCCTTCGCTGGCCTAGATTATTTTAACCCTAATAACAATTTATTTTCTTATAAATTAGAGGGGTTGGATAAAGATTGGATAACCTCCATTGGAAAAACAGAAGCAACTTATACCATTCAAAAGTCTGGCAATTATCTATTTCGATTAAAAGCAGGTAATAGTGATGATGTCTGGAATCCAACCGAAAAACAACTAAAAATAACCGTACTACCTCCACCTTGGAAAAGCCTTGCTGCTTATTTTATCTATAGCTTAATTTTTGTGGGATTAGGATTTGCGGTTTTTAGATTTTTACAACTACGTAATCAATTTAAATTAGAACAATTGACCAAAGAAAAACAGCAGGAATTACACGAAATGAAAGTCCGTTTTTTCACCAATATTACCCATGAATTTCGTACGCCATTAACGTTAATTTTAGGACAATTGGACGAACTAACCAACTTCGGAGCAAATATAAGTGGGAATGCTTCTAGTAAATTGGTTTCGGTTAAGAAAAATGCCAACAGGCTTTTAAATTTAGTGAATCAATTGCTGACTTTTAGAAAACTAGAAACAGACCACATTCAGATTAAAGCGGAGCAAAGAGATATTGTTGAATTTTTAGCTGAAATTGTACAGTCTTTTCATAATACAGCTATTGACCGAGGTATAGATCTTTCTATTAATAGTTCAGATAGTAACATCTTAGTTTGGTTTGATTATGATAAATTGGAAAAAGTATTCTTCAATTTATTATCTAATGCTTTCAAATTTTCGCCTGATGAAAGTGAAATAATAGTCAGTATTGAACCTAGAAACGAAGCTATTTCAGTAAGGATTAAAGACCAAGGAAAAGGAATCTCCAAAGAATTACACGAACAAATATTTAAGCGATTTTATGAGAGTGAAATCCCTTTTAAGCGTTCTATCAAAGGTAGTGGCATTGGTTTGGCTATTTCCAAACAAATGGTAGAATTGCACGCAGGAACTATAGATGTAGAAAGTGAAAGGGGGCATGGTGCTACTTTTATCGTCACCCTACCATTGGGCAATCAACACTTTAAACAGGAGGAATTATTTGATGATTCCCAAGCAGTTGTTGAACAAGTTTCAGCGAAATCACTTAAATATATTAAACCAAGTTTCCCTCCCCTAGTTCCATCAGAACCTTCAGTAGAAAAGTCTCCACTTCCAAAAGAAGCCTTAAAATTATTAGTAGTAGAGGATAATCAAGAAATTTTGCAATATGTAGCGTCCCTTTTCATGGATGAGTATGAAATAAAAACTGCTTTAAACGGCAAAACTGGTTTAAAAATAGCGGCTAAATTTCAACCTGATCTTATCATTAGCGACATTATGATGCCAGAAATGAATGGGATAGAATTTTGTACCTTTATTAAGAAAGACCTAAAGACTAGTCATATTCCGATTATCCTACTTACTGCAAATGTTACTCAAGAAATTAAACTCAATGGATTAGAAATTGGTGCAGATGACTATATAACCAAACCATTTGACGCTAAAGAACTGAAACTTCGGGTTAAAAATTTGGCAAATGCCCGTATTAATTTGAGAAATAAATTTTCTAGAATTCTCAACCTCTCTCCTACTGAAATTACCGTCACCTCAGCCGACGAAGAATTTCTAAAAAACGCAATGGATATTGTAGAAAAACATATAGAAAACACTAATTTCAATGTAATCCAATTTGCCTCCGAATTAGCCGTTAGTCGCCCCTTATTATTTACTAAATTAAAGGCAATTACGAATCAAACCCCCAATAATTTCATCAAATCTATTAGATTGAAAAGAGCCGCTCAATTACTAAAACAAAGGAAAATCAATGTCTCAGAAGTTGCTTATAAGGTAGGTTTTAAAGACCCTCGTTATTTTAGTAAATGCTTTCAGAAGGAATTCCAACAGACACCTAGTCAATTTATGGAGTAGGAATTAATTAGAAAAATTAGGGCTGACTTTGGTGTCTTTTGGCGCACCTTATAATGCTACCGATTCCTTAACAGCTAAGGCTTTAGCAAAAATCCCTGATTTGGTCTTAGGAGAACAAACAGGGGTTTTGTCTCACATGGAATAAGCAACATTCCTTGTGTTTATTGACTTAACAGTATGTTTAACACCTCCCATTTTGCTACCTACTTTTAGGGTGTTTTTTCGGGAGAAGGGAAAACGACCGTTTGATATTGCTTATAACCATAGCAAAAAGGGTTAAATATCATTGCAACCTAAGCCTATAAATAGTCTCTAAGCGATGATTTTATTTCAATTGGTAGTTATCGCCCTTTTTAACAAGGCATTTTTAGCGACCATTGTTATGTGAGACAAAACCCCTGTTTGTTCCGCTAGAACCTGATTTAAAAATATGGATGTATAAAACAACCAAAGCACCTACGGACAAACAAGTTTAATAAAAGAGCAAGTTCAATTTACTACGCCAATGGAATATTCAAAATTGATCATTGAATAAAAGTTAAAATCCCTATTCCAAGCTTAATCTTTAATATAGCGGACTACTTGGGGTTTGTCTTGCCCACGAGCATACTTTATTTTTTCTCGCCAAACAATTCGGAATTTTCTCAAAAGCTTTTTATACCTCTTTTTCCCAACTAAATTAGCCGTTTCCTGTGGGTCACTTTTTAGATGATATAATTCTTCATAAACGGGCTGTTCTCCTTTTAATGGAGCTTCCACAAAATGACGATATAAAGCAATATCGGGGTCATGAACAGCATATAACATTTTACTTTTTTTTATCCCCAATAATTGAGCAGCTTCAATTTTGATAGTTGCTTTTAAGTTTTCATTTTTATAATAGCGAATATATTTCCAATCTTTGTCCTGCACCGATTCACAACGAGGATTACCAAATTGTGTAGACCATAAGTTTTCTGTAAATAAATAATCTCTTATGGTGTGTTGCTTGCCTTCAATTAGGGCATTCAACAGCTTACCCTGAAAAGAAGTAGGCAATTCTATACCAGCATATTTCAATAGTGTAGGGGCAATATCTATCGTTTGTACTAACTCGTTAGAAACGATTCCTTTCGCCGACTCTGTCACCATAGGATTATGGATAATCATAGGAACATGGGTCGTCGTTTCATAGCAAAGAGCTTTGCCTCCTAAACCAAATTCACCAAAAAACAATCCATGGTCAGAAGTAAATACAATAATGGTGTTATCGGCTATTCCCTGCTCTTGTAAAGTTTGTCGAAGGTTTCCAATTAGTTGGTCAATACCAGTAATCGTTTGCATACTTCTTATCAAACGTTCTTTAGTTGTTTCTTTTTTATCTACATAATTATAGCCTACCTGTCGTTCCTTGGCAAAGTGAATGGAAGATGGTAGTTTAGGTGTTTTTATGGCTGATTTTTCTAAGTAATTACTAGGCAATGGTAGGTCTAAATCTCTGTAAAGACTACGATATATTTCAGCGTCTGAATCCAATAATTGCATAGAGCTAGTGGTTTACGCATGAAGTTCTAAATAGTATTTATTGTAACTTTGCGGTT
>JAFMDF010000369.1 GCA_017857395.1 Bacteroidota bacterium | reverse complement strand
TTATTTTGATAATATTTTATTTTATTAACTAATTTTGGGCGAACCTAGCGATCTATTGTTGAAAAAAATAAAAACTTGATTTTTAAAAATGCAAAGTTAGGTTTTAATAGCGTATTAAAGTGTCAAATTATTGCTTAGGGGAAATATTTATTTTTTGCTAATTAATGGAAATTGGCCGTTATTAAAGCGGTTGCTTTTAGTTGCAAAGTTAATTTTGTACGCAAAATAGTATATAAATCAGGTTTTTTTATTAAAATATAATTAATTTAGTTAAAAATTATTGTTTTATTATCAAATAAGTTTTATTTTTGTTTTGAGATTGTGATTCTACCCGAGTTAGACAAAAAATAAACGGACTATTCCCCAAAGAATACTAACCCTATTTATTTTGTCTGACTCGGTGTATTTTTTATTCCTTCTACCCCTACTACCATTTTAAGCACTTACCCGTTATTTAAAACTATGAATGATAAATGATGAACGATGAATTCGTCAAATAGAATTTTCTATGGTACACTTCTTATAAAGTTAATCAAAAATTGATACCGATATAAGGAAGTTTCGTTCCTCTTTATTATCAATTCATCATTTATCGTTCATCCTTCATCGTTTATTAAATAATTATCACTAAATTGGTCAAAATTTTAGCGAATCAATTAATGGTTCTTCTAAACATGCTGGCTAATTTAAAACTACACAAAATGCTGAATAATGTAAACCTTGGAAGTATTCTATTCTTGGATATAGAATGCGTATCTACTACTAAAACATACAAAGAATTAGATGATAACCTCAAAAAATTCTGGAAACTAAAGAGTAGGGGAATTCTGAAAAAATACGATGAACCTATAACGGATGAAGAAGCGGCAGTAACCTATCCTGAAAAAGCAGGTATTTTTGCCGAATTTGGAAAAATTGTGTGTATTTCGGTTGGGTTTCTAGTAAAAGATAACAAAAAAGGAGATTGGCATATTCGCTTAAAATCATTTGCAGATAGAGATGAGAAAAAATTATTACAAGAATTTAGCGGTTTAATTGGACAATATTTTAGTTCAGGTAAAAATAAGAAAGGCTTATTGACGCATTATTGTGGACATAACATTAAAGAGTTTGATATGCCTTATATCTGTAGACGGCTCTTAATTAATCAACTGCCTTTGCCTGATTCTTTAGATATTGCGGGTAAAAAACCATGGGAAGTGGCTCATTTTATAGATACGCTTACTTTATGGAAATTTGGGGATTATAAAAATTATACCTCTTTAAGTTTATTAGCGGCTGCCTTTGGTTTTCCAACACCTAAAGATGATATTGACGGCAGCGAAGTAGGTCGAGTCTTTTGGGAAGAAGATGATTTACGGCGTATTACGACTTATTGTGAAAAAGATGTTTTAGCGACGATTAATTTGTTTATGAAATATAAAATTATGGATTTAATTCCAGAAGAACGGACGACTTCAGCTACGGATTTTGAGGCGATATAAAAATAATAATTTTCAATTTTCAATTTCTAATTTTCAACTAATTACGGTTGATTTGAAAATTATTTATTGAAAATTGAAAATTGAAAATTGCACGCCCTATTTTTGCCCCATGAATCCAAGCGTACCTATATTAATAGAATTACATTATTTTCCTTCCATTCAATATTTTTCAAAATTCTTTTTGCATCCAAGCTTAATAATAGAACAGCACGAAAATTATGTCAAAAGGAGTTTTAGAAACAGGACGCATATTGCTGCTGCCAATAGTTTATTAAGATTATCTATTCCTTTAGAAAAAGGCAAGAATCAGCAACAAGCTATCCGAGACGTCCGAATTAGTTACGATGAGAATTGGCAAAATAAACAATGGACAGCGATTTGTTCCGCTTATGGTAATTCTCCTTTTTTTGAATATTATGTGGATGATTTCCAACCCCTTTTTGAAGAAAAAAAGGAATATTTATTTGAGCATAATTTAAAAGTGCTGCAAACGATATTTTTTGTATTGGATATTAAACCTACCTTGGAATTTTCAGCAACTTATGTAAAAGAAACGCCTACGGATATTTATGATTTCAGAAATAAGATTACCCCCAAAACCGCAACTATTGCGAAAGATATCAACTATCAAAATATTCCTTACCAACAGGTTTTTGCAGAAAAAACAGGTTATTTACCAAATTTAAGTATCTTGGACTTAATTTTTTGCAAAGGACCAGAGACGATACCTATTTTAGAAAATTCTGTCATACAATAATGACTTCTTCTTTTCAGGTACGTCTAAAACAACAACAATCAAACAATTCAACAATTTAACAATCATCATAAGATGGAAAAATTACTCAATCAATCGCTAAAAACTTATCGGGTTAAGATTGATGATTTAGTGAGACAATTACACGATTTAACCGTACAAATTGGACATACAGAACTCGCAAGCACCGTGAGTGATTTGCGCAATCGGATTAACGAGCCTTTTATGTTCGTGATTGTTGGAGAAGTCAAAGCAGGCAAAAGTAGTTTTGTGAATGCCCTTTTAGGAACAGGCAAGGAGATTTGTAAGGTGGCGCCGCAACCAATGACGGATACGATTCAACAAATTTTATATGGAGAGACGGAGGAAATTATCTCCATTAATGAAAATTTGAAAAAGATTTTTCAACCGATTGATATACTAAAAGAGATTGCGATAGTAGATACACCAGGTACAAATGCGATTATCAAACATCACCAAGAAATTACAGAGAATTTCATCCCTGCCTCTGATTTAATTGTCTTTGTGTTTGAAGCTAAAAACCCGTACCGACAATCCGCTTGGGAATTCTTTGATTATATTCATTCGGATTGGCGCAAAAAAATCGTTTTTGTACTACAGCAAAAAGATTTGATGAATGAAGCAGATTTAAAGGTCAATATCAATGGGGTAAAGGATTATTCAGCGAAAAAGGGCATTATGGAACCCAATGTTTTTGCCGTATCTGCCAAACAAGAAATAGAAGGAGACGAAGAAAATAGTGGCTTTTTACCGATTAGAAAATACATTGCGGATAATATTACAGGTGGAAAAGCACCCGTTTTAAAATTGCAGAATAATATTAAAACTTCCAAAAATATCAATGAACGAATTTATAGAGGGGTTTTGGATAGAAAACAACAAAATTTAGCAGATAAAGAATTTCGTTTAGACATTAGGGGAACGTTAGAAGAACAGGAGGTCAAATCCAATAAACAAGTCGCTACCTTAGTAGAGAATTTATTGGGCGGTTATGATAAAATTACTAGAAACACAGAGGATGAATTAAAAGCAGGCTTGTCTTTTGGCAGTTTAATCAAACGGCAATTTTCGTCTATTTTTACGAGTGGGGCGTCTGCTAAAGATTGGTTAGACGAATTGACCAAGAATTTTGAGCAAGATTTAAATACGATTCTGAAAGATAAATTGAATGATGGGGTAGTAGACTTAGCAGAAAGTATTCAGCAAATGGCTAAAATCATTGATTTGAAAATCCAAAATAGCCAAACTATTTTGAAGAATAATCATAAAATATTTAGTGCCATTGCGGAAAAGCGCAGCAATATTTTAAGAGAGTTACAAGCGGCCTTTAAAAATTTTCTAAGTCGTTCCGAAAATTTTGCTGATCAAGAATTATTTCCAGATAGCGATAATTTAATGCCGAATATGGCAGCAGGTGGCGGTATTGCTGTCATTGGAATTATTTTAGCTACGGTTACCAATGGGATGGTTTTTGATATTACAGGCGGTGTTTTATCGACTATCGGCTTATTATTTGCGGGGGTTTCTGTAGGTTTAAAAAGACGGAAAGTGATTAATGGTTTTCAAGCCGAAATAGCCAAAGGTCGGTTGCGTATAGAAGAAGAAGTTTCTGGTAAATTAAATACTTATGTGAAGCATATTAAAAATAGAATTGACGCCAATTTTAGTTCCTTTGATGACATGTTAAGTAATGAGCAAAAGCAAATTGCTTCTTTAGAAAATAAACATAAAGCTTTAGAGACTAGTTTGGAAGAAATGGCTGGGGAATTGGGGAAGATTTTGTGATTTTATGAACCCAAATCCGTTGCCCTTTAATAATTCGTTGTAGCACAAAAAGATACAATGGATAAATTGTAGGAGAAGTGCTTCGAGAACTCCAAGTTCTGGAAGCACTAAGCACTAACTAATTGAATTATTTCAGCAAAAAACGCAATCGCCAAACATTCAATTTTCCGACGTCTCTATCTGCATTATCTACCACTCGCAGTTTCCAATTACCTTTTACAGATTTTTGTTCTAACTCAATTAAGGCAGCCATATTAGTAATAGAATAAGTACGAATAAGATTGTCTTTGCTGCCGCCTGTCTGATTATGCAAAACGAAACTTCCAGACCGAGGGGCAATTAATTCAACTGTTAAGTCTCCAATAAAAGTATGCGTAATATCTAGATCTATTTCAACCGCTATAATTTTACCTGACTCATTAATTTTAATGATTCGTTCAATACCATCTGTGGTATTATCAGGAATAGCAATGCCTGAAACATCCAATAATTCTATCAACCTTTCTGACGCTTCCTCGAATTGTAGGCTCAAGTCCCAGCTATTTAATTGACCTATATCTTGATTTGCTAAGTCTTTGACAACCAATTGCCAATCTCCTTGGATAGACGTTCCTAATAAGGAATTTAAACTAGTATTAGTATTGTTGTCAAACATCTTTTTTAAGTCATTAGCGGAAGCCCCACTTCGATTATGCAAAATAGCTTCCACTCCTGACGGTGCAATTAAACTAACCATTAAATCGCCAATATAAGAGTGGGTAATGTCTAGGCTCAAATTAATAGCTAGAAGGTTACCCGATTTAGCGACTGAAATAACATCCCTAATACCAACTTCATCATTATCAGGAATCGCTAAATTAGGCGTATTGCTTGCCTCGAATGTAGTTGAAGAAGGAGGCAGAAGTGGTTCTTTTTTAGCTAAAGCAACTGAAACTGCTGCCAAAGCATCCACTTTCCCATGACCAAACCAAGGACTCCAAGTACCTTCTGGTAAGCCAATATCTGTAAAGTCGCCTGTGTCATAAGGCGCAATTGGCGATACATCCCAGGAAACATCAGGGTCAAAATCTGTTGGTGGAGTTTTAGGATAAGGTGTGAAATTCAAATCTTTAGAAGCTGTTTCTTTTAGGAGGGTAATTACTTCTGCCGCCGTTAAATTGGGGTTAGCAGCTATTACTAAAGCAGCGATTCCAGCGACTAACGGCGTAGCACTAGAAGTACCACCAAAAGAATCGGTAACACCTGACCCAGCACCAGTTGTCGTTGTTACGCCCAAACCAGCTATTTGCATTCTATAATAAGTATGTGAATTGCTAGAAGGTGCAGTTAAACTAATGCCAGGGCCATAATTTGAATAATGACTGCGTTGTGCGGTACTGCTTAATGCGGCAATATGCATTACGCCAGATAAATTGGTTAAATTATGTTGAAAAATTCGGGCGCTTCTTACCCCTTTCCAGACAATTTGATTAGGTCTAAATTCTACGCCATTCGTATAAGGAATAGGTATATCCGAATCTAATTGAATCGGGCAATTCTCATTACCTGCTGCCCATAAAAAGACAATGCCTTTTCCTCTTTTCCCTCCATTAAGGGATAATTGTTCAATTCTATTGATAACTTGATTTTCCCAAAGACTCCTCGGACTATTTCCCCATGAGTTAGACATTACCTCAACTTTGTCTGCAATAAAGTCTAAAGCAGTCAATAATTTAGAATCACTGATAAATAAACTGCCACCATCCCCTGATTCCCATTTAATAGGTAAAAGACCAGTATCTGGCGCTGCGCCAACGGTTTTTACGGCGTCGGCTTCTCCTGCAATGACCCCAGCACAGGAAGTACCGTGGTCATTACCACTTTGGTACATTGAGTTAGGATTTGCCTGAAAATCAATATTATTAATCAATCTACGGCCTTGAAAATAACCCCAAGCTGCAAATTTATTGCTTGAATTAAAATCAGCATGGTCTAATCGACAACCATCATCCGTTACCGCAACGACCACAGCTGAATTTCCATAATTGCCTAATAAATTCCATGCTTGTTCACAATTACTAGACGCTCGGCTATCAAAATCAGCGTCAACAAGTCTATCGTGTAAATGCCATTGTTGAATATAAGAAGAATCTGTTGGTAATAATGCTTGATATTTGACGACCCGAATATTTAAATCATGTCCAGCAGATTCTATCAAGGATTCTTTTTCAGTTAATAAAACCACTAGTTTGACAGGATTCATATTGGTATTATCCGTCAATTGTAATAAGAAGTCCTTTGGCGAATATTTTTCTAGCAAGACCAAGTTGTACTTGGCTATAAACTTATTTAAGGTTTTTTGAGTAGGTTGTCGTTTGAAATGTACAAATACACGGTCCGTAATTAAGAAAGCTTCTTGATTGGTCTTTGTTTGATAAGCATGGTGAGTGGGAGCAAACCCACGCGAAACATCCATTCTAGTTTCTAAATTTCTGGTAGAGGTAGTAATTCTTGTAGAAGCAGAAGAAACTTGTTCCAATTCACTCCAACCTAGTTCTTTTAATTGAGTAGGTAAAGCTCGAACGACAAATTGGTGTGGATTTTTTTCTAATAGTATTTTTTCGCCGCAACGATAAGTATAGGTTTCTGAAAGTGAGGTTGACATAAATAAATGGTTTTTTAGTGATTTTAGCTAAATGATGGAGTGTTCAAAACGAATGTAGCTAATTTACAGTATATATTTAGAGCGTCCGCTAAAAAAATGATATTAAAATAATATTTAAAATCTCGGCTAGCTCGTCAAATCCGTTATCTTCATTCATCCGTTGGTCTGTTTTCTACCAACGGATGAATGAAGACAACGGATGATTATCAATTTTTACCTGATTATCTACTAGCTTATATGTTATCAAGTTTTAAACAAAGAAAGATTTTGTAAATAATGAAATAATTTACTAACCGTCCATCATCTTTTCGGACAAATTTATTATACTTTTGCGCCACCAAACCAATAGCACTAACCAACCAATCAACTAATTATTAATTCTACCTGTCGGCAGACAGGCAACCAACCCACTAATTTTGGCAGGAAATACTTTCGGAAAAGCATTTAAAATCAGTACGTTCGGCGAATCTCACGGTAAAGGCTTAGGAGTAATTATTGATGGTTGTCCAGCAGGATTGCCCATAGATGAAGCCTTTATACAGAGCGAGTTAGCAAGAAGGAGACCAGGGCAATCAAAGATTGTTACGCAACGAAAAGAACCAGATACCGCACAAATTTTATCAGGGATTTTTGAAGGTAAAGCGACAGGCACGCCGATTGGTATGATTATTATGAACAAGGACCAAAAGTCCAAAGATTATAGTCATATAGCCGATAAATATCGGCCTTCTCATGCGGATTTTACCTACCAAGAAAAATATGGTTTAAGAGATTATCGAGGTGGTGGGCGTTCTTCCGCAAGGGAGACTTCTGCTAGAGTGGCAGCAGGTGCCGTAGCAAAATTATTCCTGCAATCACAAGGAATTATCATAAATGGATATGTGAGTCAAGTAGGGAATATTAAAGTGGGGCAACCTTATCAGACACTAGATTTTAATAATACGGAGAAGACCCCTGTTCGTTGCCCAGATTTAGAAGTGGCAGCAGAAATGGTTGATTTAATCAAAGAAGTACGGAAAGCAGGAGACACCATTGGTGGAGTAGTGACAGCAGTCATACAGGGTAACCCAACAGGTTTGGGCGAGCCAGCTTTTGATAAATTACATGCGGATTTAGCGAAAGCGATGCTAAGTATTAATGCTTGTAAAGGCTTTGAATATGGTTCTGGTTTTGATGGAGTGACTATGAGAGGGTCGGAGCATAATGACCGATTTTATAATGAAAACGGTGTCATAAAAACTAAAACCAATTATTCTGGAGGGATTCAAGGAGGGATTTCTAATGGAATGGATATTTATTTTAGGGTAGCTTTCAAACCTGTTGCTACGATTGTGGAAGCTCAGGAATCTGTAAACATGGATGGTCAACCAGCGGAAGTAATAGGGAAGGGGAGGCATGATCCTTGTGTTTTACCGAGGGCGGTGCCGATTGTAGAAGCGATGGCAGCTTTAGTGATGGCAGATCATTTATTGAGGCAGCGGACGGTGAAGCTGTAAGTAGAAAATTTAATTGAATCAGTATAACAAAAGGAGGTTCTAGCAATAAGAACCTCCTTTTGTTGGTACAATAAATCGTGCAATCTCACAACCCCACAATTTTTTTAATTAGTCGCTTCTTTTCCAGCTATTCTACTTCCTTTAATCACTTTAAAGTCTTCTTTATTATTTTTAGCGTCAAAAAACTGTTCTAATTGGCGACCTGCCACCTCTCGACCACCTAATCCGAAAGCTAGTG
>JAFMDF010000368.1 GCA_017857395.1 Bacteroidota bacterium | reverse complement strand
AACTCAAAAATAAGTATGCGAATCCTCTTAGTCGAAGACGAAAAAACTATACTAGATGTAGTCAAATTGAATTTAGAATTAGAAAATTATGAGGTAATAACTGCTAATAACGGAAGAAAAGCTTTGAGCCTCTATCAAGAACAGAAATTTGATTTAATTCTTTTGGATTTAATGTTACCTGAAATGGATGGTTTCCAAATTTGTAACCAAATTCGACAAACAGACCAGCTTACCCCAATAATGATGTTGACAGCAATGAATACTGCCCCTGATAGAGTATCTGGCTTGAAGGCAGGGGCAAATGATTATCTGACAAAACCATTTAGCTTAGAAGAATTAGTATTACGGGTTCAAAAGTTGATAAACAGAAATAGTAGTTTCCAAAACAAGGAGTTCGAGTTTTTTGAATTTGGCAATCACTATGTTAATTTTTCCACTTATGAGGCTAAAGGCAATAAAGGAATTTTCAATTTAACAAGAAGTGAGTCAATAATGTTAAAATTATTTTTTAAATACAAAAATAAAGTCTTACCCAGACAGAAAATTATCCAAGCGATATGGGGATATGATACTTACCCTTCTACAAGGACAATTGACAATTTTATATTAAACTTTAGAAAATATTTCGAGGAAAACACCAGAAAGCCAGAATGGTTCCAGTCGGTCAGAGGTGTGGGATATAAATTTGTTACTCAATAAGATGCTTAATAAAATAATAACATGAAAAAAATAAGATTGAAAGAGTCAACTGTTATAAAAATAGAAGAATATCTAAATGGAACGTTAAGTCAACAAGAATTTCTTTTATTCGAACAGAAAATAGCGACTACACCTGTTCTCAAAGAGGCAATCCTTAATTATAAGATTGCTAATGATGCTATTGAACTAATGATTGAAGACAAGACTAGAGCTTTATTAAACTAGTTTTAAATTGTAATAAAAGTTTAGCTTGTTGCTTAGTCTTTATACCTTAGCTGAAACTCAAGTAAGTAATCATTACTTGTAAAAAAGAACTCAAAAAATGAGAAAAACAACTGCAAAAAATGTGCTAGGCGCTCCACTAAAACCATGCTGTTTTGACCCCTTGACTGGTTTTCATCGAGATGGTTTTTGCAACACAGGCCCAAGTGATTATGGTACCCATGTAGTTTGTGCAAAAATGACTGAGGAATTTTTGACTTATACCAAAAGTAGAGGAAATGATTTAAGCACCCCTTTACCTATATATAATTTTCCTGGTTTAAAGCCTGGTGACCAATGGTGTTTATGTGCTTTGCGTTGGAGAGAGGCCATGGTGGCGGGAGTTGCCCCACCTATAATATTAGCATCAACCCATGAAAAAGCCTTAGAAATTATGGAAATAGAGATCTTAAAAAAATATGCTGTAGTATTACTTGGATAAATTTTCACAACCTATTCTATCCTTTCTTGTTTAGCAAATATGCTTCATTACACAAAACATATCCTTAACCCACAAGCTGAATGGGTCACTTTCATTCACGGTGCTGGTGGAAGTAGCTCTATTTGGTATAAACAGTTAGCTGACTTTAAAAAACACTTTAATGTACTTCTAATTGATTTAAGAGGACATGGTCATTCTCAGAATCCAATCTATGAACAGATGGATGCTTATACCTTTGAAGGTATTGGCAACGAAATAATAGAGGTATTAGATTATTTACAAATAAAAACAACTCATTTTATTGGCATTTCCTTGGGTACTATTATCATTCAAGATATCACCCGTCGGTTTCCAGAAAAAGCGAGAAGTATGGTGATGGGAGGTGCAGTTATGAAATTGAATTTAAGAGGCCAAGTGTTAATGCATTTAGGAATTTTTTTACAAAAGATAGTACCCTTTATATGGCTTTATCGTTTATTTGCCTTGATTATTATGCCCCGTAAAAAGCATCAGAAGTCTAGAAATATTTTTGTTCGAGAAGCTAAAAGAATGTATGAAAAAGAATTCAAACGCTGGTTTACCCTAGCTAAGGAAATCAATCCATTATTAGCTTTTTTTAGGAAGAATCCTATCAATATTCCAACGTTATACTTGATGGGGTCAGAGGATTTTATGTTTTTACCTTCCATTAACAAATTGGTAAAGCAGCAAGCTGTGGCTAGGTTGGAAATAATTCCCAAATGTGGTCATATAGTAAATATTGAAAAAGCGGCTGCGTTCAATGCAAGTGCCATTCGTTTTTTGAAAGAATCAGTTGTTCTTGCTTGAATGGATTTAATTAATTAATTCTTATTAAATTATTCGACAGAAATACAAAAAAATGAAATGACACCAACTGTAATTATTATCGGAGGGGGGCTATCTGGATTAACTGCCGCTCGACAGCTTCAAGCTGACGGAATTGACTTTTTATTACTAGAAGCCACAGAAAGAATAGGTGGCCGAGTAAAAACAGATGTAGTAGATTCCTTTCGGTTAGATTATGGCTTTCAGGTCTTATTGACTGCTTATCCGGAAGCAAAGAGATGGTTAGACTATAATGAATTGAACTTACAAACATTTTTGCCAGGGGCTTTATTGCTTTACCCCGATGGCACAAAAGACCGAATTGGTGACCCATTTAGAGACCCTGGCAGCTTTTTCCCTACACTTTTTTCCAATGCTGGAGGTCTGATAGATAAGTTGCGTATTCTCCAACTTAAGTTTCGGCTTTCGAAAATGTCAATTGCTGAAATTTTCGAGCAAAAAGAAGTATCGACTAAGGAAATACTGGCTAGAGAATATGGTTTTAGCCCTAAAATGATAGAGCGATTTTTTGCCCCTTTTTATTCAGGAATATTTTTGGAAAAAAAACTAGCTACAAGTCGAAGAATGTTTGACTTTGTTTTCAAAATGTTTGGTGAAGGTCAAACTGCCGTACCGAATTTAGGCATGGAAGAGATTCCAAAACAATTGGCACAGGGATTACCCAAAGAGGCAATTTTAACGGGTGCAAAAGTTAATCGAATAGATAGGCAAACCGTAACATTAAGTGATGGTTCTAATTTTTCAGCACCTCATATAATTGTAGCTACTGAAGCGATTGGGTTAGTAAAAGAGTTCGCATCGGTAAATATTGAGTACCAAAGTACCATTCACCTTCATTTTATTACGGATAAGCCGCCAATAAATCTTCCTTTGATTGCTTTAAATACTTTTCCTAAACGAATTTCAAACAATATTTGCACAATTAGTAATGTAGCTAAAGGCTATGCCCCCGACGGGCAACATTTAGTTTCCATTTCCATTGTTGGTCCAGTAAATATTCCCACTTCTGATTTAATAAAACAAGTACGAAAAGAACTGGAATTGTGGTTTGGTAAAGAAGTACAAGACTGGCAACATTTTCATACACGAAAGATTCATTATGCACTTCCAGACCAAAGAAAGGTACAAAACAAAATCTTAGGACATCAATTAAAAATAAGAGATGGATTGTATGCCTGCGGAGATTTTCTATTGAATGGTTCTATCAATGCATCGATGAGAACTGGTAGACAAGTGGCTGAGCTGGTGAGTCAAGAAGTGGTGGGCTTGATTAACAATCGTTCTTAAAAATAAATTCAACACTAATTCTTCATCGTTTAAATATTTCATTAAAATTCATTCATTATGTTAAAACAACTCACTAAAACAGACATGATTATGCTTTTATTGGCGTTTTTATGTCTAATCTTTGCTGAACTTTCATGGTTCAAAGGTGAAAAGGAAGGAGCTATTTTTGTTGGCCTTTGGGTCCCCTCAATTCTTGGTTTTGCCATCTATTTAAAACTTATTAAAATCGATAAAAAATGACCGCACTTATACCCTATTTCGCTGGAATAGTCACTCTTTTATTTGGAGTTGGATTTTATTTAGGATTACAAGAGTTTAAGAAATTAGGACATAAAAGTAAATAATTGAGAATATTGTCCAATTAATAAAGTAAAAAAGCAATATATCATCAAGGACAATATGATTGATAAAGTCACTACCGTACACTTTCTGAAAATCGTGAATCTTGTAGGGGCAATCCTTTATAAAATCATAAGTGTACGGTAGAGAAAATGCCTAAAGAAATTTATTCAACTGGAAAGAGTAATTTATCGACTATAGTTTGAAAATTAATATTTTCCTCGTTCCTAAAACCATGAATATGAAATTTTATTTTAATATATCAACCTCAAATTAATTACTAAGTAAATGCATATGAAAAATACAAACAGAATAGGTCTTGATATACAGAAAAGCAAAGAACTGGCTACGCTATTGAGTGACTTACTAGCTAATTATTCAATTCTATATCAGAATGCCAGAGGTTATCATTGGAACATTAAGGGAGATAAGTTCTTTGAACTACACCTTAAATTTGAAGAACTCTATAATAACCTGTTATTGAAAATTGATGAAATAGCGGAGCGGATTCTAACATTAGGTCATGTGCCAGGACATAAATACACAGAGTATCTTCGACATTCTACCATACAAGAAAGTAACGAAATAACAGATGGCAACAAAGCCATTGAAGAAGTACTCGCTTCTTACAAAACTATTCTTACCAAGCAACGACATATACTTAATCTCTCTGCTGAGATTAATGATGAAGGAACCAATGCACTCATGAGCGATTATCTCCGAGAACAGGAAAAATTGGTTTGGATGTATTCCGCGTATTTGAGTAAATAGCTAATATAGTACAAATGAATATTCAACTAAGAACTAAGGTCGATGGCAATTATCAGGACATCATGCGGCAGTTTGATAGAAATCTGTTTGAGGCGCTAAAGCCAAGTCATGCCGATATGGAGATTGTTGAATTCACGGGTTCTAAAAAAGGTGATAAGGTACACTTGCGATTCCATAGCCCCATAAAAGCAGAATGGATAAGTCTCATAACAGATAATGGGGAAAACGAAACAGAATCTTTTTTTATCGATGAAGGCGTGAAGCTACCTTTTCCACTTTCCTATTGGAAACATAAACATATCGTGCGAAAAATAACGGATAGCACTTCTTATATTATAGATGATATCACTTTCAAAGGGCCTGTATTTTTTCTTTCGTGGATAATGTATCCTGCTATTTTTATGGGTTTCTATCCTCGTAAAAAGATTTACAAAAAATATTTTAATAGAACCTAAAAGACCTTGTTTTATAGAATGTTTAACAACACAACTGTATTCATTACAAATAATAATCGGATTATTTTATGAAAAATACCTTACGGCTTGCTGCCATCTACAATCTCCTCTGGGGAGCTTGGGTAATACTTTTTCCCAATCACTTTTTTGAGTTAGTAGGAATGGAACCACTCAATCACCCGATGGTATGGCAAGGGATGGGGATGGTCATTGGCGTTTATGGCCTTGGGTATTGGTGGGCATCTTATGACCCAATAAGGCATTGGCCTATTGTGGCAGTAGGTTTTTTGGGAAAAATTTTTGGTCCTATTGGCTTCCTTTTTAATTACCTGCAAGGCATCGTACCTTTCGAATTTATCTACACGCTTTTCACCAACGACTTCATTTGGTGGATTCCTTTTTTTCTAATCCTAAAAAAAGTCCACTTTCAACATCAATGGAAACTCACTAGTGATGATTGATACAAATTTCGTGGAATTCTAATATAAAGCAAAAGATTATGACTCTGTCATTAATACGCCTTTTATTTGACTTTGGGTTATTGGTTATGATTTGGATGGTTCAATTGGTCGTCTATCCAGGGTTTAAGTATTATCACCGAGAAAGACTGATGAAATGGCATAATATATATACTGCTCGAATTAGCTATGTCGTACTACCTTTAATGCTTGGGCAATTATTGTTGTCGGGAATCCAATTATGGGGAGCAATTTCCTGGTATACACTTGGTAGTTTTTTGATTATCGCACTCTTATGGGGCATCACATTTCTTCAATTTGTACCACTTCATTATACAATTTCTAAGGGTAACTTTAATGAAGAAACAATATTGCAACTGGTGAAAAAAAATTGGTTTAGAACTATGTTATGGACTTTTCTGTTCCTCTGTTCTTTAGCTACTCTATGACTTCAATTTGTCTAAATAAATAACATTTATCTCCAATTTAAATGCTTCTGCTTTTTTATTACCTATCAGGAAGGCAATTTCTGCTATTGTTTGACTAGAGAAATTTGGCTGGCTCAATCGCCTACCTCGGAAGGTTGGGTAGAGGTCAGACAGTAAAATTTCAATCGTTTGCCACTCCCCAGATGTTTGAAAATTAGAAATGTAGGAATGCCTATCATATTTATTAGCTTTTACCCTAAACTGGTAGCGTTTTCCATCCCCCTTGAGTTTTATTAACACTTTGTCGTACCCTTCTACTTTTTTTTTCTGAAAGCGATGCCTAATAGAAGAAAATCCTCCATTATTTTCTACCGATACCTTGCCTTTAAAAACGGCATGCCCAGCCTCATTTAAATATAAACCTCCATCAGACCGTCCACCCATTACAATATCATCAACTACCGCCCATTCTGATAAAGAGCTGCTTGGGCTAAAATCAAAAACAACCATCTTGTTTTGAAATATTAAAAAAGGAAGTAAAAAAGAAATCATTATCATGTGACTTAAACAAAAGAAGGAAAAAATAGTTGATGCCCTCTTGTGCTTATTTAATCTATCTGGTAAGTTTATGACTCAAAATTAAAATCATGAAAAAGATTTATGCAATTATCAATCTAGTTATTACGATAGCGGTCATTGGCTGGAATTACGCCACTAATGTAATTGGCATTAATGGAAATACCGTTGGTTCTCTAAGTGCAGAATATGCCAACTTGTTTACTCCTGCGGGCTATGCTTTTGCTATTTGGGGTTTAATTTTTATTGCACTCATAGCCTTTTCTATTTTTCAAGTCATTCGTGCCTTTTCAAAAGACAAAGCGGATGATTTTATATTAGAAATTGGCCCGTGGTATAGTATAACGAATGTTGCCAATGCTGCTTGGCTATGGTTTTGGCTCAATGAAATAACTTGGCTAACAGTCTTGATAATGCTGGTGATGCTGTTTTCTCTACTAAAAATTATCACCACCTTAAATATGAATCGAGCTACCGTTTCTAGGTCTTTCAAAACCTTTGTTTGGTTTCCGATTGGCTTATATGCGGGTTGGATTACGGTGGCAACTATTGCCAATTTTTCTGCTTACTTTGCCAAAATTAATTTTAGTTTTCTCTTCTCTGAAGAAGTGTGGACGCTAATTTTGATTGTAGTGGCCACTTTGGTCAATTATCTAGTTTTAGCAAAAAGAGATATTCAAGTATTTGCTGGAGTGGGCGTGTGGGCATTGGTAGCTATTTCGGTAAGACATTGGGGAGGTATTCCCAGTTTGCAATGGGTAGCTTTAATAGGGGCCATAGGACTAACTGTTGCTATTGTAATTAGTTTTTTCAAAAAAGAGGGTCAATAAGCAAATAAAGAATTAGGTAGCCAAAATTGAACAAAGGTCATTTTATTTCTTTTACAAGTAAGTTATTGCCTATTCAATAACTATCTAAAAATAACTCAATGAAAATTCTTCTTACAGGTGCAACAGGATACGTAGGTAAGCGACTATTACCTGTATTAGTAGAGCAAGGGCACGAAATACTAGCTTGTACAAGGGATAAAACACGTTTTGAGATATTAGAATCGTGGAAGGGAAAAGTTGAGGTGGTGGAAGTAGATTTCTTAGAAGTGCCTCAGTTTGCAGATTTTCCAACAGATTTTGATGTGGCCTATTACCTCATTCATTCCATGACGGCTGCTATTGGAGAATTCTCTAAGCAAGAAAGCCAATCTGCTTTATATTTCAAGGCATATATGGATGCCTCAACTGTCCAACAAGTAATTTATTTAACAGGCATTGTAAACGAATCCGAAAATCTCTCTCCACATTTACAATCACGCCTCGACGTAGAAAATATTTTAAATACTTGTCGAGCACCTTTGACCGCACTCCGAGCAGGAATCATTGTAGGAAGTGGAAGTGCTTCTTTTGAAATTATTCGAGATATAGTAGAGAAACTCCCAATCATGATTGCTCCAAAGTGGTTAAACACTAAATGTCAGCCTATTGGTATTCGCAATGTAATACAATACCTGACAGGCGTGCTATTACAAGAATATTTTTACAACCAAAACTTCGACATCAGTAATGGAGAAACGCTTACCTATAAGGAAATGCTAATGGGGTATGCAAAAGTTAGGCATCTAAAAAGATACATTTTTACTGTACCCGTAATGAGTCCCAGATTATCCTCTTACTGGCTGTTCTTTGTAACTTCTACTTCCTATGCATTAGCCGTTAATTTGGTCGATAGCATGAAAGTCAATGTCATTGCTCGAAACAATGACCTACAAAAAATGCTCAGTATTCAACCAATCTCTAATAAGCAAGCTGTACAACGCTAGGTTCGCCCAAAATTAGTTAATAAAATAAAATATTATCAAAATAA
>JAFMDF010000367.1 GCA_017857395.1 Bacteroidota bacterium | reverse complement strand
ATTTTGATAATATTTTATTTTATTAACTAATTTTGGGCGAACCTAGCGATCTAATACATTAAATAGCAAAATAGCACCAGTATTAAAATGCTACAAAAGAGTAGCTTTATCAAAAATTAAATAGGGAGGTTTAAATATTGCCAAAACGAAATTACTATGAGGAAATCTTTAAACAATTTAAAATGGCAACCTATAAACAACTTAAAGTATGGCAAATGGCTGTGTCCTTAATGGCAGAGGTGTATGACCTTACTAAAAAACGAACAAAGAAAGAAGATTTTGGTTTAATTACTGAAATCCGTGATTGTGCGCAAAACATCCATTCTAGCATAGCGAAAGGTGCAGAAAAAAAGAGTAGCGCAAAATTTCTTTCTTATCTCCGTATCGCCAATAGTGCGTCCATAGAATTAGATACTAAATTGAGGATTGCTAAAGATATTGGAGAAATTACAAATAGAAATATTAGAGAAATTCTCGATAAAATAGAAGAATTTCAAAAAATGTTAACCATGCTTCGGAGGCCGTTAGAAATGGCGGTTGAAAGAGGATATGGAAGGCGTTGGTAACATAAGCAGTCAGATGTCAGACCATTTCATTGTCAGACCGTGAACTGTCAGATTGCCTTAAGCAAGTCTGACCTCTGACAGGAAATTTTAATTTTCGGTTTGACTTCTGACTTCTATAAAATATGAAAATAATCTGTATCGGACGGAATTATGCCGACCACGCTAAAGAACTAAACAATCCAGTTCCTACCAAGCCTTTGGTTTTTATGAAACCGCCCTCGGCTTTATTAGTTAATAATAAACCATTATATTATCCTGAGTTCACCAAGAATTTGCATTATGAGGTAGAAGTTGTCTTAAAAATTACGCGCAACGGCCGTCATATCCAACCTGAATTTGCTTCTAAATACTATGAAGAAATAGCTATCGGTATAGATTTTACAGCGCGTGATCTACAATCACAACTCAAAGCTAAAGGCCATCCTTGGGAAATTGCAAAAGGCTTTGATGGTTCTGCAGCCATTAGTGAATTTATCCCTTTAAGTACGCTAAAAAACGCAGAACATATCGAATTTTCTTTATTTAAAAATGAAGAACGAGTTCAGTTAGGGAATACCAAAGACTTAATTTTTTCCTTTAATTACCTCATTACTTACGTATCTCAATATTTCAAATTACAAGTTGGAGATTATATTTATACGGGAACGCCTAAAGGTGTTGGGCCTGTTCAAGTAGGGGATAAGTTGGAAGCTTATATTGAGGATCGGAAGTTGTTGTGGTGTGATATTAAGTGATTGGTGAGCGTGTCTAAAAATTTTTATTCTTGAAAAACTGCCAACTAATAAGATTTAGTCGTTATCCATGTTAAATGGTTCGCATCCTTATAATCCATTGGAAAATAAAAACCGTTGGGAAGATTGTGCTAAGCAGAATTAGCCCTAAAGAAAAAATCCATTAGCTAAAGTTTAACTCCATTTCCTGTCAATCCACCGACTCGTATCCATAGGAAATCTTCGCTGTATTTCATAAATAAAAACAGCAATCAAAAAACCCATAACCCCACCCAAATAGACATCTTCTAAAAAATGCTGTACTAAATAAATTCTTGATAATCCAACGATTATTGCCATAGCAAATAATAAAAGTGCGACGCCTTTCTTTTGCTTTAATAATAAAGCGACGAGCGTAAAAATAGCAAAGGCAGACATGGTATGCCCAGAAGGAAAACTACTTAAGCCTTTCACTAAATACACGCCTTCTACTAAATTAATATCTCCTAAAGTGCCTAAGTCTTTATAGTATAAAGAAGGACGAGGATGTAAGAAAAAACTTTTACTTAGAAAACTAATAATGGTAACGATTATGCCTGTAATCGGAATTAATACCGCATAACGAAAACGAATAAACAAAAAGAATATAAGGAAACCAATATAAGTCCATTCTTCTCCTAACTTAGTGCCGTTCCTAAAAAAAATATCCCAAAAAGGTGTTCTATTTTCACTAAAATAAAGTAATAAATCTCCTTGATTCAAGAGAGATAGAGCAATGCCACCTAGCGTAATAAAACTGAGAAAAGCTATAGCCAAATAAAGGTTAGTTTGAATAATTGCCCAAATTGATTGGCCGAAAGAAGAACGCTTTGAAGAAATAGTTGGCATGTAAAATAGCAGTTAAAAGGCAGTTTAGATTAATCCATGGAAACTTCAACTTCAATCTCAATCTTACGGCTCGCTTTTGAGGTTGGATTTGAATTTGAAACTTTATTGTTAAGTCTTCTATACTGCATCAGGGTGAAAAATAGACTTTCTGTTGAAGATTGTTGAATTGTTACATTGCTTAATAATTGTAGCTTAAAATAGGGATAAAATCCTACTCAACAATATAACCATAAAACAATATAGCCATTTGGGGATATAATTTGAGCTGCTCAACCTTTTGAAAATATTCAAATCTTAACCTGTTAAAGTGTAATCCTTCAATACTTTGTCTTTTTTTTCCGTTGAAACCGTTCAACTATCCATTGGAAAACAGCTTGAATTCGAGTCGTATCAAATACTTTAGCATCATTCATGGCTTTATAGGTCAAGAAAAAGCCGATTGGCAAAATGATTAAATTAGGTAACCAGACCGCTAGAATAGGTGGCACGACAAACGCTTCTGCCATTCGTTTAAAGGTAAGCGTCAAGGTAATAAACAACATAAAAAAGATAATGGCAATCAATAAAGGATAACCAAATCCGCCTTTCCTGACTAAAGCACCCATCGGCGCACCAATAAATAAAAAGACAAAACAAACGACCGCAAATGAATATTTTGAATATAACTCGAAAACATGTTTGATGCGTTTTTCTTTTGTTTTTACTAAGAAACGGTAAGCAGATTCTGAATTACTTTTTATACTTCTAGCATGTTGGATGGCTTTAGTGGAATAAGGTTGCCTTTTAGTTTCAGGAAAAGTTTCAAGGATACTTTTGTATTCCTTTAGAGGTTTATCAATAGTTTGCGCTGCCACTTTAGTTTTAAGTTTCATAACGTTGGTTATCTTACGATTTTTTACAGGGACTTTTTTTCCACCAACCTTTTTGGTACTATACTTGGCATCATACTTCAGTTTTGAATTAGCTTTATTTGCAAGCGTTGGAATACTATCCTCTTTTAGGGTATCAGCTACCGAAATATCCAAGTTGATTGCTCCAGTATCTTTAGGCGTGTTTTCTGTCGCTTCTTCTACTAATTTGAGTGGTTTTAAGGCATTAATATATTGGTCAACATAAGTGCTAACGGTTTCTTTTCTATCCAATACTTGCTGGTCTATAGAATCAATGGCTTCAACTAATTGACTCATACTTAACATAGAATAATGTGTTCTAAATAGCTCTTCGTCTGTTCGATTGATGTCGAACTCCTGCATGTCAAAAATCTTCGTATATTTTTCAAAAGAAGTTCTGACAAAAGGCGCTCGATTGGTATTGCCTGCATAGCGATTGCCCTCTTGAAATTGTTCCCCATCTTCTAATTCCATCACTAAAAAACGTTCATCAGGTGTAGTATACATGAATCCACCTTTAGCGATTAACTCATTTAACCTATCTTTTTGTGCAGTTATATGATTGGCAATAAATACGTCTTTTATAGTTTGATTATCTGCTGCTTTTTCTCCAATTCTAACTCGATATCCCTCAAAATCATCATTAAAAATACCTTCTTCCATATTTAGAGTAGGCTTTTGTTTTCGCATATCATAGAGCCGAGATTTGAATTTTAGGTTGGCAATAGGGGTTAAAAAATTAGCGGTTAACCAAGAGAATATGGCAACACCTGCACAAGCAAACATTAAAGGACGCATGACCCGTATTAGGGAAAGTCCTGCGGATTTCATACTAGACAATTCATAATGTTCGGCTAAATTCCCCATTACCATGACTGAAGAAATTAACACCGCAATCGGTAAAGCCATGATAAAATGAGAAACGGATAAATAGAACATAAATTCGGTAATCATGCCTAAACTAGCTCCTTTACCAATAATGTCATC
This sequence comes from Bacteroidota bacterium, assembly GCA_017857395.1. Lineage (GTDB taxonomy): Bacteria > Bacteroidota > Bacteroidia > Chitinophagales > Saprospiraceae > JAFMDF01. Next base: position 4,401 of record JAFMDF010000367.1, on the reverse strand, counting down.
AATATACACCCATAGCGTCTGCATAATTAACACAAACAAGGCAATAAAAAACGTCACCACGAAGGGTGGGAAAAAACTGGTTAGTAAAAGTTTATCTATCTTCTTCACAGCTACAAATTTACGGTATAATGGGTTAACGAGTAGTTATTGGAGGGGCAGAATATTGATTTTTTATAGGTGTAAAGGTGAAAAAGTATAGAGATGCTAAGATATGTACCTCAAATTGAAGCTACAGCATCTCTATACCTTTCCCTCTTTTTTCCTATCTTCGTCCAGAATTCTAAACGCTTAGATTAAATCCATATAATGTTGACAATTCCAAGAGGCATTATTCGCCTTACTTTATTTATAATAGTCTTAATTTTTTATATAACGCGATTGCTTATTACTGGTCTTTTTAAAGGAATGTCTTTAGAATTAGGATTAAGACATCGACAACAATGTTGTGTGACGATGATGAAGGTAATTGGTGTAGAAATGACCTTTAAGGGAAATATTCACGAAGAAGAGAGCTATTTATATATTTCTAATCACCGTTGCTATTTAGATCCAGTCGCAGAGTTAATAAAAATAACCGCTTTGCCTGTAGCTAAAGCAGAAGTTGCGAATTTGCCAATTATGGGGTACGGGGCAAGTATTACAGGCGTTCATTTTGTGAAACGAGAAAGTGATAAGAGCCGAAAAGAAACCCGTTCAAGCATTGCCGAAACGATTGAAAGTGGAAAATCAATCCTGATTTATCCAGAAGGTACAACTATTGAAACGCCAACAACAGGAAGTTTTAAACCAGGGACTTTTCACATGGCGGCTAAGAATAAAGTGAAAATTATTCCTATTGCCATTGAATATGGACATGTAGGAGATGCTTGGGTAGGAAGAGATAATATGCCGATTCATTTTTTTAAACAATTTGGGATGCGCAATAAAAAAATTACGGTTCATTATGGCGAACCTATGTGGATGGAGGATGGAGAAGCTTTAAGAGTCGCAGTAAGATCTTGGATAGATAACGCTTTATTGGATATTCGTAAAGATTGGGGCTTGCCTATTTGATTAGGGTTTATTCTAAATTGAAAATACGGAACTGTGATTATAGGATTTATTAGAGCGATTATTCGTTTTTTGTTTTTAGTGGTAGCTTCGACGGTCACGGTATCGACTATGCTATTATTAAGTCCATTTGTGAAAGATAAATTAGCGATGGGTATGAAGGAGCGCCAAAAATGGTGTATTGCGATGATGCGTTTTTTAGGCGTCAAAATTATTAAAAAAGGAAATCCTAATTATCAAAACATATTATACCTCTCCAATCATCGGTCTTACATTGACCCACTCGCACAATTCAACCATTTTAATGCTTTCGTTTTAGCCAAAGCAGAAGTCCGTTCTTGGCCATTAATTGGGTATGGATGTAGTATTTCAGGGGTACATTTTGTGAAAAGAGAAGAAAAAACAAGTCGGGCAAATGCTCGAAAAACGATTGCGGATATTATTAAAGGTGGCCATTCTATTTTAATATATCCAGAGGGAACGACTACAGATTTACCAAAAACTTTACCCTTTAAACCGAGTGTCTTTAAAATGGCAGTAGAGCATCACGTAAAAATTATACCTATAGCTATCGAATATCAAGACCCAAAAGATGCCTGGATTGGGGATGATACTTTTATACGGCATTTTTTTCAAACTTTTGCAAAAAAAGAAATTGTTTGTGCTATTCATTATGGACCGCCAATGTGGGAAGCAGATGAAGAAATATTGAAGAGGAAAGTGCAAAATTGGGTGGACGCAGAATTGACTTTGATGAGAAAAAAGTGGGATTTACCATTAGTTTAAATATTAATTTACACAAATTTAGACCCAAAAACCAATTTTTGCGTTATATACAAAGTTGTTCTACAGAATAGAACGAATAGCTTTGCCTTAGAGGGCTTAATAGATTGATAATTAAATGTTTAAAACAATTAATAACGTTAATTTTTTAGCCACTTATCTAAAGCAAAATATACTTTGTGAACTCTAGGAACTATATGGTAAAAAGAATCATGTAGTTAAAAACCGATAATACTTGGATAATTTAAGTTTTCAATACCCGACTTGGTACCTACTTGGCTGCGCAATTTTAGGCTTAATCTATGCGCTAGTTGTTTATTTTAGAAGTAACACTTTTAAGGATAATGCCGCTTGGCTGAATTGGCTATTAGGCGGCATGCGTTTTTTGACGGCTACTGCTTTAGCTGCTTTATTATTATCTCCACTCATTAAAAATTTATTGACGGATACGAAGAAACCCGTAGTGATTTTGGCACAAGACCAGTCAGAATCAGTCATGGACGATTTGGATGAAACTTCTTTGGAAGCCTATAAAACAGCTTATGCTACGCTAAAAAACGATTTATCCGAAAAATATGATTTAAAAGAATATGCTTTTGGGAGCGATGTTCGAGAAGGGGTAGATTTTAGCTTTACAGATAAGGCAAGTAATTTGTCTGAGATGTTAAAGTCTTTATATGATTTGTACAGCAATCAAAATTTAGGTGCAGTTGTTTTAGCATCTGATGGAATTTATAATGAAGGAAGTAATCCAATCTATGCAGGAAATCGTTTGGGTGCACCTATTTTTACGGTGGCTTTGGGAGATACGACCCCACAAAGAGACTTGTTAATCAAGCGAGTTTACCATAATAAAATTGCTTATTTAAGCGACAAATTTAATATAGAAGTAGATGTGTTGGCACAAAATTGCCCGAATACCAAAACTAATTTAGTCGTTTCTAAAATAGAAAATGGCAAGGCGAGAAAATTACAATCCATTCCAATAAACATCAATCGAAACGATTTTTTTACGACGCAAGAAGTTACTTTAGAAGCGAATGCAGCAGGGGTACAACGTTTTAGGGTAGCAGTGAATTCCGTACAAGGAGAGGTCACTACAACGAATAATGTCAAAGATATTTTTATTGATGTCTTGGATGCACGGCAGAAAATTTTAATTATTGCCGATTCTCCTCATCCAGATTTAACTGCAATTCGCCAATCTGTTATTCAAAACAAGAATTATGAGATTAAAATTGAATACGCTGGTCGTCGAACCGAAAAGATAGCGGATTATAATTTTGTGATTTTACATCAATTGCCTAGTACTAAACATAGTGCAGCGGATGTATTACAGCAAATCAAAACTAAAAAATTACCCCATCTGTTTATCGTCGGTAGTCAATCCAATCTAGCAAGTTTAAATACGGCTCAATCTTTATTGACCATTAATGGAGATACGAAGAATACCAACGATGTGCAAGGGATTATTGCGGCCGATTTTTCTGTGTTTACGGTAGACGACGCCACAAAAAAAGAATTGCCCAATTTTGCTCCATTAAATGCCCCTTTTGGGGAGTTTAAGGAATCAGCCAATGCCCAAATATTATTATATCAAAGAATTGGAAAGATTGATACCAAATATCCTTTATTAGTAATAGGAGAGGAAGAAGGCGTAAAAAAAGGGGTCCTAGCAGCAGAAGGCATTTGGAAATGGCGCTTATTTGATTATTTACAAAATAAGAACCATGATATTTTTGAAGAAATTTTAGGTAAAACGACGCAGTACCTAACTTTAAAAGAAGATAAAAGGCGTTTTAGAATCAGTTCAGATAAAAACATATTCAACGAAAACGAGCCAATTATTTTAGATGCAGAGGTTTATAATGAAAATTATGAATTGGTCAATGATGGAGATGTAAGTTTAAGTATCAGAGATAATGAGGGCAAAGAATTTCCTTCTACTTTTAATCGAACAGCTACTGCTTACAGCTTGAATGCAGGTGTTTTCCCTGTAGGGAATTATACGTTTACAGGATCAACTGCTCATAATGGTAAGCAGTTAACGTATAAAGGTCAATTTAGCGTCCAACCTGTACAATTAGAATCTTTTCAGACAACTGCCAATCATGGATTACTACGTTTGTTAAGTGAACAATACGGAGGGGAATTGGTCTATCCAGCTAATTTAGCATCTATTTCAGAAAAAATTCAAGCCAAAAAATCCGTTAAACCTGTGATTTATCAGACGACTAAAACTCGTTCGATTATTAATATAAAATGGATATTTTTCTTATTGATGGGTTTATTGACTTTGGAATGGTTTATGCGCCGTTATCATGGGAGTTATTAAATGGGCGATTTGCTAAATTTCCAAAATTTAGTAAATCTCTAAAACTTTGAATTTTAGTAGGGATTAAGATTTACTAAATCTGCTAGATTTGGTAAATCAGGAATTCTTAGATTTCTGTCTGAGAAAACATATTATCAGATGAATTTTAAAAAGATTATTCAAGTTTTTATATTAATTCTTTCACTCCTATACACTTTTTATAAAAGATTGATAAATAGTAATTTATGCCAGAT
>JAFMDF010000366.1 GCA_017857395.1 Bacteroidota bacterium | reverse complement strand
AAATTATCAATTAGCTCTATCTTGCTGATTATCAATCCCGAACAAGTCTAATATTAAAAACAGAGGAATTTATATTGACTAAAAAAGTGGTGGTAATGGGAGCGTAGTATTTAGACTTCCTTAATAAGGAAAGCCTTTCCAGAACGCTGAATTCTGGAAAGGCTTTGTATTTTATAATGAAATTAATTCATGTTGAGGATTATGGTTTTGGAATGCAAAAATTAGTAGAATTTGAACTTAAAATATTCAGAATCAAGTAAAATTGTATACAACTTGCAACTCGTAACCCGCAACTTTAAATTATTTAGATAACTTATCTTTCCTTTTTTTCAATTGCCGTTCTAGTTTAGTAGTCGTAGCAGCAACTGCTTTTTCAAAAGAATCTGCACCTTCCTTTGCAAAGGCATCTTTTCCAGGCAAATGAATATTGATTTCTACCACTTGTCCATCTGGAGATTTTTTATCTTCCAATTTTAAATAAACATCCGCTTTAATAATTCGGTCATAAAAAGTCGTTAATTTTTGGACTCTTTTCTCAATTAATTCTTTTAATGACGAGTTTACTTCGAATGGCGCATGAATGTGAATTTTCATATATTCTATTATTTTTTAGTTGAAATAATCGGTTTGACTATTATTATCAGTAAGATACATTTTTTTATTAAAAATTTTGAAACTATACAAAAATTAGAATAGGGAGTAGAGAAGCAAGAATAGTGCTAAAAATTTGAATCGTTACCTACATATCAGTTTTTTTATAACCGAAAATATTCGTTTTACCACTAAGCAAGTCTCTTTTCTTAAAACTGTATGTAATGGTTTGATTTTTTCTTTTAATTATTCAATCACTCCTACCCGCAAAATAATAGGAAATTGTACCCATTTTTGCCCATTTTTCCATGTCTTTTGTAATTGTTGAATAAATGGTGAAACAGGATTATATTCCTCTTGCTGAATAAACCGCTGTACACTTGACCAAGAATTCAGATAACCTTCCAAATCTTCTATTTGCCAATTATCTTTGATGTGAAAATCTTTTTCTGTAGAAATTTCCCTAAAAGGAAAAGGTATCGTCTGGTAAGCTTCGTCAATATACCTTCTTTCTTTGTTCCAATAAGGGCCAATGATATTATAATAAAAATGATCTAATTCCTGATTAATGCCTTCTATGCGGAGTAGCCCATAACCAAATACTGCTATTAAACTCTCTTGTTTAGCCACCCGTCGAACTTCTTTATAAAATGCTTTAAAATCGAACCAATGAATGGCTTGACCTATGGTGATTAAATCAAAATATTGGTCTGAGAAATTGGTTTTTTCTGCCCGTTGGTTGGTATAGTGAATATTCTTTCTAGGGAGTGCATTTTTCAATTGGTTTTCACTAATGTCAGAAGCGTTAACGGCTGTAAAATGGTTAGCTAAAATATTAGCAACTTGCCCATTTCCTGTACCACAATCCCAAGCACGATTTTTATTATCCACCAACGCTAAAATATAGTGATACAATTCCTTGGGATATACTGGGCGATATTTTGCGTAAGTTTTAGCTTGCCCAGAAAAATTATCGATTATTTTTTTCATGACTAGTTTTTAATAGACTTGTTACCTTTTAAATTCAAAACCATACAGTTTAGAGAAAAGAGAAGCGAGAGTAGAGAAAAGAGACTCGCTTAGTAACAAAATGAATATTATCGACTATAAAAGTCTGTTATTTACGAATTTATCCAATCTTCTGTCTTTATTCCAGCCGTTATTCTATTTTTTGTATGGTTTCAAAAAACTATAATAGTCCTTGGGGAAATTCTAAGTTCAAGAAGTATCCAAAAGCTAATAATACCCCAATCCCTCCAGCAGTTAGCAAAGCCGTTTGTAGCCAGCCTGTATTTCCTTTCAGAGTCAAAAATAGAATAAAAAAAAGAATAACGGCTGGAATAAAACCGATAATTACGCTTAGTACATACAACCCACCAATCCATAAAATTGGTTCATACCAAGGAGATTTAAAAGTATCGGGTTCAGCGACTTGTTCTGCATCAAAAATGGCAGGGTTGCCGTGTTTCTCCTTGATGAAAATCCAAAATAGCCACGCCCCAAAAGGCAAGCAAGCAATAGCAATTGTTAATGGAAAAACACCACCTAAAAAGGATTGCTTGAAACCATCAAAAATAGAAATCAAAATAAATATAAAAATGAAACTGGCGAATAATAATTGAGGCCTTAAAGGCAAACCATCATTTCTAGACTTTTCCATTAGCTCTGCATTTTCATCTACTGTTCCTTTCCTGGAAAAATACATAGAAATGAGTGATAAAACTGAGATAATCAAAACGCCTGGGCGCAAAAACATTTCCCAGCCATAAAACTGAACGGACATATTTAAATAAGATTCTGCTTGTGTAGCTAAGACAAAACCAATTAAAAAAGCAGGCCTTGACCAGCCAAATCTTTTCATGAAAATGCCAATGATGCCAAAGATTAATAGCATCCATAAGTCCATCATATCTTTAGTGGCTTGGAAGGCTGCAAAGCTGATGACCATTATCATAAAAGGGGCTAATAAGCTAAATTTGATCTGCGTAAGTTTAGAAATTGGCCCTGCTAGAAATAAAGATAAACCTGCGCCTAACACATTGGCGATGGCTAATGACCAGATAATGGTATAAGTCAGTTGAATATCTTTGGTGACCATACTTGGGCCTGCTTCTATGCCAATTAAAACCATTCCACCTAAAAAGACTGCCATTGAACCAGAACCTGGAATGCCAAAGAGTAGGGTAGGCATCAATGCCCCGCCTTCCTTTGCATTGTTGGCAGATTCGGGCGCAATGACTCCACGAATATCACCTTTCCCAAATTGGGATTTATCTTTACTAGTTTGTACGACATGACCATAGGCAATCCAATCTACTACACTTCCTCCCATGCCAGGAATTGCGCCTACAATAGTTCCAATACTTGCACACCTTAAAGCTAACCACTTGTTTTCTAGGAAGTCTTTCATACCAACTTTCCAACCTCCTGAACCTAAACCTTCACTTTCCGCAATTGCTTCATCTTTTCTAAATAACTCCGAAATTTCTGGAAAGGCAAAAATAGATAAGGCAATCACGACTAAAGGCAAACCATCATATAAATAATCGACCCCAAAAACCATTCGATATTCTCCTGTTGCTGGTGCTGCGCCAATTGACCCGACTATCAAGCCAAAACCACAAGCTAAAACGCCTTTGACAATACTTTTACCTGATAGGGAACCGACCATGGATAAGCCAAAAATAGCTAACATGAATAATTCAGCTGAACCAAATAAGAGGATTATTGGTCGAGCTATTTGAACAAAAAAGGTCAATATAATAGCGCCAAATAAACCACCAAATAAGGAGGAAGTAAAAGCGGCGGCTAATGCTCTGGAGGCCTCGCCTTTTTTTGCCAATGGAAACCCATCCAAGACAGTGGCCTGACTCGAACTAGACCCCGGTATGCCCATTAATACGGAGGTAAAAGTGGCAGAAGTAGGGATAACAGCTACCAACCCAACTAAAGTAGCCAAAGCCGAGACTTCATCCATGCCATATAAAAATGGCAGTAATAAAGATAAGCCTGCAATTCCTCCTAAGCCAGGGAAAACGCCTATGATTAAGCCTAATAGCACACCCATGACCAAGTAGAGGAAGTGGTCAGGTGAAAATAGGGTGGTTAAGGCATTTAATACTAAATCGAGCATAGTTTTTTAATGATGAACGATAAACGATGAATGATGAATTAGGGTAATTTCTCATTCATAGTTCATCATTATTTAAGGTTAAGGTCATACTTCTCAATCAACCAATTCTTCATAAAAGCCTTTTCTTCCTTCCCAACATTAGTCGCTAAATCAAAAATCTTATCGGCTGGTTTGCCAATTGGTTGGTCGTACTCTCCTAAGGCTTTGAATTTATTCTTTTTATAATTAGCATCTTGTTTCATGGCAGTAATACCTTTATGAAATTCTGCGACTATTTCATCAGGAGTTTCTTTAGGCGTTAATAATAATTTCATGCCTCCAAAACCCGCGGACATAAAGGCAAACCAAGTATCCCATTCTATTCCCGTTTGCTGATAGCCTAAAGCAGCATAAATTTCTCCAAAATGAGGCACATTTACTCGAACCGTATCGCCATTAAAAACACCAACGGGCGAATTTTGAAAGCTAATGTCTCTTATCAAATTGCCATTGTCATCTAAAGCACCAAAACTAAAAAGCGGAATTGCTTCGCCACTTTCTACTAGTGGAACAGAATTTTTTAGATAGGCGGAAGAAGTTTGGTAATCAATTTTAACTTCCCCTCTTTCAAAAGCCAACCTTCCTGCACCTCGACCTCTAAATCCAAAGACCGCTTGCACATCCAAATTAAGTAAATCAAAAGAATACATGGTCACTAAATCTAAAGAAGTCGGCCCTTGACTGCCGTATTTTAAGGCCACTTTATTGGCTAATAATTCTTTAATAATGGCGACACTTTTTGCAGTTTGTTCTTCGACGGAATTGACTTTTAAATTAGCTAGTTCTTCAGAAATAATACTCGGGGAAATATAGGCAACTCCTCCCGTTGGATACGCCATAATTGGTTTGTACTTGCTATAATCATAGCGCACTCTAGGGTCGTCTAATAAATAAGGCATTTGCGTAGTGCCCGAAGTTCCTAAAATCATTAAGCCATCTGGTTTAACTCGTTCTGCAAATAAATTTGCTCCTTTAATAGACCCACCACCAGGGATATTATTGACAACGATTGCAGGATTGCCTGGGATATGTTTTTGAAAAAAAGATGCATTGAATCTTGCCCAAGTATCGCTACCTCCACCTTCTTTGAAAGGGGTAACCCATTCGATGGTTTTGCCTTCGAAATAGTTTTTGCCAGAGGTGCTAATATTGGCTATTTCTTCTGCGGTCGTATCCATTTGGAAAAAAGAAATGACTATTGCTGGTAAGAGGAATAGGGTAGAGAGGCTTAGGATTTGTTTGAGTTTTTTTGTCATTATTTGCTTTATTATAAAATCCGATGAATTAAGTCTCTAAACTGTACTCGCTGCGCCATACCCCGCAATTCGCCCAAAAACAGCCCCAGAAGTTAATCCAGAACCACCAGGGTAGCCATGATAAAATACCCCACCAACCAATTCTCCACAAGCATAAAGGCCTTTAATTTTTGTATTATTAGCTCGTAAAACAGCGCCTGTTTTTTCGTCGATTTTCAAACCACCATAAGTAAAGGTAATCCCACAAGTTACAGGATACGCCTTAAAAGGTGGCGTATCAAAAGTACTTGCCCAATTCGTTTTATCAATCGCTAAACCATTCGTTCTTTTACCATCTAAGATTGTTGGGTCAAAAGCTACACCTTTATCAACTGCTTCATTATAAGCATTCAAAGTTGCCATTGCCTGAGTTTGGTCAACACCTTCTAATTTGGTAACCAATTCTTCCAAAGTATTGGCTTCTACAAAATGGGCATCCCAAAAACGGTATTCAGCATATAATAAATCATCTACTTTGCTATCAAAAATTTGCCAAGCAAAACCGCCAGGTTGTTCAATAGTCGCTCGACCAAATTGGGCATAAGTATAATTTCTAAAATTAATCCCTTCATCTACAAATCTTTCTCCATTAGCATTGAGCATTACACCTAAGAAATAACAGATTTTTCGATAATGTTTTCGTTCAATATAGGGAATTTCTAAATTACCATAATTAGGCATTTTTAAATCCATGGGTACTGCATGACAGCCACTATAAATGCCGTGTTCTACCGCACCAATTTCCACCGCCATCTCAATACCTTTGCCCATATTATGTCGAGTACCTCGTGTTTTTGCCTCGCCCCATGCTTCACCGATGTATTTTTTGCGCATTTCTGGATTGGCTTCAAAACCGCCACAACCTAAAACGATTGCTTTAGCAAATATATCTTTTTCCCCATCACTGGTTGCACATTTTACACCAATGATTTTTTTATTTTCTAAAATTAAAGAAACTGCTGCCACTTCATATTGAATTTCTCCGCCTAGTCTTAGAAACTCTGCTAATTCTGCGGCAACTAAACCGACTCCTTCGCCTTCTGCCTCTAAAGTCAATCCACCCCAAAAAATGAATTTTCCATCTTTTTCAAAAGTTTGACGAGAATAAATCGGGTCGAATTTAATATTATGGGTAGTTAACCATTTCATCGTCGCATGACTTTCATTGATGAGCGTTTGTTGATGAATACTTAATGGTTGCCCTTCGTTAAATCCGAATAAATCTTTTTGAAATTTTTCTTTGGTGTAGCTACCGAAAACGGTATGAGCTATTTTTTCAGCTGTTGGATTTTTGAGTAAAGACAAGATGTCTTCGGCTCCATTATAGACAAAGCGCATAGCGCCTGCGGTGTAGCGACTGTTGCCACCCATTTCTGCCTCGTTGGCTTTTTCTATGATAAGTACTTTTGCGCCTTTTTCTAAGGCGGCTATAGCGGCACATAAAGCAGCGTTACCGCTACCAACTACAATTATATCGGGCTGATTCATAACTAAGTATTGACAAAAAGATAATTTTTACTTTTAGGAGGTAGGTTTTAATATTTTGAACGACTAGTAATTAGGTTTTTTTGCCAAAGGTTTATAAAAAATATCTTGAATAACATCATTGATAATCTTAGCTTTACTGTTTAGTAATTTTTGACATACTTGAATATTAGTTATTGTTGAATTGGTAAATTGTTTCATCAAATAATTTCTATTGAGTCAAAACAAAGCTAGAACAATATTATATTTTTTAGGTACTATTGTCCTTTTTTATTTGGGCTAAATTTTTTATGGTAAAATTTTTAGAACTAAGAAAGTCGATTACACCTGGCGTTAGATTGATGCTATTAGCGACTTTTTCCTTTGCCATGATGCAAACGCTGGTCAAAGAATTACAGCAATTTAATACTTTTGAAATTTTCTTTTTTAGGGGTGCCGTCAGTATGATTTTGTGTATGGTTTATTTGAAATATTTCGGTATTCCTATGATTGGTACTCAACATAAATGGTTATTTGGTAGGGCTTTTTCTAGTTTAATTGCTACTTTAATTTTTTATTATACCCTCAAAATAATGCCCTTTGGAGCAGCGGTAGCTTTGAAATATTTATCGCCTATTTTCGCTGCTATTTTTGCCATATTTATTGTGAAAGAAAAATTGAAAGCTATCCAATGGTTCTTCTTTTTATTGGCGATTATTGGAGTCGTTTTATTGAAAGGCTTTGATGTACGGATAGAATTATGGGCATTGCTATTGGCATTAAGTGCCTCTATTATCGGAGGATTTGCTTTTATTTTTATCAGAAAAATTGGCAAATCTGAACACCCTTTAGTCATTGTCAATTATTATATGGTGACGGCAACGGTTATTACAGGCCTATTAATGCTTCCTTATTGGCAAACACCGACTACAAATTTTGAATGGGGCGCTTTAATTGGGATTGGGGTAACTGGTTTTATTGCCCAATTTTATATGACTAGAGCTATGCAAATAGAGTCTGTGAATAGGATGGCTCCTTTGAAATATTTAGAATTAATTTATGCACTTTTAGTTGGCTTTTTCTGGTATGGCGAAAGTTATACCTTATTTGCCTTTTTAGGAATTACCTTGATTATGATAGGGATGGTGCTGAATGTGGTGGTAGGGAAGAGATAATTCATTTTTATAAAGAAAAAACTTAGTTTTGCTGAACACGCCTCCTGTTAATTTAAGTAATTTTACTTTTTATATAATCATCTTATTATGGAAACTCCATCCAATAACCCATTGCTTGATAAAATAAACAACCAGTATCAGTCTGCACCAAGTGACAAGACTAAGAAATATATCAACCAATTCTATGGAAGAATTAAAAAAGGAAATATGATTCGTGCTAATGTAGAAGGCAATCATGGAAGCTATGGGGTTACTTTAAAGCTTAAAAATAATTACTTAGAATCTGGATGTAGTTGTTATATTGGAAAGCATGGCGGCTGTCATCATACAACTGCTTTGGCATTTACCTATAAAGAAAATCCTGATTCTTTTGAGGAACAGAAAATGGCAAAAAGAAGTAGTGTAAAAGATTTAAAAACCTTAAAAAATTACCTCAAAGATGTACCTTTAGAAGATTTGATTAATGAACTGAGCGAAACGAAAGGCATTACGCAGGCTGCATTTGGTAGAAGTATAGGCATGAGTTCTCAACATATAAGCGCAGTCAAAAAAAGCGAAAATAGAAATCGCCATTTTAAAGAATTAGGCGCTATTAAATTAGCTTGTTTATACCTCTTAGAAAGAAAAAAAATTAAATCCTAATAATGATTAATTAGCCTAAGTTGAGGAGTATATAGAATAATTAAAAATAGGCTATACTCTGAACGGTCAAGTATTTTGATTTTAAATCCAAGATTTATGCTTGCA
>JAFMDF010000365.1 GCA_017857395.1 Bacteroidota bacterium | reverse complement strand
CGCAAAGTTACAATAAATACTATTTAGAACTTCATGCGTAAACCACTAGTGAAAAGCCAATACCTAATGATCTTGGAATAACAGGAATATCTTTCATTCTTTGCCAACTACCCATTGGATTGCCATTGACATCTTTTCCTAAGGAGGCATCTTGAGGGTCAAACCTCCAAAGATCAGGTCTGAAATTATTGACGCCTAAACCTGTAGAGATATATCCATATTCACCGATCGAAAAACCAACTGAACTGATTCTTGCCAAAAGAGAACCGTCTTCTTCATCTTTTTCTGGTAATGGTGTTTTAATCGTCCAATTTCCTTTAGATTTACCAAGGTCATCTATATTTGTCCCTGTTCTATCATCATAGTCAGGATCAAATTCATAAAAAGCCCTTATATAACATTGAAAGGTATCACAATTACATTGGACCATATCCTCACAATACCTTCCAGTGCCAACATAGGCTTTACCTATTTCTGGAATTGAAAAACTGACAGCACTAGTAATGGGTTGTGGAAAAGTATCTTTTTTAGTCCACTTATCTGCTGCTGGATGATATTCATAGAAATCATTAAACTCTGTATTAATCCAGACTTCATTGCCTAAACCAACAAAAGCTCTATCTTTAATGACAAACGCTGTCGCACTACATCTTGGCATGCCTGGGAAATCTGCTACTCTTTGCCAAAAATCAGCCTCTGGGTCATATCGCCAAAAATCATTTTTTAGTTCATTATTGTTATAATAATCACAACCTTCGAACCACCAACCCAGTCCGACATAGCCAAATTCTTTTTCTGGATTTTGAAGATCTGCACCTTTCACAACAAATGAAACGGCTAGATACCTACAAGCGTCATCTGGATTAGGAAAAGTGGCAATTTTTTTCCACACATCGCCAATAAATACTTCTGAAACTTCATTGCTTATTGCTACTTTATCTTCAAATTTTGCATAAGATTTGACGTAATAATAAATGGCAGTTTCAAATGGTTCTTCTAATGCATATAGAAAAGAAGTATCTTTAGTCAGCGTATTAAACGTGGTCATCCCAACTGCATCTTCAAAAGTTAAGCTTAAATCTTCTTGTGCTATTTTTGCATCTGATTTTATCCAAAAATGCCCATATTCACTTACGGATGCTGTTCCTTGCAATCCATCTATAGCAAAACTTAATTCAACTTGTTTGTCTATAATTTTAAAACTAGTGTTTAACCTTAAATCGCCAGTCCTATCTTTGAAGGTAGGACTACATATTTTTTCTACTATTCCTGTATTGGGGTTTTTCAGTTCCACAAATGCCCTAAAAAAGAAATTAGAATCCAAACCGAGTTGGGTGATATTTGAGGCGGTAATCAGATTGGTAGTAGGATCATAACTACCAACAATTTCCTTAACTGCGGCATTGCAAGCAAAAGTGTTCTTTGCGTATAAATAACCTGCATTGAGGATGGTGAAATCACCTGGATTACGGACTTCTGCTTTTATTTCTGCCTGATTAATATTGATAATTTTTACATCAATCTGAATGTTGTTGGGCAGTTTATCTAAATCTTTTTGGCATTGCAGGAAGAGTGCAAAAAAGAAGAGTAGAAATATAAAAGGTTGTTTGTTTATGCTCATAATCGTCTATTCTAAATTTATTTTTTGCTTATTCACAAGCGGATTTAATGGTCAATAAATCAGCAAGTGCTATGTCACCTACATTAAATAGTACCTCTTCACAGATTTGTTTTTTTAATTGCATCGTTGCTGGGGTACTTCCGTTATTATAACTTTCTGCCATTTGAACCCAACGATACGGATTGATCAATTTGGCTCTTGGTGATTGATTTTGGTTGAAACCATTTTGCGCTAGATAAAGGTAGTGTAGATAAGCTTTTTCTTTGATTTCGGTTTCTTTTTTTAGGAGCGTTTCCTCTAAAAAAGCAATATTTAAATCCTTTACTTCTCGATGTAACTGAAGGGCTGCCTCAAAATTTTTGTTTTTGATAATACCATCCATTTGCTGCATGGTCGTTTTTACATCTGTAGCTTTTCCACTATTGATAATAGGCTGATACAATGCTAAAAATGTATTCGCTTTATTTTTTAATGGGGCAATAGCTGTTTGAAAATCTGAAACAATACTATCATTAGAAGCGGCAAATTGAGCTATTCGAGTTTCATTATTTGCAAGTACTGTTTTTAAATCTTGGGCATAATTATATCCACTTTCAAAATCATAGGTTTGTTCGGCTGATTGAATGAAGCCGAGCGTTTCCTTACCTGTTTTTTGGGTTAAATCCTGCATTGCTTTACCCATTTCTTTGGCTACCTTTTCCGCTTCCGCTTGTTTTTGTTTCGCTAAGTTTTGACTATTGAATGCGATGACACTTGTCGCAATAGCGAGTGCAGATAAAATGCTTAAGCCTATTGTGAAATATAATTGACGTCGCCTAGCTCGTTTTTCGACTTTTAACTTTTCCTGAGTTAAGCGCAATTCTTTTTGCTCTTGCTCTTTTTTGGCTGCTTTTTTGGCTGCTATTTCGGCATTACTAGCATCAATAAATTGAACTTGTTGCGTATTAAGATTTAATAAATCTAAGTAATCTTCCCAAGAGATCAACTCTTTTTCTCCTAAGAGAGAGCCCGTACCGTTATTGTAATCTTTTAATCGTTGGAGCAAGGAATTTTTAATCAGCCGCAACTGTTTATCCTGTTCTGGTAAAAACTCCCAAACCTTTAGGGCAATAATATCATGTGCTAATTCTATATGCATTTAATCGTATCTTTTTAAAATTCTCATATTCTCGAAGGTTTGCAAACACCAATCTAAATCTTTTCTCGTTATTTTGAGTTGTTGACATAGCTGATCTAGGTCTTCTTCATTTATTACTTTTTTTGTTCTTTCATCAGTGATCAATGCCCCTAATACTTTTATTGGAATACTTTTTTTACCTGGCCCTAATTTCGCTTCCATTTCAGCTATTTGGTCGGTTAAAAATTCACCAATAATATCTTCAAAATCTCCTGTTTGTTGGACTAGTTGGGGGGTGAATAAAGGCGTATTTCCTTTTTTAGTGGCGGCTTCTTGGTATAAATGATCTAGATAAACTTGTAAATAAGTCAACTCTAATTTCTTTTTACCATTGGTTAGATTTTGTAGAATTATTTTAGCAATAGCAGCAGGCTGAGCTACTTCTATTTGGTGGGCTGCAGCTAGTTTATTTAATGTTTTTTCAATGGCTGCTTCTGCCTTCGTATATCGCATAGCTTCGACTCGAAAACGATGATCGAAAAGCCCTGGAATCATCTGTTCAAAATTGGATAATTGAGCGATAAATTCCTCTCGCATCACCAAAATAATTTTTGCGGCAGCTTTTGATTTTAATAAACCATCAACAAACTGAAAAAAACGCTGTTGTTCTATTTCATTCGGATTAATAATAAATAATTCTTCAAATTGATCAAAAATTAAATAAATGGGTTTAAAAATAGCTTTATAAATTAAATTGATTCGTTCTACATCATCCTCTGGTTTTCCTAAAGCAATACCACCAGACTTAACTAGCTCTTGATCTAGAATAGTTTGCAGAGAATGATTGATATTCTGCTCTCGTCGAATAAAAATTTCCTTCCAACGAGTTTCCTTAAATTGATTAGCCAAGCCACATTGAACCAAACTTGTTTTTCCAGTTCCACTTGCACCGTAGATCAATATTAACCTCGTATCATAGGTCATTTCGTATAAGGCTTTTGTTTCTTCCTCTCTACCGAAAAAGAAGCGATAATCTTCTTTTTCAAAAGCACTCAAAAACTTAAAAGGACTTTCTTGCATTTATAAAGTGTTAAAATTAAAATCCATTCGGAATTGATCAAATTGACTTAACAATATCTCCAGTCCTTTATATCTTTTGTTATTATAATCTGCATCTACTTTAAAATCTTCTTCCATCATTTCGGCATGTTCATAGATAATACTTTTTCCGTTTTCCCAGCCATTGAAATAATGTATTTTAGGCAGTTTATCTTCCTGAATCTTGAAAGCATTTTCGTCAATCATAAAGGGCGATAAATTAAGTGGTTCATCCGTATGTTCAATATCTTTCGTTACTATAACCGAATTATTACTGGTAAAAGAACTTCTTTTTACAGGTTTGTCTTCTACCGTTACATAGTCTCTTCCTCTTAGAATGGATTTATAATGTACAAAGACAGGATCTTTAGTTCTTCGTGATTTATTAACCCCAATATTTTTTACAGTAATGAGTTGATACGTGCATAAAAAGGCACAACGTTTTAGTAGCAGCCCTAAATAATGTTCTCCTTTATAGCATAATTCTTCTACTTCGGAAACATCAATATCTTTATTGATTAAACGAGGTCGTAATTCCTGTTCCATAAAGCGATACGCATCGTAGACATCATCAAATTCTAGCAAACTTTGTTGTAGATTGCTCAATTCCTCCATGAATGGCTTAATTTGGTTATCTGCAAAAATTCGACTGATAGTTGCGATAATCCAAACATAATCAAATTGAGCTTCATCTGGACTTAGGGCAAAATATTTTTCTAAATCTTGCCTATAGATGTCTCTAATTTCAAAATCTTCTTTAATTTTAAAAGTATCCTTATTCAATATTGTATCCCATAAATTGGCCATCGAAATGGACGCAACTAATTTGATAAGCGTTAGATAAGTATCATTAATTTCTCGCAACCGCAATCGACCTTGCGTTCTGCCTTCGGGTGTAAATAAATCCCTTAACTGAATTCCTAAAGATGTTGGAAAACTATCCAGCATCATATTTTGTAAAGTATTAAAGAGTTGGAGGCCTTTATTCTTTTGGTATAGTTGCCACAACATATTATAGTCGTCGCCATAATGACTCATTCCTTCAAAAGTTAATTCGACTAATTCTTTATTGACATCTGGATAATTTAAGGTAACGGGTAATAGGAAATTGGGGTTTTCGACAACGGCTTCTGCTTCTGGTATCGTATATACTAAATCTGCATTTTCTCCCGAATATAAACCCCAAGGGAAGGCTTCATTTTCGTCTAGATCAAAGGAAAAAACGATGTCTCTTTTTTGTAAATTGATGGTCGGATAATCATTATTTAATTTAGCTTTTGCTGCTGAAAAAGAATCGTCAATACTGACCCCTTTCACAAAGGCCTGATAGAAAAATTCGGAGAATTGAAGGGCTTTTTCATCTGCGATAGCTGCGGAGGTCGCAATAATACTTTTTACCCCTTTTTCATGTAATTCAACTACCTGCTTTTTGTTAGAACAACCATTTAATAGGACTAATTTTAAAGCATCTTGTTGCCCCATTAATATGGATAAAAAAGCAGACCGAGCTTTTTTATCTTCTAATTCTAGGAAATCCTTCCCTGAATGACCACTATAATGAAAAAGGAAGATACGATTATGGAATCTATTAAAAGCTTGGTAAACTTCATCGACCGTAGCACTACTAAGATAATGTACTTCAATCTTATTTTGATCGTGTAAGGGGTCAAAAAGTGCACGGATTATTTTTTCTTCTTCCTTTAATTGGAGGGATTGGCGATTATCATTCGCAAAGGCAAATAGGTATATTGGGCGTTTTTTCATAGTTATGTTTGCTTCTATGTTTCTTTTTTTGTTTTATAGTTGGTTGATTATCGAAAGTAATGCTTAATTTTTTTAGGTAATCTGCTAATTGATATTTCAATTATTCAAAATTGACGGTCATTATAGCATTTTTTAGCCTGACTTATCTGATAAAGATAATGTTTTTAATAGCTAAAAAGAAATTATTGTCTTACTAAGAAGCAGGAGCGTTATTTATTTTTTATTAAAAAATAATATTTTTCTTAATTTCTCTACCAAAGGTAGTTCATAGATTAAGCTTAAATCTGGACTTTTTTGACAAAAACCTAGACAATTTTGACATTTTTGCTAATTTGTTAATAAATACGGACGTTGTATTGTTGTTTTTAATAATATTTATGACAAAACGAAAAGACTTTTATCTTCCAGTAACTTCCCACCATTAATTCGACAAGTAATGGTGCTAGAAGATTTACACGAAACGACCTTCTTAATTTATCAAGTAATGGGAGTTACTTGATAAGAGCTACAACTGCCCATCCAAATCCAAATTATCCAATACGGCTTGCATACTAGGATTGTCATATCGGTTTGGATGAAAATAATCGGCATACCAAGGCAATGCTTCCCCACTGACATATTGCGCACATAACTCACCTACCACACAAGCGGTCATCGAACCAAATCCCGCCAATGCACCCACCACAAAAACATTATCCATTTCCGTAGGGCCAACCAAGGGCCAATTTTCTTTAGTTCGAGTATAATAACCGCCATATTCAATGAGTGGCGTAGGCATATTTTCTGCATAGTCTGCCAAAGAAGGAATAAATCGACTGGCGCCTTTTAGTACAGCTTGCGGAAAATAGTCAAACGAAGGAATGTCCCATTGTGGAGTTGCTGCTTTGGTAGAAAATGCCCAACCCATTTTTATACGACCAGATTCTGGTTTGATATGAATAGCACCAGGGAATGCCCGCGTTAACCATTTTAAATTATCTTCAGATTCAAAAAATGTCTTTTCTTCCGCCGACCAATCCAAATGTTGTCCATCTGAATAAATAGTAAAGAGCATATCTGCTGGAATGACTTTCTTTGGGTCAGGAATCAAGAATTTTCGTTGCAACGTATTCCAAACAGGAAACTCAAAACCTAACATGCCTGCCAAATGATTGATAAATGGCCCTGTTGCAATAATAATTTGGTCTGCTTGAATTGACTGCTTATTATCTAACCTTATGGTAAACCCACCATCAACTTGATTAATGTCCTTCACTTCTCCTTCTACCAATTTCAACCCTTCCGCTTTGGCAACTTTTAATAGCTTATTGCCCATCGTAATGGAATCCACATTTCCTGCTTTCTTAATAAAAACAGACTTTTGAATAGTTGGCGCTAAATAAGGATGTTTTTTATGAATGACCTCCGCATCTGTTAAGACTTCATTTCGTGCTCGAAATTCAGGGGCAGCATCATCTGCAAAAATAGGTTTGTTGGCATGATGACTCACAAAATGATAGCCCGAAAATTCCATTCTAAAAGCGTCCTTGCCATATTCTTTTTGCAAAGCTTCCATGAGGTCAATGCTATGGCTACTCAAAGCTTCCATACTAGGATGCGGCCAATAACCTCTAAAATTTTCCCCTGATTTGCTACTGGTAAAAGCCATCGGTTGGTTTTTATCAATCAGGGTAATTTCCACATTGGGAGACATTTTTGATAAATAGTAAGCGGTTGCAATACCTGCTATTCCTGCTCCGCAAATAGCTATTTTTTTTGATGACTTCATTTATATATTTTGAAGGAATGATTTTACAATGGAAAATATGATATATATCCAAACGGTATAGAAAATGATTTTGAATGCGCATTCGTAATCGTTAAAATTATAGTCCCAATTTATTTGGCTGGTTCAATGTTTATTAGGAATCTGCCATTTATTTGGCGATTACGAAATCAGCATAAATACATTTTTTGTTATTACTTTTACTTACTGCTTAAAAGGAGATAAATGTATCTAAAAATAAGCATTTTATACCAAAAAGATAAAAATAATTAAGATGAAAAACCGCTTTGTTAAAATTAACTCTTTCCAATTATTAATAGGTCTTTTTATTTGGAATATATTGCTTCTGGGATGCACGACATCTTTGCCGCTACAAGAGACGGCTACTACGATTAATCCTCAAATTACGAATTCTATTTTAGATGATATTATGAAAAAAGGCGTACTTAAAGTCGGCACAACAGGCGATTTTAAACCTTTTTCTTACCAATTGGATGTGAACAGCAATGTCTTTTATGGAGTGGATATTGAATTGGCAAAAGACTTAGCGACTTCTTTAGGCGCAAAGGCTGAATTTGTGAAAACTAGTTGGCCTACTTTATTAACCGATTTACAAGCAGGTAAATTTGATATTGGTATGAGTGGCATTACCATAAAATTAGCCCGACAACAACAGGCATTATTTAGTATTCCACTTTTATCGAGTGGTAAAGCTGCCATTACGAGAGATGAAAATGCGGCTAGATTTACTAGTATTGAAGCCATCAATCAAAAAGGAGTAAGAGTGATTGTTAATCCTGGTGGAACAAATGAAGCTTTTGCTAGAGCGAATTTCCCTAACGCAACAATTGTTGAGAATGGAGAAAACTTAAGTGTTTTCCAAAAAATTGTAGCTGGTCAAGCGGATTTAATGGTGACAGATGCGGTAGAAACTTTAATCCAAGAACAAATTCATCCAGAATTGGAAGCGGTTAATCCAGACCAACCTTTTAATTTTTTTGAAATGGGTTATTTATTACCAAGAGACTATACCTTTTAGACTTTGGACGGAAAGACGTTCAAAAAAAATAGGCAAAACTATTGCTTA
>JAFMDF010000364.1 GCA_017857395.1 Bacteroidota bacterium | reverse complement strand
ACCGCAAAGTTACAATAAATACTATTTAGAACTTCATGCGTAAACCACTAGGGTACTATTTCACATCTCCGATGTATTATCGGAAATGGTATCCTAGCCACTTTAGGCTGCAACGTCTCGACGAATCGGGTGAAGCATGAAAAAGCTGTGAATCTGATTGACGATAACATCAATCGAAATGCAAGTGCAATTGCTTCTGGTAATGATTCTAATTGATTCTAATAAACGCATCCAAAAATCTCACTTCGTGCAAACTAAAGGCCTGATTGGTCAACTCAAGCAGCCTGTTAACTACTGGGTATTACACATCTACGATGTGCAACTGGGAATACCCAGTAGTTGACATTAGGCTGCAAAGTCTCGACCAGTCGGGTGAAGCATGATAAAGCTATAAATCTGATTGACGATACCATCAATCTAAGTATATAAAAGCCTAAACTTTGATACACTAACTGCAAGTGCAATAGATTTCTGGATGCGTGTTTTTAGTGATGAGTGATGAATTAGGGTGTTCCCAAAACTCATCACTAATAACTCATCACTAACCAAACATTCCCCCACTTCGTGCAAACCTAAGACCTAGTGGGTCAACTCAAGCAGCCTGTACCTATATAGCTATTTCAAATCTCCGATTTTCTCTCGGAAATAGCTATATAGGTACATTAGGCTGCAACGTCTCGACCAACTGGGTGAAGCATGATAAAGCTATGTGTCTGATTGACGATGACATCAATCTGAATAACTGAGTTTTTCTTCAATTATTCAAGCAAGTGTGCGTTGGGAAATGTTGATAATGATTTCAAAGAACGTTAGGTCAATTATGAGTAAATTGTTATGAGTCTAGACAAAACTCCCTACTGTTTTAACTGCATACTGCCAACTGACTAACTGCCTACTGAATTAGCGACCTTTACTGCTAATATATGTTCACAAGGCATTTTTAATTGATGTTGCTTGAAAAAAGCACAGGTACAATTGGCCTTTAGAATTTCCTGATTTTCATCTAAATGTAGCGTGACTTCTTCTGTTTTATTCGGAGTTAAAACTTTACCCATGATTAACTGACCATGATGCGCTTTTACGGTTTGATGGACTTTAACTTTGTCGGCTATTAATAAATCACTTGCAATCGCTTCTTGCTCATTTTTGAAGCGCAATGCTCGTAAATTCAATTCGTCTTTACTCAATTCTCTACGTCGGTAAACTTGACTGTTCAAATCATAAATCACTTTGCCGCCTTGTACCAATATTTGTAATGCCCCTAAAACGATAGATTCTTTTAAATTGGTTGCTTTTATCAATGTTGCTGGTGTGGCTAACCATACCTTTTTCAATGCATCCCAAACCATCTTTATGGTCTGGTCGTCCACTTTTAAAGAAGGCTGTAATAAATCAAATTTGCTTTTATTTGACCAATCATTAGCCGTCCAACCAGATAAACCCAAAGTGAAATTCATATCGCCTAAATCCGCTACATAAAAGGAAGGCAATCCGTCTCCTAAAAGCGTGACTTTGATATTTTTACTGATTGGAATCAAGCGTTCTAAAGTTAATAAACGTCTCCGTCCCCAAGTTCTAATTTCTCTAGGCACCGCACCTTTATAAATAGACCGAGGACATTTGACTACATAATTCCAAGGTTCAAAAACAACTTCGATTGGCTTGCCTGGATTCAGTTTAAACCGAATCGATCGAGGGCCAACTTTCGCTTTATATCGTTTCAACATAAAGAGAAAATTATACAAATCCATTGGGTGTAAATCGAAAGTAGCAGAGGGCAAAGTCATGGCGGAACTAACTTGTAAAAATCCTTTTACCCAGCTTTCTGGTAAATCGATTTTTACTTCCTTATACATATCTTCCCCTTCCGTAGCGACTTCAAAACCAGATGGGTCTATTTTAAATTCTGTTGCTTTATAATCTCTGATTTTCTGAAATTCGTTGTATAAAGCGTTGGAATAATCAATGTTCGTTGTGCCACATTCATATTCACTAATTTGCTTAAAAACGTTATAATTGCACCCCAATTTGCCATAAGAAGATTCATCTTGACTAAAACATTCAAAAAACACTTCGTCTGGATGCACCGTAATTACAGGGTCTAGCACATACCACATATCATAATCTCGTTTTCGGATATAATCAAAGTAAGTCCGCTGAGCTTTATAAAAAGGCTGCAAAATCGACTGCTTATTTTTGCGAACCTCTGCTAATTGTTCTTTTAAATCCTCCACTCTAGCGGTTACCGCTACTTCTTTTTCTGCGTGTTCTGCAATCCAAATATCTTCTTGTCCTTTTGCCCATGCTAAATAGGCACTTCTATCTTTTGGTTGATGTCGTAAATCAGAAACGACAATGTCATGCAAAGCAGAAATAGCTTCTCGAAACGGTAAGTGTTTGTTGAGTTGACCAACAAAGAAAGTGGGTTCCCGAAGGGTATCTGGTGCAAAGGAAATGCCTACTTGCTTGGCAGTACTTTTGATACCGCTGCTTCCGCTGTATTTATAGTTGAATTGCATGGTTTCTTAGTTTTAGTCGTATTACCGATGTTTTCTGTCTCCAGACTGGAAACGGATATCTCGTCGTCTCCAGACGACCGTTAATACTTTGTATAAATTTAATAGCTGTCGTCAGAAGACGACGAGATATAGATTCCAAGTCTGGAGACTTGAAATATCGACACAAATTACGTGCGAACAGTTTCAATCGCCAAAACAGACCCCAATTCAGGGTAAGCCCGCCGAATCCGATGCAAAACCTGAATACATCGTGCCTTATCTCGTATCGCCACCGTCAACGCCACTTCATTCAATATCTCAACTGCATGTCCAGCAATTTCTTTGTTATTTAAGGCTTCGGTTTCCATAAAATCAAAGATGCGCTTTTTGGTTGTACCTCCTTTATAGAGTTGGCAAAGCACCGTTTTGAAGTAGGGTTTTAAGCGAACAAAATTGGGTACCTTTCCTGCTGCAAAATCTTGTAAATAATTAGTCGCAAATAATTGCAAAGACACATTTGGATGTTGACTCAATTGCATCAAATAATCCTCGCCTTTGCCTTCATCGAAGAATTTGACCATCATTTTCTTCCCAAATTCTTGCACATCTGGACGGGTACTATCGCAGGTACTGACCAACAAGTCTGGTGTCCAATCGCCCGCTTTATAATGTTGGTCAAAAAAAGTAAACCCAAATGCTCGACAATCTGCCCATTTTACATCCAACAAACGTAAAGCTTCTACTGACTCATACCGAACTCGTCCGATATTTTCCTTGAAATAATCCAAACAATATTGGCGAATCGTCGGCATTTCATGGTTCGCTAGGCTGATAATATCGCTTAAAGAAGCCTCGGCAAAGTCCACATATTGCAGCAGTTCCATGCCTAATAAATTGGCTTCTTTATAATGCGATTGAATCAGTTTCCAAGTGGTTCTTTTAGGCAAATTGTGTAGTTTGTCTCCTAAATGTTTGACTAATAATTCAAGGGTATCTGCCTGCAACCCTTCATAAGTTTCTTTTTGCAATAAAATGGGAACAAAAAATTGCAATAATTGAGTAACCCATTCAGGTTTTCCTTTAGCGGTTTTGGCAATAATAGGTTGAATAGCTGCTCGCATTTCTGGCGCTTCCGAAATCGCCATGCTAATTAAAATATCCTTTCTTTGGAGTAATAATTCCACGGGCATTTCACCAAATAATTCCATGCCTTTGCATCGAACAGAAAGGAAGGTCGCTTCCATCATTTTTAGGATAGTTGCTTCGGGAATGTTTTCAATGTTTGTTTTCTGTGTCAATAAAATGTCTGCGCCCAATAATTGTACATTTTCTAAAGGGTGGTTTAATAAAGTCGCTGTTTTTTCAACGGGGAATTTTTGCATTTGGATTTCTAAAAACAGTTGGCTATTAAGGTATAATAATTGAGCAGAAGTTTCGGTTTTTAGGGTTTGAATTTTGCTTAATAACTGCTCAAAAATTATTGTTTTTTGGTCTTCATTCAAGTTAAATTGTGCACCGTTTTCGATAAACCATTTGGCTAAATCTGGTTGAGTAGATAAGGCAAAAGCCTCGGCTAATTTTTCGTCATTAAAATAAACAGTCGGGTATTTCGTAATCGTTGTTAATAGCTGTTGCCGAAGGTGTTCATTTGATGCTTGAATTAATGTGTGTACAATTGTCCAATTGGGTTGTTTTGGGTCGAAAAATCGATTTAAATGTGTCAAAGCGTACTTTGCAACCGTATTTAACGGATTTTTCAATAAATTTAAAAATACTTCTTGGGTGATTAAGTCATTTTCTTGGGTACTCGTTTGTATAATTTTTACAGCAAATGCAGCTACATCTTCACTTTGACAATTCTGTAATAATTGACAAGCTATAACTGGATTTTCTTGCCATAGTTTCGCAAAAGGAATTGGGCGATTATTATCTCCTAATTGTTCAAAAAAAGGCGCATCAATTCTATATTTTGAACTTTTCCAAATAACTTTTACTGCATCATTTGGCGCAGATTTCGTTATCCAAGGAAAACAGACATTTTCGTAATATTTATAATCACTTCGGACATAATTATACTGTCTATTTTGATAATGGTATCGACCAACAGATTCTTCTCGATAAGCTGTTTGTTCATCTTTATAATGCGTCAATACATTAGCCGCATATTGACAATAATCAGTCGTTTCTTGCTCCCCTAATAAGCGCAAATTTCGTAAGATTCGCTTTTGAAAATAAGCTTTAGTAAGATTAGAAAAAGCAGCTTTCTGTTTAGTAATTCTTTGTCGAGTATGCTGTCGAGTTTGGCGATTCCAATGCCAAGTAAAACGGGTATCATGATTCTTGCTTTCCACATCTAAACGGTAGCCTAAGATTCCTAATACTTCAAAGTCATTCCGAAATTCAGCAGACTTAAAAATATAGCGAATGGATTGGAAATAGGGATATTGAAAAGGAATATTTTTTAATAATTCCAAGATAGCTGGTCGTAATTCCTTTTCTTCTGTACTCAACAGATAGCAAGCAAAAAGTGGTGTTAGTTCTCGGCTATTTTCGGACGAAAACAGGATGTTAATTTGGTCAGTTGATAAATCAGCTAATTTACTTTTTGTTAAAATCTCCATCATTTCCTTTGGTAATAAAACCTTGATGGCTTTTAACAAATCTTTTTTGGCGGTCTTTGTAGCTAATTTTAAATAGACATCTAAAGTCAAGCGCTTGATATATTCCTTTTCATCTGTTTTAACCAATTTATCTAATAAAGGCAAAACCGTTTCATCACCACATCTCCCCAATGCCCAAATTAAACTATGTCTAAAAGTATCTTTTTGTACCAATGCTGTTTCATTGGTTGCAATAGCTGCTAATTGTGACGTAATTCCTTGCAATTGCAAAGCCCCTACTTTATAGATAAATCGAGAAGCCGACCAATTTTTTGGAGGAATGCCATTCGCAAATAAGTACAATTTTCCTAAAATAGCATTAATTCTTTTGGTTTTATTGATAGTTACTGCTTGCCTCGTATTATTCTTTGTTGGGATAGTTGTTTTTGAAGTAGTTGTTACTCCTGAATTATTGACTACTTTTTTGATAAGGTTAATGAGGTATTGCAGCATCTTTATAATTATTTTGTTTAACTATTTTGTTGTTCGATGACACAAATGTATTTATTTTGATAACAAAATTCAAATATTTTACCAAAAAAGTTAAATATTTTTTAAAACTTTAACACTTGTAAATTAATTTTATTAAACTTAATTGTTTTAAAGTAACACTTAAAACATTAATAATCAGGTTTTTACATTTTAAAGTACACTTTGAATCTATTTAAAAAATAATTATAAAAGTCATCACTATTTTAATTACTAATTAACTATTTGATAAGGTTATGAAGATTTATAAAGACTATTTATCGAAGAATAACGCAGTTTAACTTTTTTGTGATTACTTTTAGAAGAAATTATTGATGCTTATATATAAAGAGTGTTCTATTCTTTATATTTTCGGTGAACTGAAGTTCACCTATATTTTTAAAAAATACAAATGGCAAAGAAAAACAAGCAAAAACCTTGGTGGTTAGGCTTTTTATTAATGGCAGGCGGGGCTGTAGTTGGCTATGTAGGCGCATCCTATTTTTTTCATGGAAGTGTTGGGTATCCTGATATTGACCTATTCAAACTTGCTTCCATTATACTTACGCTGTTACTAAGTTCTTTTTTGGTGATTTTAGTTCACGAAATGGGACATGTACTCGGAGGTTTAATGATGGGTAATGAATTTAGCATGATGATTGTCGGTCCCTTAAAATTACAAAAAGAAGATGACAATTATCAATTAACCTTCAATCAAGACATAGCAATGGCAGGTGGACTTGCCTTGACGCTACCAACAAAAGTAGAAGGATTTAAGAAACGCCGAGCAGTCGTTATTGGTGGCGGGCCTTTTGCGAGTTTAGTCTTAGCCTTAGCTACTTATTTTTTATTTCTGAGTTTTTCCGATGCAGTACCTAAAATGCTTACTACTTTTTTGGTTGCCCTAGGAACATTATCCGCTATGATTTTTATCATAACGATTATTCCAATGAAAGCAGGCGGCTTTATGAGCGACGGGATGCAGCTATTAATGACTTTTCGAAATGATGATAAAGCCAAGCAATATGCGGATTTTATGCAACTCTTTGCTTTAGATAATAAAGGCGTTTCTCCCAAAGATTTGCCTGCCTCTTTGTTTACCAAGGAGCTGGATAAACCTATTAAAGATTCTTTTGATTTAGCCTTCCAACAATATTTGTATTACCGAGCGTTGGATGACAATGACCTTCCCACAGCAGAAAATTTACTACAGGCGATTAAAGAAAAAATAGACATTTATCCAGCTAATTTTCATGCGGATGTACAGGCTGATTGGTTTGTTTTTTATAGTTTAATTCAACCTGACGAAGCCAAAGCTGAACAAATTTTAGCAGAAATGGATGGAAAGAAACCAAGTATGAGTAAAGTCTTTTTAAACGCATTTGAAGCTGCGCTTGCTTTTAGGAATGGAAATTTGGAGGGGGCGAAAGGTTTTGCACAAAAAGTGATGACGACTACTGAAAAGAAGGGAACGACAAAGTTGTATCAAAGAATCTTACAAAGTACTATCCTTAACGAAGCTAGTACATAAAAATAAGCGGAGCATTTTAAATCTATTGGCAATAAATCCGTAGAAAACAACAATCTGTAATAAAAAATCCGTGGAAGCTATCCGTGGTAAAAAAATCCATGGTAAAAATCTCTATTTTTAGACCTTATAAAACAGTATCCATTCAATGAACTGGTGGGACATTTACCATATCATCCTTCTCTTAGGTGCGTTACAAGGCATCATTCTTGGCATTAACTTATGGCGAGGAGATTACCCACGCCAAAAAGCGAATCGCTGGTTAGCGCTTTTATTATTCTTTTTTGGCTATCGTTTGATTACCGAAGTACTATATAGCGTTGAGGTTATCCATTATAAGACTTGGTTATACCATGCTTTTTTGGACTATAATTGGATTTATGGTACCCTTATTTTCTTTTACATACAATCCTATATTGATGCCGATTTCAAATTTCAACGAAAGGATTGGTTTCATTTTTTGCCCGTTGGAATTGAGTTTCTACTAAGTAATTATGTTAAAACGCAGAATTTTTATTGGGACGGAACTAGGGAAAGTTTGTCTTGGTTCGGAGAAAAAGCTTACGTACTATGGATGCATACGCCTTTTCAAATTATTATAACTGGCGGGTTGATTTTATTTTATGTTTGGCAATCCAAAAAATTATTAACCACCTACACTACCGATAATACGAAACCCGTGCAAGCGGAAGATGTACATTGGTTGAATTTGATTCTAAAAATTTATTTAGGTTTTATCGTTATGGTTATTCTGCTAGCCATCATAGACTATAGTTTTTTCAATTATGCCTTCAATCCCTTTTATCGTTTCCCAACTTATATTGGTTTGGCGGGCATTACTTATTGGTTAGGCTTGCAAGGTTTTGCTAAAAAAAATGCGCCTATTTTAACGAAAACCAAACAACAACAAACTTATGATTCGGAAGAATTAAAAATAGTATTAGCCGATTTGCAGCAAGCTATGGAAACCGACGAATTGTATAAAAATACTACGCTCACCTTAGCCGAATTAGCAGCACATCTAAAAGTCAAACCTTATCAACTCACCCAAGTTTTAAATCGGTCTTTACAAAAGAGTTTTTCGGATTATGTCAATGAATTTCGAGTGGAAGCCGTTCGCCAAATGGTGAATAATCGGACTCACGAAAACTACACTTTACTCGCCATTGCCTTTGAAGCAGGTTTTAATTCCAAAGCTTCTTTTAATCGGATTGTTAAAAAAATCACAGGGAAATCGCCTAAATTTCTCAAAAAACAGACTTAAAAGCCCCAATTATTTAATTGAGGGGTGGGAATAACCTCCATCCTCGTAATTTTCAGATGAATACTGAAA
>JAFMDF010000363.1 GCA_017857395.1 Bacteroidota bacterium | reverse complement strand
GTTGTAACTACAAAAATAGAAAGTCTTTTTTTATTCGTTTTGAACACGCTACCTCCGGCCTCCGTAAAGACGACAAAATCATCCAGTTCTAAATTACCATCAACATATACATCCATCGGTGTTGTTTCTGAATCTTGTTCCATAAAATACAAGGAAACATCGTATTCGCCGTTTGGAACAGGGAAAGTATAGTATCCATTCAATTGTGCCAATCTTGTTCGGAATATTTCATCAGGCGCATCAGTATTATTGGTAGTTGGGGATTGTCCGTGACCAATTCCTGCTCCCCAACTTACTCCACGTCCATAAGGCGCAGTATATTTATCAGTATCCCAATCCCAAGGTTCAAAACCGCTATAAGCAGTACTTCCAAAATCACCAATATTTATCCACCAAGGACTTTCGTCCGTAACAGAACATCCAGGGTCAGGAATAGCAGGAAGTGCTGTTGCAGAACCGGAAGTTGGATTATCCGTATCTATGCTGTAAATCCTATTGTCAGCAAGATTACTCACATATAAAGTCCTGTTATCTATTGACATATCAATATCTCCTAAGCCTGCTCTTCCTACTTTATAAAATGCTTCGGTATCTTCGTTCATATCGGTCTGACTTCCTAAAGAACGCGCCCCGAGTGTACCTGCCAACGCTCCAAAATCATAAAGTTGAGTAGGAGCTGTTGCTCCCGTTTTATCTAATTGATAAATCACGCCCAAACCATCTTTTAAACCAGTATGCCGCTTCAAAACAGCAGCGGTATAAATCACCCCGTCATCCTTGTCATAGGCTATTCCCCAAGTACTTCCGATTTCAGGAATATCTGCTATATAAGTCGTTGTTGGTGAATCGCCAGAAGAATTATAAGGAATACTCAGAAAAGCAGGGTCTCCACTTGCAGAAGGGTCGGTTACATCGCCACTAAGGTAACAATTTGTTGCCATAGGTGGATTTGCTTGACAATATTCATTCGGATTGGAAAGTCCCAGATTAGCACAATCCCCTGATTGAACAAATTGGACGGACGTCCCGTTATCCGTGCCTGCTGCGGTTGGCTTTGCCCAACAGGAAATAGATGCTGGCAAATTAAACTCAACTCGATATGCTGTTCCACTTGTTAACCCTGTGAACTGGTAATTTCCATTTGCATCAGTATAGCTTGTAGCCACTAAATTTCCATCACAATCATATAGTTGCACCGCTACACCTTGAATACCAAGCGGATTGGATTCATCAATTATACCATTGTAATTGACATCGTTCCACACACTTCCGACAATATTGGAAGCACTTGATAAATTACACATATCTCCTGCGCCACCAGTACAAGTCGTATTGCCAAAGACTTCTACTTCAAAGAAATTTAAAATTTGATTTGCACCTGAATTATGGCGTATCCTAACTGTTCTACCGAGTATACCCCCAGTTTGGATATTTTCAAGTGGAGGCGAAAAATTGGCAGTTGTAATAGTAGTTGTGAAAACTACACTTGATACATCGTCTAAAACCTCTATAATGGCACCATTTAGACGAGAAATTTGTCCTGTCCTATTCCAAATAAGTATGGAATCAATTGTTATGTTTTGTGTCAAACTTACTTGCCACCAAGGGTCAATTTCATTAGCAGAGTGGTGTATATCACCTGTTTGTTGCCCATCAATTGCTGCTGCCGCAAATCCGCCAAATGCTTCTGAACTGGCAGAAGTAATTCCTTCTAATGCAAAATTACCGGAACAAGGGTAAGATATAGGGATTGTTGTGGAACATGGTACGGGGCGTTTTAAAATGACCGTATCCGCACAAGTCGTTTCATTGGTCAACCAAACTTTCAAGGTATCATAAATACCACCGTCAGCAGGAATGCCTGTAATGGTCAAGGTATCAGTCGTCCCCGTTAAAGTATGCGTTTGCACGGCATCGCTGTTTCTTTGGTAGGAAATAGCGTTGTCAGGGACACCAGATACTTCAAAACCTATTTTCCAATCGGCTGTAAAATTATTAGCGGTTGGTTCGGTACAGTTTTCGGAGTAGGTTGTGGTAATGTTTAGCTCACACATCATGGATGCCCCAAAAACCACGATAAACTGACTAAACGAAGTGACCCCATTATTTAAGCTAAAAGTAGCACTACCATTATTGCCAGACACGACCGTTTCTGCTGCATCATCTATTAATGCCCAAGTATCTCCCTCTGCATTGGAAGAACGTTTATACAATTTTACGGAAGAAGGGTCAGCAGCCATAGCCGCAGAAACAGGGCCTAAATCATCAAATGTGAGGGACGTTAATTCGTCAAAATTAAAATTATTCCCAAAATTTTCTATGACCCAATAATTGGTACTCACTGAGTCTGCATTTGGAATCTGGTCAGGGGAAACTTCTATTTTACTAACCACTAAATCGCCATTGGGGATTGTGCCATTTCCAAATTCTAAACATAAACCTGTATTGGAAAAATGATAGCAGGAATCGCCTTTAGAAACAGTCATCGTACTGCTAAGACCGCCGCCCAAAGGCGCAGTAGAGCTTGTTCTATACGCTGTACCAGAAGTGGATGCATGATGAATAGCTACTCGGTCGGTTGCTTTACCTGACGGCCGATTGAATTGATGATAATGCACCAAGTCTGCTTCCGTACCGGGCGTTCGAGTTAAGTGCATGAGTTCCCGAATTTCAGCTTGTGTTAGAGCCGATTTATAAACCGAAACTTCGTCTATAATGCCTTTATAATTTCTACTATTCCAACCTTTATAACTGCCTAATTTTATGGCAGCATTGGTATAATCAATAGTTCCAGGAGAAAAAGAATGGCTTGCTCCGATACCATTTAAATAAAGGGTGATTCCGCTTGAATTTTTCACTAAAGCCACGTGTGACCAAGCATTTTCAGTAACGGTCAATCCACTATTCCAATACCATTGACCATTGGGCCAATGGTAGGCTAAATCCATGTTTGGTCTGAAATTTAGACCAAAACTAGTTTCGCCATCTTCCCCAAAAATAATTCCTGAATAGTCAGGCTGAACACCATTAGGTTTTATCCATGCCATCATTGTTATATCTCCACCTGTTGGCACCTCTAAACCTGCGATAGTACCATAATCTCCATTTTCGGAAAGGACTACGGCATTGCCTGGTATATTTTCGGGTGAACATGCGGATGATACCTCAAAATTAACGGATTGAGTGCTACTGTTTCCGCCTTGATTAATGGTTAAAGTAGCAGTATAAGTGCCATCTGAATTATAAATCACTTTTGGATTTCGAAGGGTATTATCATTTACATAAGCAGCCTCTGGAAAAGTCCAAGACCAATTTGCGCCCGTATGATTTAAAATAGAATAATCATCAAATTGAACGGTATCTCGGATGCATATTTTCTCTCTATCATCTACTATTGGTTGAGCAATTGGCAAGGAGGATTCATAAAAATCTACTTGCCAGATACCTTGATTGGTCGCCAATCTAATTTTTTCATCTCTGTAAAAAGGCAAGATTTTTAGCGGGCTAAGACCTGCTGGTAAATTTCCTGTAATATCCACCCAATCAGCCAAATTATTATTACGATAATAAACCTTGGTGGGGAAAGTGCCACCTGCCCCCCTTAGCGAGGCTAAATATACGCCGCCATCTGTTCCCGCTTGATGTATCATGGCTCTAAAATTCCGTCCATCTAAACTGGCGGTCGTCCAATTTGTCCAATTCAAACCACCATCCGTAGATTTAAAGATTTTATCCCCAGTTGTAGTATTGGCTTTTAAAATCCATACTTCATTTTCATTCGTTGCACTAATACTGACCCGAGCATAATTGAAATTGCCAAAACCAGCGGGCAGATTATTGGTTAAATCTGTCCAAGTAGTTCCTTCATCCCTTGTTTTGTGAAAACCATTTCCTGTAAACACATAAAAGGCAGTAGGATTAGAACGGCTTCTATCAAAATACCAAACATCATCACTAAATTCTCCAATCGAAGTCCATTGCGCTCCACCATCTGCTGATTTCCAAAAAGTAGTGCCTTCTCCTGTGTAATAAGTATTAAAATGTTCGACGGAATTGAGTAAACGACTGGTTCTTGCCCCATACACTTTATTGGGATGTTTGGAAAAGTTAAAAGAACCAGAAACGATTGATTCATTAAAATATTCAGGTAAAACCTTTTCCCCAATATCATCGAAAAAAGCATGGCGGGTTCTTCCGGGCAATGCCCAACCCGTTGCGCTTTCTGCACCACCTAAGGAAATGTTTTCCCCAGCAGCAAAATTTTCATGCCAATAAGTATTGCCATTATGATAGCGACCACCAACAAAAAAATCTTCATTCCAACCTTGGGAATACCCCCAAAATTGAGAACCTGTAATGCCTTTATTTCGGGTATCATGATTTACCAGAGAGGAGAAAAAATCGGAGGAATAATTCATTCCACCATCGGTTGCCAACCAACATTTTCCATCTGCACATTTTGCGGATTGTAAATCAGGATGTAAGGGTAAAGTATTGGTATAGGAAAAGTCAGCTAGGGTGACAAAATTCGCGCCACCATCAGTCGATTTATATATTATCTGAGTACCGACGACTAATTCATCTTTATTCTCGTCATTGATTAAAATAGCTAAGTCATAATAGCCCTGTCCGTTATTCATTGGAAATTCAGTAGTCAGGCCTGTTGCCACCGTTACCCAAGTCGAGCCAGCATCTGTGCTTTTTAAAATATAGGGCTTATTATCATTTCCTGTTCCATCTTGTGTTAGCAAGACCACATATAGGTATTGGTTATCCGCTGTGGTCAATGCCATTTTAGCTCCAGAATGTTCGTAATAGGTTCCCCAACCAGACATACTCAAACTAAAAGTGGTGCCGCCATCCGTGGATTTATAAAATTCATATTGGTCGGTCGTGGTGTTTCTACCTAAAGCATAGGCAATAGCCCCATTATTGGGTTGAAATTGTACATCGTAAAATTCGCCTGAAAGTAGCGTCGCCCAAGTCATTCCGCCATCTGCTGATTTTAAAAGCCCTGTCTCGGCTGCTGCAAAAATTGCATCAGGGTTGGAAGGATGAAAAGATAAAGTTGTTGCGAGCATGCCGCTTTGTGTCAGCACGATATTCCAGGTTGCCCCGCCATCTATAGTTTTGACAATTTCTGTATTGGTACTGGCAAAAACCGTATTTTCCTCTGTAGGATGAATCGCAATGGCTTGAATACCTGACCCAAAATTGAAACCATCGCTAACACTATACCAATTCAAACCATTATCACTCGTTTTATAAACGCCACCTGTTTCAGAACCTGCGTATAAAATATTGGAATTACTTGGAGCGATATCGAAACTGTATATATTGACTTGAACTGCTTTAGGAGCTAAAGCATAAGTTGAACTAGCAGGAAAAAAAGTTTCATTAGGGCCTAAGGATTCCCATGTTGTGCTACTTCTAGCCGTGGAATTCCTTTTGCTGACTCTATTTTCTACTGCTTTACCTTGTGTTCTAAACTGTATTAATTCCTCATCAGACAAATTTAACACGTCTCCATTTTCTTGGATGAAAGGTTGGGCATCGGCTAGCCACATCTGGTAATATTTGGTATAGAGGTTATTTTCGAGTCCGTCTTTTTCTTCGTCCCAACCCTTTTTTTTATAGTATGCTTCGTAAGCCGCTTCAACTTCATTTACATTGACCGATTCTTGA
Organism: Bacteroidota bacterium; assembly: GCA_017857395.1. Lineage (GTDB taxonomy): Bacteria > Bacteroidota > Bacteroidia > Chitinophagales > Saprospiraceae > JAFMDF01. The sequence continues at coordinate 2,930 of JAFMDF010000363.1, read as the reverse complement.
TATAATAGTTTCACCCAAGCAGGCATTTCTGGGTTAGGGTCAGGAATTAACGTTTTGCTGTAAAAATGAAAATTGGGTTTAAGCGACTCTAATTGGAAAGTAGTTTTTTGTAATAAATTTTCCATCACAAGCATCTGCTGGCTAAAATAACCAAGGTCTTTAGCCGAATTTTCGTTGGAGATATTTTTTGTGTCAAACGCTTGACTAAAATTATTAGCAAAAAGGGATACCGTAAATAATAAGCTAAATGAGATGATAGCATTAATAGTTATTAGACTCTCTTTCATCTTTTGACATTTCTCTTTGATTCTCTTAAAAACAAAATCGTTTTTTAAAAATATTTGTCTTCGATTTAATTATTTGGACTAATTTAAACTCTTAATATATGTTACAGAATCTTTCTATTAGGAAGTTGTGGAATAGAATAATGGACGAAAAATAAAAAGGGGTAACTAATATTTATTGGTCATTTTATATGCTAAAGGCTTGGAAACTTAAGTTAGTCCAAAAATCATTCCTTTTTTTGCGACAAGTAATAGTTATAATTTTTTTGAAGTGGATATTTTTTGAAGATGGAGAAAATTGTTACTGCAAGACCTAGTGGTCATCTTTTGTAGGAGTATGCCTACGATATAGGGTAAGGCTAATCTTTTCGCTTTTAGAGGAAGATAGGAAGATAAGAAAAGGTCGAATTTTTATAGCTTATTAGCTATAAAACAGTACTTTTTTAGGAAAAAGAAGGTGATTGTAAAATTATTTTTAAATAAACTTGCATTTATGATAGTATTGCTATTATATTTGCAAGCAAATGGTGGGATGTCTATTTTTATAGTTGCAATTTACAATTGGTGAAAGCACCAATATAACCAAAAAATAACACTTTCTATAACTATAACCATTAAAGGTTGTAGTATTTTTTTGCAATTATTTAATAGTAAAACTATCATTTTGTATAGTTGAATACACTTTATTTGTATTTAAACTATGTTTTTTAAACTGTATCCTATTTAAAAATAAATTAAATCAACTGGCTTATGAATCAATTAGAAACACCCAAATCAGGAATATTTTCGAACTTAAAGGATGACCTTCCAGCAAGTTTAGTTGTATTTCTAGTAGCAATGCCTTTATGTTTAGGAATTGCTTTAGCATCTGGTGCGCCACTTTTTTCAGGTATTATAGCAGGAATTGTTGGAGGTATAGTTGTTGGTGCAATTAGTGGTTCCCAGTTAGGGGTAAGTGGCCCAGCAGCAGGACTAGCAGTTATTGTATTGACTGCTATTCAAGACTTAGGTGCTTATGAAATCTTTTTAATGGCAGTCGTCATTGGAGGAATAATTCAACTAGCTTTAGGTTTTATGAAAGCAGGAATTATTGGCTATTATTTTCCTTCTTCTGTAATCAAAGGTATGTTAGCGGGTATTGGAATTATTATCATTTTAAAGCAAATCCCTCATGCGGTAGGGTATGATATGGATTATGAAGGTAGTTTAGCATTTAATCAACCTGATGGGCATAATACCTTTTCAGAACTGTTTTATATGTTCCAAGCGATTAGCCCAGGTGCGCTTTTCATAACCTTAGTTTCTTTAGCTATTTTGATTTTATGGGAACAACCTTTTATGAAATCAAAAGGCTTTACTAAAATTGTCCAGGGACCATTAGTTGCAGTAATTAGTGCGATAGTTTTGGGTTTAATTATTCAAACTACGCCTTATGCTTTAAAAGCCGAGCAAATGGTAAGCATTCCTGTAGCGGATTCTTTATCGGGATTTTTTAGCCAATTCACTTTTCCAGATTTTAGTCAAATAACAAATCCTGCCATTTATATTACAGGAATAACGATTGCGGTAGTAGCTAGTTTAGAGACTTTACTTTGCTTAGAAGCAACGGACAAATTAGACCCCTATAAGCGAGTGAGTCCAGCCAATTTGGAATTAAAAGCACAAGGAATTGGTAACATTATCTCTGGAATGATTGGTGGCTTACCTATTACACAGGTGATTGTAAGAAGTTCTACGAATATTCAATCTGGTGGAAAAACAAAAGCCTCTGCTATTTTTCACGGTGTATTATTAATTGCAAGTGCGATGTTAATTCCTAATATATTGAATTTGATTCCATTGGCAAGTTTAGCAGCTATTCTATTTTTAGTAGGCTATAAATTGGCAAAACCAGTTTTATTCAAAGAAATGTATGTAGCAGGAAAGGAGTATTTTATTCCATTTATGGTAACGATTTTAGGTATTGTTTTTACGGATTTATTGGTAGGAATTGGTTTAGGAATGGTTGTCGCAATTTTCTATGTCCTTTACAAAAATTACCAAAAGCCTTATTTATTGGATGTAACAGAAGGAGCAAATGGACAAGTGATTCGAATAGAATTATCTGAAGATGTTACCTTCTTAAACAAGGCAAATATTCTTAAAACGTTGAATCAGATGCCTAATGATTCAAAAGTTATTATTGACGCTAGTCGTTGTGTAGAAATTGAGCATGATGTCAATGAAATTATCGAAGACTTCATTGAGGGTGCTAAGTTTAGAAATATAGAAGTGGAAGTAATTAATCGGAAACAAAGAGGAATACAAGAAAATCCAGTTGATATTTTTGAGCGGACATTAGCACTTTCTAGTAAGAAGAATGGTAAGTTGAGTCCTCAAATGGTTTGAAAATAATCCGAAGAAATAGGTTCTCTCAAACCTGAGGGATTGTTCGGAGAGGATAATCGAAAACACTTTGTTGTCTTTTATGCGATTGTTATCGCCTCTTCGACAATTCTAATTAGTAATGAGAGATAAATCAGGACAAGTAGTATGGTTCAATTTATTTCTACATCGTCACCTATCATCAAAAAATAAAAAATCATATGGATCTAGTCAAAGCAATGTATGCTGTAGAAACTAGAAAAGTCACGTTTTTTGATAAAA
>JAFMDF010000362.1 GCA_017857395.1 Bacteroidota bacterium | reverse complement strand
AAAGAAATTGAAGAATATTAACTGCCGCTAACTTCTTGCGCAAACCACTAGATAACCGCTATATAGTAGCGCATATGTCTAGATAGAATTGTTTTTCTTGATAGTTCATAAGACAATAAATTATACAACACCATCCTTTTTAGACTTTCTCACATACTTTCCTACCGTATTTACTGATATTCCTAAAGCATCAGAAATAATTTTATAGGATGGAGTTGTACCGTTTTTCTCAATGTACTTTTGATAATAAGTACAAATTCGTTTTTGTTGCTTTGCTTTAAATTTTTCTTTATCTCTTTTATTTAATTTATTGAGGTCTAAAACATCAACTCTATGCCCTATTTTGGTCTGTATAATGGTATTTTCTTGGTTGTTACTTTCTTCATTCTCTGAACTATAAAACCCAATTCGACGCATAGGAACAGGCGTTCCCGAAAAATTAAAATCTCTCCTTTCTACATACCATTTAGTTGCCATTTTATAGGAGACGTTAAACGTCCGATTGCTTAAACCCTCAACAAAAATTGTCCATAGAGTAGGGGGGAGCTCGTCTTCTTGGTAATCAATTTCAATGCCTGCGCCCCGTCTAAATATTTCAGTTATGACGATACACACAAACGCAACCAATATCATTAAGCCTACCAAACCGCTAAGAAGTGAACCCCAAAATTGAGCGTTATCTTTTTCCGAATTATGATTTTTGTTTAGGTCACTTTCCGCCTTCTCGAATGCTTTTTTATGTCGGTTGTCCTCTTTGTTCAATGCGGCAATTCTAGCAGCTTCTACCGCCTTTAAATCCTTGGTATGGTTCGTGGTCAATTCTGATAGTTTACTTTCCTTTTCAATAATTAAATCCTTTGCTATTTTGGTCTGTTTATTAAAATGACTTTTAGCCCATTTAACCCCTTTTGCTTGATTTTGGGCGTGTTCTTTAATCAAATTATTGACCGCATCAATTTTGGAATTGTACGCCTTTTCTTTAGCATCAGAATTGAGAATAAAAGCATCTGACAGCGTTTTATTTTGATTGTCGTATTTTGTATTGATTTGATTGTTAAAATAGTCGTGACGTTCTAATAATTGGCTATCATCTAAAGTAATGGCAGCTTTTACCGACTGCTTAAAAGATTGGTCGATTCCTTTCGTTGATAATGCGTAAGATTGCCAAAACAGGAAACCAGTAATCACCAACACAAAAAGAAATAATACCCAATACCAAAAACTGGTTAACCGCTTCCAAATGATTGCCCTTGTTAGTACCTGTAAGCATTTTCTACCACCTATCTCGATTGCAGCCACTACCAGAATAACAGCGATAACAGAAAGCAGGAATGCAACTACTTTATTGATATTGGATAATTCACTTTGGCAGATTAACCAAACAGTTACCGCTTCCGTTACTGCGCTAATTACTTGGGCAATTTTACCAGTTAAATCTATTTTGGGAATAACTGGTTGAAACAAATTGCGAAATTCCTTATCTGTGGCTTTTGTAAATAATTCTTTCAAGTCGAATCTATTTTGTATAAATTTGTAATTCATTTTTTATCAATTTTTTAATTGTTAGAAATTTCCTCTATCCGTGTCGTCAAACTTGGGGTAGGGGATTTTTGTTTTTAGTCCTCATTTAACATAGCTGCTACTTTGCCCAGTAATTCCCCAATTATCAATAATCGTTCGTGGGTAGTAAGTTCTTTTTTGATTTTCTTCTTTCTGAATATTGTGTTGGATTTCATTTTAAAAATTTTAGTGTTAGTGAATTAATCTAGTTTATCTAATTTGATAATAAAGTCTTGTAGGTTATCAAATTTTTCGCCTTTCAATTCTTCTAATTTTTCTTTAAACTGCTTGTTTTCTTCAGTAGGCTTTTTAGGTTGTTTTGGTTCTGAATTTTTGCTATCCATTATTTTGATATTTGGTTTTAATCCAATCGTTAATGTCCTTAAATCCTTGATACAAGTATCGTAAATCAATCGCCTTTGCTGTAGTCTGGTTGATAATTAAATCAGTTGTATGATTCCCTGATTTATCATTATCTAGCATCAGGTAAGCCTTTTGATATTGGTTGATAATAGGAATTGATTTTGGAGCAATAGCGCAACTATTTAAAACTAGAATATCGCTTTTCAAATCTTCCCAACTCAATAAACTAAGGAGGTCTATAAATCCTTCAAATACGGTAATAGAATCAAATCCTTTTTTGATGGTGGTAAAATGCTTTGTACCGTAGCATCCTTTAAAATATTTATTGCGGATTTCATAACCTCCTAAGTCGTTTTTAAAGGCTAGTCCAAAGTAATTTTTTTCATTATTCAAGTAGTAAATTTCACCTACCAAACCAGTTATTTTATTGGGCTGTAGGTTTCGTTCTTTCATGTATTGGAGTAGTGCTTTATTCTGGACGGTATCGACTAATTTCTTTAGCTGTAATTCGCTCTTTTTATGCTTTGTAATTTGAGCTAATGGAATAGGGGAGTAGTTTTGTTTATTAAGTCGTTCAATAGCTTCTTGAAAAGTTATATTCCAAATCTTTTGAGCCAACTCTATAATGTCACCACCTTCACCGCTCCCAAAATCTTTCCATAGGTTATTCTTTTTCCAAACTGAAAAACTGGCAGTCTTTTCGCTCCTTAAGGGAGAATCAAAAAATATATTGGAAGTAGTAATGCTCTTTATACTATATCCAAGATTGACCATGAAATTTTCTATTGGAATTGATTTTATTTTATCTAAATCTATTGTCATTATTAAAGTATTTTCAAGGAAAAGAAAAAGACTGATTTTAAGCCCATTTTTTTCTTTTCCTTGCCTTAAATTTAGTTTTAGCTAGTTTTTTCGATTTAGTTTTAAAACGCTATATCTGCTGGGTCAGAAAACTTTGTTACCTTTTTTTTTTACAACTTTTTTCTATTTAAAATATTAATAATCAAACACTTATAAGCTTTTTTGTTGGTAACAAAGTTTGTTACCTTTTTTGTTACCTTGGTAACAATGGTAACAAAAAGTAACAATTATTTTCCAACTTTGTTACCGCCTAACTTACTGTTTATCAGTTACTTATATTTATTTTATTAAAAGGTAACAAAAGTAACAAAGGTAAAATCAAAACATCTTTTTAAAACTAATTCCATTTATTACTACTTCTAATCATCCAAAAACTGTGACCGCTTAAATATGTAAGGCCTTCCAGTTTTATTAACTCTCATTAATTGTTGGTCAGACTCCAATAAGCCTGTATTTTCAGTACTTATAATTTTGCCATCTCCATCAAATTTATCCTTGAAAATTGTCTTTTCTTGTTTGGCATACTTCCAATAACTGTACTTTATTGGCTTTGGGCTTTTATTATCCGGACCTAAATCAAAAAAGTCTAAGAGTATTTCTTTTATCCAAGGCTTATCTTTTCGACCTCCAAAAAATTCATTATTAATATCAGTAAGAGACATCTTTATTTCATTCCCATTATCCTCAATATCAAGAAACATTTCCTTGATGGACTCCCTTAAATTTGCAACGTCTCTGGGTTCATTAATTTTTACAGTTTCTTCCAAAGCATCCGTTCTAATCCAATTGACATTGAAGTGCATTCTTGTCTCCCTCTCTGTTTGTAATTTTCGTTGCTTAAGGAAACCTAGAAAGGCAGGTATTTCTGATTCTAATTTTTCGATAAAAAGAGGATCGTCTTTTTTTAGCGGTGGTACTTCATTTATCCAAAATCTTACAGAATTTTTATCTACATAGACCATTCTTTTATTGTTAGATGTAAATATAAATTTGCCAAAAAAAGGAATTTCATATTGGTTAGTTCCTTTAGGATTTACCAGTATTTGTTTACTCGTAGATAAATCTTTTATTTTTTCCGCTTGCTGCTTTCGCTCTAGTAAAGTTTCATCACACCAAATCAATAATTTGTCGGCAAATATTTCGTTAAATTCACTATCAAATGCTTTATTTCCAACTTTGACCGCATTCGTTCCAAGTATCATTTTTAGAAATTCGGGGAAAGTGGATTTACCCGTTTCTCTTTCAACGGAGAATAGTATAAGAATAGGTAAAGGATGGGTAGGCTCGGTGATTAGTATTTGTATGTAGTCTAAAGCTATTTCATACCGTTTTAAAGTCAGCCCCTTATGCGTTATTTTATCCTCTTCAAAAACGTGCTTTATCATTGATAATACATTATCAATCTTCCCTTCTTTTGGTTGGTAAGCTATTTGAGAATACCTATTGTAGTAACCTCTATGAGATTCTTTGTAATTGTAATTGTCAGGCACATTTCCAAACCCTATGTAATGGTAGTGTTTGAAGTACTTATAGAAACCACCACCATGTAAAATTTTTAATGTGTCTTTCTTTCTTGGAACTAGCTTGATACCATTCACTTTACCTTTAGCATCTATACTTTCTACAAGTTTGTAAAACCCATCAGCTATAAATCTAATATATCTAGCCCAAGCAGGTTGTTTTATTTTTAATACTTTTCCCTCTCTATCCCAAGCATAAATTTCATCTTGGAACATGAAATCTTTGTCTTTAATTAAGCCTCCATTTACTGTATAAAAAAAATGTGGACTCTTTAACCCAAAGAAACCTTTTAGGCTATCAAATGAAGATGTGATATTATACTTGATAAAGTATTGGGGCTTTCTCTGACTAACCTCGTTAAGTTCCTTTAAAACTGATTTATAGCTATCAGTTTTTTCAGCTTCTACTATTAATTCATCTAATGAAGTAGGCTTGGAATCGAGCGCATTTTTTTTAATAGCATAAAAGTAAAAGGATAGCTTTTTTTCAACATCTTGACTTGACTTTAGAGAATCTACAAAACCAGATATTCCCTCATACCTATCAAAAAGAGGTTTAGATATATCGCCACCTTTTGAAAATATCGTTTCGTCAATATCCCTACAATTACTATTGTGTAACAAGACTATATTTTTTACTTCACACTCATTTATTATTTTAATTAAAGCCGTCTTTTCTGAATCAGAAATATTAAGAGATTTAAAACCAATGAAGGGGCAACAATCAATATTAGGATTAACAGTTTTAGTACTTTCATAAAAGAATAGGGTCTTAATGGATTCCTTTTTTTTATGAATATTTGGAGGTATTAAAAGTTCGGTTTCGTTCATTTTTATATTAGGTGTTGAGCTTTTTTTGTGAAATTTAATGATTTAGTCTTATTTATTAATTCTTCTAAGAGAAGTAGCTTCTTTTCTAATGCTTCTAATTTTTTGTCTTGTGCATCTAATCTCTTATAGAAGTAACTAGCACGTTGTATTTTATTTATAGATGATTTTTTCATATTCGTAAATTTTATTTTTTACTGCTAAAAAAAAGGACTACCCATATCAAATATGGATAGCCCTTGTTTTTATATTTCATTGTCCAAGTATGAACCTAAATCAATATTTTGTTCAAGACTAAAATATCTCATGTAAGCACGTCTAAGTTCTACGGTTACTGCAATTACTTCTGCAATTATACCATGTTCATCGACAACAAATTGACTAGTCAATTCATCAAGATGGCGGCAAATTATTAAGGGGTTTTCTTGATACAAATTATCAAAATGCTCTTTTATTGTTTGCTTGTCTTTTATATCCCATCCTTCAACTAGTGCGTGTATGCTAAAAGCAGCTTCACTAATTAGCGTCATATCTATGAATAATCCATTAGGTTTTATATATCCTTTTGTTTCTATGTACCTGATTAATAAATCTCTAATGGCTTCTTTTGCCTGTAGGAAGGTAAATTTATTTGTGAATGGAATGAAGGCTTTAACTTTATTACTGCTAAGTCTTATAAAATTTGAAAGGGTAGGATAGTTGCTTCCCTGCTTAATATTTTCTATCTTTGTCATAACGAATAATGGTTTTTTTTATTAAAAAATCACCTAGTTAGTAGCTAGGTATTTGTTATATATCTTTGATTTTCAAAAAGTGCTGTACTACAATACAGCACTTTTTTATGCCCTAACTGGTTTATTAGTTTGTGCATTCAAGGATATAGTTTTGGTTTCTGGTGTCTCTTCCTTTCCTGCTTCTATTCTAGCCAATATTTCATCCCTTTTAAAGAATAATTTACCGCCTAATTTATAAGCTTGGAGTTCTCCTTTTCCTTTTAATCTATTGAGTGTCATCCTGCTTATTCGTAGAAATTTCATAACCTGAGCAGAGTCTAAAAATGGATTTGGTTGAATGGCTGTACTTTCTTTCATAAATAATAGTTTAAAGAATTGATAAATATTGCACTCGATTAGTTAGCAATTTTTTAATGCTAACATTTTTAGTAAAAAAATAACTTTTTGTCCCTTATGGTCGCAAATTAAATTATTTTTTGCTGAAAAAAAAATAATGCTAACATTTTTAACAAAAAAATTAATCTTCATTCCATATACCAATCACTACTTTAAGTAGTTTATCAAAAGCCTTTACGCTTTCCGATGGATTAATTTCGTTGTTTTTCTCCTTTAGATAAACTAGAGTTTTAGACCTTCCTTTTTTAAAAAACCACTCATATATAGTTATATCACTTTTAGTAAATGCAACCTCAAAAAAAAGCTTCATCTGTTCGTATAATTCAAGTTGTTCTTTTATCTTTTTAGGCATTCCTGACAAAATAAGCCCATTATATTTCCCCCCTTTTGTAAAATCGTAATAATAAATTTGTTCTATTTGAGAATTAATATCTTCAAGGTTATCCCAATAAGTATAATCATCATAAGTAAGTACAGATTTTAAATATTTTTCTAGACTAGAGTTTTTATATAATTCTTTATAAATATTAATAATTGGTGAATTGTAAGTTACGAGTCGATTACCAATTCCTTTTAAGCTAAAAGAATCATTTAAAATGGACTCTTCATACCTTATTATTGTTTCAATTTTATCGTTTTGGTTTAAAATATCATTAGATTTATTTAAATAGTTTGAATCCTTTAACTCCAATTCTTTTTTTACTAAAATTGGTTCTCCAGATATTTTCGTTTTGAACTTTGTATTTTTCCTATTATATACAATTTGAGTGTAAACAGGATAGAACTCATCCCCATCAACCATTTTAGGTTTGACATCAAAATTTACAAAATGCTTAATAGTGATAGTTTTTTCCTTTTTCATTACCATTTAACTTTCTTTATTTCACTCCGTATCAATTCGCCATTCATATGTATATATTGCATGGTTGTATCAATATTAGAGTGAGTTAACATCTTTTGTAGAACTGGAATCGGCACTTTAGTACAAAGTATAGTGGCGTTAGTATGTCGCCCTACATGAGTAGTTAGATTCTTTAATATTTTAGCTTGCTTGGCTATTTCCTTTAATTCCCGGTTAACATACTGATTTGCTAATTTAATAAAAGGAATGGTATCAAAATTATCATTTTGTCCTCCCCTTTTTGCTTGTAGCTTTTTAATTAAATCAACTATCTTACTATTTCCATCAGCATCTAAAAACAAATTAGATATAGGAATAAAAGCAGCTTTTTTATTTTTCTTAGTGGTTATCCTAATGTCGATACCTTCTTTAGTATCAACTAAATGAATAGGGGCTAATTTATTGACATCACTATACCTAAGCCCTGTATAACAACATAATAAGAAAAAGTCCTTTATTTGCTCCAAATGTAGGGAATCATTAGTAAACTCCAATTCCTCGATCCTGTTTAATTCATCGACTGTTAGAAACACCTTATCTGGATCATTACTCTTTATATCAAATTTTTTATATGGAGTCTTATCAGGCTTTAATAAATCCTGCTTAATAGCCTTGTTTATGTAAGCTTTTACCGTTTTATGGATATTGGGAATGGTAGATTTTTCTTGGTCGTACTTATTCCTTAAAAATCTATCAAAACGAATAAGAAAAGAATAGGTAAGGTCTTCAAAATATATCTTTCCTTTCCTAAATTCCTCTAAATTCCCTAACCTAGCTTTTTGGCTTTTTTTAGTTGAGTGGGTAATATTGGGTCTATCTAATTCAAATAGATAAAATTCCGTGAAATTATTAAACTCTTTTTCTGGACTTTGATACTCATGGAGTCTATCCAAAGAAAAAACGCCATAGCGGTTAATCATCCTATTTTCGTAGGATTTCATTTCCCTAATAATATTGTTTATTTGTTCGGTGTAAACAAATTCATTAGGATGACCAGACTTGATTTGATTATTTTTATTATCCCAATATCTAGGCGTTATATAAATGCCCGTAGTGAAGAATCTACATTTAGGATTTTGGTAAGTTTTAACTTGAACAAGTGACTCGCCTTGTCTATTCAGTTTATTTTTGCGGTTGTAAACCAAAGTATAACTGATTTTCTGTCTCTTTTGCTGAATAAGCATCGTATCGTATTTTGATTAACTAATAAAGATAAGAGACAAAAAGATATTAGTAGTACAAAAACGGGTACAAAAAGACAATTTTTACAGCATGAAACGTATTGATACGAAAAGATACTAAATGAAACAATTAATATTTTTCAATAATTTGTTTCATGCTGTAAACCAGATATTTAAAGAACTAATTTGAAACATTTTGATACAAAAGTTTCATTTTTTCTGTTGACCTACCAGGACTCGAACCTGGAATGCCAGAACCAAAAACTGGTGTGTT
>JAFMDF010000065.1 GCA_017857395.1 Bacteroidota bacterium | reverse complement strand
AATAATAAATAAGCCTCGTTCTTCCCCGACTGCACAAAATTTATCAAAACTGCCATCAAAAATGGATAACCCTAAATGAGTATGCAAGTCGTTAAAAGTGGTTTCAATAGCTGAAACTGGTAACCCAATTTCACTTATTTCTAAGAAGCTACTGACTGAAAAAGGAGTGATACGGGCATCTTTTAGATTTCTGCGAGCGATGAATTCTACTATATTATAATCGGCATCATAAAAATAAATGGCTTTGGCATTCCAATTGGAAAAATCAACAATTTCTTGACCCTGATAAGGTAGAATAGAGACTCGGTCATTTAGCCATTGAAAAGCTTCAGCTGCTTGATAGGCTGGAATATTAATGGCAAAATGATAAGGTTTGGCAGTAGGTGCTGTTTTGAAATGTAGTAATGTTTGACCAATTTGGAAAGAAATGGAATTGGCTGTTTCTGCAACTAAAAGGCAGCCTAGTAATTGGTTGTAAAAATAGCGTTGACCAGCTAAATTTGATGTTAATAAGGTTAATGCTTCAAATTGCATGGAAAAGATTTTAATGGATTATTTGTTAAAATACCTTCTCCCTTATTTTAAATGACGCAGATATTGAATAAGTTTTAAAAAGCCCCAAATCATAATTGCTAAAACAAATAAGGAAAATATGAAATAATGCACGTTTCCGACAATTGTTGTTAATAGACCTCCTCTAAATATTAAATACAGTACAATTAAAATGATTATCAATAGTAGAATTAAGAAGATAATAATAATCTCTTTCAAGCTTTTTTTCCAATTCATTTTTTCTGGTTTTTAAGAGGTTAATTCTTACGAGAAAATTATGACTTCAACCTCAACTTCAATCTTGAAATTAGGAAATTTGCCAATTTTGAGATTGAAGTTGAAATTGAAGTTGAGGTTGAATTTTACAATTGCACAATATGCCCCACTTTAGGATCCATCTTTCCCTCTAACATAGGCAAATATAACTGCGCCAATTCATCCACCCCGTCCGCTTCTTTAACCGTCATCCAATTGCCGATTTGACTTGTAAACTTTATCCAAGCCATACCAATGCGTTGTTGAAAACCAGCTACGCCCCATTCTTTATTCCGTTTTACTGCTTGAGAAGGCGCAAAGAAAAACTTCCCATTTGTCGCCGCACTTTTGGCACCACCTCGCTGTGTCCAATCGACCATACCGACCAAACAATTATAAACTAATTGACTGCCTAAATGACTTTGTAAATTTTCTTGTAGTTGGGCATTGCCAGAAAAATCGACGATTACACTTGCTTTATCATTGGCTAATTGATGGACTTGGTCATAAGAAAGCACGCTGTCATAATAACCTAAACCTCTGACGAAATTCATATTTCCCGTTGAAGTCAAACCAATAATATTTAGCTTGGATTCTCTTTTTCTTTGTGCCAATAAAGCGGCTAAACCAATCGCTGTTTTACTAGAAGCACTGGTTAGAATAATATTTTGACCACCAAAAAAATCATTATCAGCCATAAAGTCATCAATCAAAAAAGAAGTGGTGAATAGTGGCCGAAATAGACTCTGAATGGCTTCTCCATCTTTTGAATAACCTGGGTCTGTTTTGGTATTAATGTAATTATTATAAATGAGCGGTAAAGCCTGTCGATGTTCGATACCATCCATAAAATTGGTTGATTTTACTTTTGCTGGCGACATAATTAAATGAGAACCCATTGGGTAGTAACCATAAAAACGTTCGCCTACTGTAATACCTTCATTTTTAGAAGCAATCACATCTGCAAAACCCCAAACAGGAATAATTCCCCAATCAGCAGAAACTGGGAAAAATTTCCAATAACCAACGACTTCGCCAACTGCGGCATAAGTAATATTATTAGCAGTAAAAGCAAATTGGTCTACTTTTACTAATATTTGACCATCTGCTAAATCGGCTGCGGTTGGTGTTTCTTTGGTAACTACTTTATAATCGTGGAATTTTTTTCTATTAACTTGTAAATCAAATGCTTGCATAGTAGAAATGGTGATTTTGATTTTGAAATGGATTGTTTATTTGTATCGGGTACTAAGTGTCGAGTATCAGATGGAACAGATTTGAAACCAAATTTATCGACTTTACATGCCTAATCTGACACCCGATACCTATTTTCCTTACTTTTGCGCTCAAAGTTAACTATTCATAATATGAATTTACAGAAAATAGAAAAATACCTTATTCAGTTTAAGCGACATTTAAAAAGTCAGCAACGAGCGAATTTTTTATATAAATGGGAAAGCTTGCAATATTTTCAACAAAATTGGGATATGGAGGTGGAGAACATTACGCAAATGTATGACCAAAGTCTTCAAAATACCCAAACGGTTCGACTTTGGAAGGCCAACCAATATTTTCCAAAGCAAATCATGCTTTTATTTTGTGAATTGCAACCTGATTATGTAAAATTTGCTTTTACAGATTTATTCAATGAAGAGAAAGAGATAACTGGCAGAATGGACCGTTTCATTTTTTATTGTGATGAATTGATGAAAGCCTATAAAGAGAAGTATCCACTAAAGATTGAAAATAATCATTATCATCATTATAAAATCATCTCCCTTTATCTTTCTTTTCGCTATCCAGAACAATATGCTTTATATGATTTTGAAGTATTTAGACACACCTTAATAAATTTGGGTAGCCGCAATATTCCAGAACTAAATGATATAGAACGATTTTTTAAAATTAGTAGAACCTTGGCTAAATTTTTAGCTAAAGACCCTGAAATATGGCGTTTGCACCAGCGTCGGTTGCATCCTAAAAAGCACTATCAAGATTTTTCCTTGTTATTAGTGAATGAATTTTGTGAAATGATTAGTCGAGATAAAAGACCCTAATTTAAAAAAATGAATAAAAAGACTTAAATTTGATTAAGGATAAATTCCCAACAAGCTCTAAACCATTAGGTAAATAAATTATAAAGCGATTATTAGAACATCTCAATACGTCGTCCTTGGTCAAGCAGGCGAATGATTTCTTTATAATATTTCTAACTTAACTTCCTATATTTTATGCGTTTTATACCTTTCGTAGTGCTATTCCTTAGTTTTGTGGTAACCTCCAAAGCCCAAGATAATACTCGTCAAACAGGTCCAATTATTCAAGATTATGGGCCCGTATTTTCTGTGAAAAACCCAGACTTTATTACAGATACCACTAAAGTCTACAAAGTGGTCTTTGATCTTCACAATACGCCTGATGATCCTACAAAAGTGAACCCTATGCTTAATACTTTAGCAAGGTTTCTTAACATGCATGCAGGTGCGGGAGTACCACTCAAGAATTTGAAAGTAGTAGGTGTTTTTCATAATAAAGCGACACATGACGTTTTGGAAAATGCAGGGTATCAAGCAAAATATGGCGTAAAAAACCCGAATCTTTCTTTATTAACTGCTTTGAATGAAGTAGGTGCAGAATTGTATATATGTGGACAATCTATTGGTGCTAGAGGCGTGGATAGAACGCAAATTCATAATAAAGTAGGCGTAGCTTTATCTGCCATGACGGTTATTCTATCTTTTCAAAGCGAAGGTTATCAATTGATTAAATTCTAATGTTACCGCAAGAAATTCTTTCCCAAGCCTTAACTTTTAGCCATATTTTACGTAAATATTTTCTTTCAGATTAAATAAATTAATAATTCGTGAAATGGCAAAGAAAGGACCGAAGAAAAAGATAATTAAAGGGAAGCATAAACAGCAAAAAACGTCAAATACTTCGACTCTTTTTACAAAATATTGGCAAGAGAAATCCCCTGTTTTTAAATTTATTGCAGGTTTCTTTGGTTGTATTTTAGCATTTTATGCGCTTTATTATTCTACTTGGTTTGAGGTGAATTTTAAAGTACCGATTCTGGCAATACAAGCGATGGCAGGTGGTGCTTTATTAAATTTATTTGGCTATTCTGTGAGTGTTGCTAATGAAGTGATTTCAGGGGCTGGAGCGACAGTGAAAATAGCAGGCGGATGTGATGGCTTAGAAGCGACTGCTTTATTTCTAGCTGCTATCTTGGTTTTTCCGTTGCCTTTTAAATTTAAGTGGCCAGGTTTATTGGCTGGGTTTATTGTTTTGTCTTTACTAAATGTGTTTAGGATTGCAGGCTTATATTTAACGCAGAAATATTATCCAGAAGCTTTTGATTTTATGCATATCCAAGGCGGCTTATATTTATATTCTATTATTACTATTTTATTAATGTTAATTTGGGCGGACTGGGCTTTAAAAAATTATAAGAAAGAAAGGCTTGCTGCATAATAATCTCTAACCCCAATTTAGTACACTAATGAATTTAAGACATTTAATTTTAAAGAAATTTTTGCCGCTGGTTGTACTTTTTATGACACTTTCAGTTTTGTCGCTCAATTCGACCATCCAAAAGAGTTATTATGCTGTATTTGAAACCTTCACTATATCGGTTTTAAATGGAAGATTAGCAGATACTTATTTTAAAGGGAAACCTAAAGAGGCCGCTACGGACTTTGATTATAATACCATTGGCATACTTTTTCAATCAAAAAGAGTGTTAACAGCCATTACACAAGAGGCTAAACGTCGAAATTTACAGGCACAATATGATTATAAAGGATTTAATATTACGATAGATGAGACGTTTATTGCCCCTTTATTATTTTTTACTTGCTTATTGATTTTTACACCAGGATCCTGGCAAAATAAAGGGATAGCGTATATTTTTGGTGTATTCCTGATTATGGGCTTTGCCTATTTAATTGTTTATTTTAAAGGTTTATACATGGTCAGTAAATCTGGCGTGAGAGAGATGATTTATGATTCAAATAGTCTCGATTTTTTCCAATTATTGCATTTCTTTTTTAGCTCGGTTACGATAGTTACAGTGGTTTTGTTAACTTGGATTTTAGTGGCTTTTAGAAAGAGTGATTTGGCTAGATTATTTGAAGTGAATTAATATTTGATTATCAGTTTCAATGGATAATGGACAAACCGACAACTGATAACCAACAACCCCCAGTCTAATTAAAAAATGAAGATTAAAACCGTTTTACAGTTTTTAGAAAGTATTGCACCGCCCGTTTATCAAGAATCTTATGATAACGCAGGATTAATTGTTGGTAATCCTTCCACAGAAGTGACCAATGTATTATGTTGTTTAGATTCTACAGAAGAAATAGTCGAGGAAGCTATTGCTAAAAATTGTAACCTTATTATAGCGCATCATCCGATTGTATTTAAAGGTTTAAAGCGATTTAATGGTAAAAATTATGTGGAACGAGTCGTTATTAAAGCGATTAAACATGATATTGCTATATATGCCATTCATACCAACCTTGATAATATGTTGTATCTGGGAGTGAATACTCGAATTGCGGCACAGTTGGGTTTAGTAAATACTCGAATTTTAGCCCCAAAGAAAAACTTGAAAAAATTGTATGCTTTTTCGGAAGAAGCAATCCTTCATGATTTGCGAAATGACTTATTTGAAGTTGGTGGAGGGACTCTTAATGAACAAGCACAATTAAGTTATGCAACTTTAGGGGTAGGAACAATAGAGGGACAAGGTAAGGCGACGCTAAAGCTAGAATTAGCCTTCCCTATGGCTATACAAGGCAAGATACAAACTGTTTTAACTAATTATCAAGTAAATCATGGGGTGAATTATGATATTATTGCAATAGAAAATACAAACACCCAAATTGGTTCAGGAATGATTGGAGAATTGCCCAAATCCATGAAAGAAAAGTCCTTTTTAAAATACTTGAAGGAGAAAATGCAAGTTACTTGCATTAAACATACGGCCCTTAGTGGTAAAAATATTAAAAAAGTAGCCTTTTGTGGTGGCGCAGGCGGATTCCTATTAAAGCAAGCTATTCGACAACAAGCGGATATTTTTATTACGGCAGATTATAAATATCACGAATTTTTTGATGCAGATAGTAAAGTTATTATCGCTGATATAGGACATTATGAAAGCGAACAATTCACTATTAACCTTTTACATGAGGTTTTAACGCAAAAATTTAGTAATTTTGCGGCTTATTGCACAGCAATAAATACTAACCCTGTTAGTTATTATTTTTAAATTTATATATAAATTGTTGATTGATAGAAAATTAGGTCTTTGATCTGGCAAAATATTGCAAATAAAATACCTAGTTACTTCCAATAACTTTATACTTAATTCCCACAAATTCATATATAATTATGGCAAAAGAATTAACGGTACCTGAAAAATTAAAGCAATTATACGAATTGCAATTGGTGGACTCAGACATTGGCGGCATTGAAATCCTAAAAGGAGAATTGCCTATGGAAGTTAAAGATTTGGAAGACGAAATCGCTGGTTTAGGTACTAGAGTGAATCGTTTGATGAAGGATATTGATGGTGTAAATTTTGATATCGGTAAGCATGAAACGAATATCAATGAATCCAATGCTCTGATTGAGAAATACAATCGACAAATGGATAATGTGAAGAACAATCGAGAATTTGATGCCTTATCTAAGGAATTAGAACTTCAAAAATTGGAAATTCAATTATCTGAAAAGAAAATTAGAGAAACGAAGAAAGTTTTAGAAGCGAAGGAAGAAACGTTAAAAGCAGCACAGGCAAGATATGAGGGTAAAGAAAAGGATTTAGAGATTAAGAAAGTAGAATTAGAGAAGATTCAAGAAAAGACAATTCTAACAGAAGAAAAATTAATACGAAAATCAGAAAGAATCCGTAAAAAAATTGAAGACCGTTTATTAAAGGCTTACGATAGAGTACGTGCTACCTATAGAAATAGATTGGGTGTAGTAACGGTATCCAGAGATTCTTGTGGCGGTTGCTTCAATAAGATTCCGCCTCAGTTACAAATGGAAATTGGGAATCGTAAGAAAATTATCGCTTGTGAGCACTGTGGTAGAGTATTAGTAGATGACGATATTTTATCTGTAGGTAAAAAAGTAAAAGTAGTAGCTCCACCTTCTGAAGCTGAAGCTTAATTTCGATAAAATTAATTTTTTAAAAAGCCCTGATGTTCTTTATATCAGGGCTTTTTTATTGCTGGATCATTTCTTGTCTTCTAAAATGTATAGATATCTAGGTTATTCTAGTGGTTCAAGACATAAATCCTTGCCTATGCTGGCAGGTAGGCGGTGTTTATTTAATCGATTGCTATAAAGTGTTTTTTAATAACGGATTAAGTAAACATTGGGTTTCCAAACTTTTATAAGTTAACAGAATATATCAACCCATTATGCCTGTCACATTTTTTGAATGAATTATAAATAGCTATTTTGATTAGAAAATAAAGAGAGGAATAGAATGTTTTAGAGTAAGAAACGACTTATTAGTAGGAAATTATGGATTTGTTCTGCTTTAAAAATAGGAATTAATTTCTTTATAGAAAATACAGAATACAGTCAGAACAAGGCAATATTCTTCTCCCGTTTTTTGTCACAAATTCAAAGGTAATTGGAATACTAATTTAAGATTTAATAAAAAAAATATACCTTTTGTATAGATTCTTAACTATTAAGATAAGTATATAAAAGAATGATGACATATAAAGAAAAATAGGGGGTGTCACATTAATTTTTATTATAGGCAATAAAATAAGCGTTAATGGATGTATCTTGCAAGTGTCTTTTATCATCGGGGGGTAGATAAAAGACATTAGGGGATGAACTTCGGTTTGTTCCCTTTTTTTATGCCTACACTAGCCACTTGAATTAGGAAAAATCCTAATTGGTATCATATTTGTTTATTGTGAATATGTATCGAGTGATTTGACGCTAATAACTCAAAATATTACTCAACTTTAAGATTGCTTTTTATTTCTTTTAACCTTTCTCTTGATAAAAAATAAATGACCTAGGTGTACCGCCTTTTTAATGGTCAATACTACTTTATAATTCTTACATCTTACCAAAACAATTTTTCCAAAACTAAGACGGTGTCATTAATAGGACTTAGACGAATACTGTCTACGAATCGATAATTAATGACTAATCATAATATTAACTATGAAGAGACAATTTTCACTATTCAACTGGGTTAAATGGAGTTTACTTGTTGCTTTGCTAATTGGTAGTTTAAGCAAAGTACAAGCAGAAGGTTCTAAAGATTTTAGAGATTACTCTGGTTATCGCTTGTTTTTTAATGCGGAGCAAAGTCAGCAACTAAAGGTATACGCAGCGGAAGGCGAAACGATTAATATAGGCACTAGCCACATTGGTATTTCTGGCGGATTTATTTCTGTTTATCGACCAGACGGAACCTTGTTTTATGTATTCAATGGCTCAGATGAAATAGGGTTTATTAATAATGATGTAGAAGAATTAGCTGGACCAACAGGTGGGGGAACAACAAATGGAACTGGGTATATACCAGCTACAGTAGATGTAGCGGCAGGAGAAAGTGGTGTTTGGACTATAAAATTTGAATATCCAACTTATAGCCGAAATGCGTTTGAAAATTTAATGAATAATGCCCCTTGGAGTCGTGTTGACCAGCCTGTTGACCAGCGAGTCATACTAGCTTGGGACATTACAATGTCTCAAGGAGGCGCTGCTAATATGGGAGGCACTATGTTGGAAGGCAGAGTCTATTCTAATGAATATATTTCCATTCAAAATGGAAATGATATTATGACTTCTCCTTCTTTTTATATTTTAACAAAAGATGGGTTTCAATATCGAATTGATTTTAAAGATACAGATCCTTGGGGTTTTCCTATTTTTTCTAATTCTGTAGGTTTAGTACAGCCTGATGGTTCTCCTAGTTATCTATCTGCGGAACAATCGGATTATAATCGCTCTGGTTTGACTGAAACTTGGGCTGTTGGCAATAAGTATCTATATGAACCTCAATCACAAGATGAAGGGAATTTGATTAATAATAAAATATTTTTTAATCCGCCAGACCCCAATATGCCTTCGGAAGCGATGGTGACGGATATCCAAACCTATAATACACATACGACTTGGTTGTACCGAGAATTAATAGAAGTAGACCCCAAATTTGAAAATGTTGCTTTCAAAGGTGTTCAACAAAGTAACAGTATTTGTACTTTAGATAATGTAACAGAAGAAGGAAAAGGTGGCGTTATTAATTTTGAAGTAAGTACGAGTGGAACTGCAAAAATTGCATTAGACTTTAATGAAAACGGTGTCTTTGATGACCCCGTAGATAGAGTGTATTTTAGACGTGTAGAGGCAGGAATAAATGAATTTGTTTGGGATGGAAAAGATGGGGAAGGAAATGTGGTCGCAGCAACGGCCAATTTGCGAATTAATTACAAATTGGAAATGAGAGGTGGAGAAATTCACATTATGATGTTGGATGTGGAAAATAATCCAGGCGGTGTTTCTTTTACTCGTTTGAATGGACTAGAAAGTCCTTCTAAAGAATATTTTTATGACCATTCGGCAATTGGTGGCGGTGTTAGCGGGGAAGGTGAAAATGGGAATGCTAGGGCAACTGTTGAACCTTATATCTATACGGATAAATTTGGTAATAACCGTTTATTAGATTATTGGTCTTATATTGAATATAGTTCTTCTGATAACGGTGGTTTTTCGATAGATATTATTACAGATTGTAGCCTACCTATCCTTGATTTTGACCGAGATTTAATTCCCGACTTTATTGATTTAGATGATGATAATGATGGCGTGGCAGATTTTTCGGAATATTGTAACCCAGAGGGCGATTTTGTTTGTTTGCCTGGCGGACTAGATCCTAGTGCGGATGCCGATAATGATAATATCCCCAATTATATAGATAGTTCTGACCCTGCTGTTGATAATGACTGTGTCGATGCTAATGAAGATGGTTATTGTGATTTAGTCAATGCGATTTATGATACGGATGGTGACGGAGTACCTGACCATTTGGATTTAGATTCAGATAATGATGGCATTACAGATTTAGTAGAAGCAGGTCATTTGCAAAAAGATACAGATGGAAATGGCGTAATCGACGGAGATCCTTCTTTTTTTGGTAAAAATGGACTTTTTAATGTCATTGCTTCTGACCCCGATGCTTTTACTGCTTTTGAGAATTATACTCGTTTTGACTTAGACAAGGATGGTGTGCCTGATCATGATGACTTGGATTCAGATAATGATGGCATTAATGATGTCGCAGAAGCTAATTTTGGTTTTGCAGATAGTAATAATGATGGTCGAATTGATGACGGAAATGGTAATCCACCAGTTGTTTCTTTTGATGGTTTAACGCCAGTGATAGACCCATTGATAACGGGCGTTGTGATTCCACTTCCTCCAGATACAGATAGGGATGGCGTACCAGATTGGCATGATTTAGATTCGGATAATGATGGCATCAATGATGTCGTGGAAAGTGTGAAGGCAGATGCAGATAATAATGGCATTATAGGAACGGGAACGCCAATTGTAGATGCCAATGGGCAAGCGATTATGGATGCAGCCAATAACCCATTGCAACCTACTTCTACTCCGACCAATACGGACGAAACAGATGAAGCAGATTTTAGAGACCTAGACGCAGATAATGATGGGATTAATGATGTAAACGAAGCGGATCAGCCTGATTTAGATGGTGATGGAAAGGTAGGAACTGGGATGCCCGTAGTAAATGACCATGGACAAGCTACTGAGGACAGTGAAGGCACGCCGATTCAAGTTATTTCTAATCCAGAAGATACGGACAGGGATTTAAAACCTGATTTTCAAGATGTAGATAGAGATGGAGACGGTATTTTAGATAATTATGAATGCCCAGGTGGTTGGCCTTGTATCAATACAGATGGCGATGCTTTGCCTGATGTGGATGATTTGGATTCAGATGATGATTTATTATTGGATAAAGAAGAATGTCCTGGTGGCGCACCTTGCCCTGATACCAACACCAATAGCCTAGACAATTTTTTGGAATATACTTGTAATCCTAAAAATACGCCCATGCCTATTTTACCAATCGGCGGCGGCCAATTTTGTGAAGGGACGCCTGTGCAATTAAGTGCTAGTGGAGATAGTACCTTTTCTGAAATGGTTGTTTTTCAATGGACAGGCCCAAATGATTTTGAATTTTCGGCGGAGGCGAATGCCAATACTATTTTTCCTATCGACTTAGCAGATACAAGAAAGGAAGCAAGTGGTACTTATGAATTGACTTTACAAACAACAAGAGGTTGCCAATCTGAACCTTTAAAAGTAGCGGTTGATTTAATGGCAAAACCATTGGCACCCGCTTTGAGTGTTACCAAAGATAGATTATGTGCGGGGGAAGCCTTAGAATTAGCAGTTAATACCTATTCTGGTGAAGCTGTTTCTTATGTTTGGTATAAAGAAACTGACGGGAATTCAATTGCCATAGATACGACGAATATCGCAGCCTTATTAGTAGAAAATACAAGAGATGTAGATGCGGGAATTTATACCGTGCTAGTAAATGTTGATGGTTGTACCTCTAGTATTTCTAATGCTGAAATTGTACAAGTGAAAACGCCTATTGAAAGTCCAATTGCTACTTCTTCTGCTACTATTTTAAATCCTGCTTGTGAAGGTGAAACGGTTCAATTATCTGTACCTTTTCAAGAAGGAGCAACTTATGAATGGACAGGCCCTAATAATTTTAGGGCTGATCGAGCAAACCCTGCTATTGTAAATGCGACTTTTGTTGATAATGGAAATTATAGTGCGATTGTTACTTTTGGTGGTTGTTCGATTCCAACGAACGCAGTTGCGGTAACTGTGAATACTAAGCCGACGACTCCTGTTCTAAAAATGGAAACAGAAAAACAATGTGAAGGAGAGGCTGCTACTTTAAAAATTATAGAACCTGTTAATTATCCCGATAATGAATCTTTGCGCTTTAATTGGTATACAATTGGTCGAAATACACCGATTAGTACGACGCTTTCCCCTGCTTTAGATTTAATCAATTTACAAGCTGAAAATAATGGAGATTATTATGTAGAAGTAAGTTTTGTCGGTTGTACTTCTGAACCGTCTAATGCGCAAGCCATAGAGATACAGCCTAAAGTACAAGTAGATATTACAACCTCTGCAACCGCCAATGAGCCAGCTTGTACGGGAGAGACAGTCACTTTAAATAGTCCTTTATTTACGAATGCAACTTATGAATGGTATGGTCCAAGAGGACTGATTTCCAATGAACCTATTGCGGAACTTAGAAGTGTAACGCCTTTTATTAATGGGGATTATAACGTGATTGTAATGATTGATGGCTGTCCTTCTACTAGTGAAGCAATTCAAGTTAAAGTAAATCCAAGACCAGTTAATCCTATTATTGCCTTAGATAATGCAACACCTTGTACGGGAGAAAATATCAGTTTGAGTATTACAAATGCCAATAGTATTAATGAAAATAGCGCTATTCAAGTGGATTGGTATAATTCCAATACGAATGAAATTGTCACGACGACGGAAGGATTAATTTGGCAAATTGAAAATCTAGCAAATATTGATGAAGGCGACTATTATAGTGTATTGAGTATTGATGGATGTGCTTCTGAAAACTCTAATATTCAAACTATTACTACGCAACCAGGCTTGACAGAAGTGACGATTTCAAGTAATGCAGAAGCAGGGGTGAATCCTGTTTGTGCAGGTTCGCAAATTAATTTGGGGGTGCCTTTTGAATCAGATGTAACTTACCAATGGTTTGGTCCAAATGGTATACTTGATAACACCACGAATAATTTAACCATAGAAAATGCACCTGCGGAAGCAAGTGGTGCTTATTATATTGTCAGAGAAAAAGCAGGCTGTTCTAATACCAGTGAACCGATCACTATTCAAGTGACGAAGGTGCCTAATATACCCGAAATATCAATTGTAGAAGACACCCCATGTTTTGGTGGTGATGCAACTTTAAAGATTAATAATCCACAGGAGATTCCCAGTAGTAGTGAGGCGTTATACAGTTGGTATTATGTCCAGACAAATGAACAGGTCGGGACGAGCACTCATCCTATTTACACCCTTACCAACTTATCAGAGGCGACCAATGGTACTTATTATGTTGTGCTAACAGTAGATGGTTGTAGTACACCGCCATCTAACGTCAGCAGTGTAATAGTCCAAACGCCTGTTGTTGACCTCATTGCTACTGCTTCTGCGGGGATTGATGGACCTATTTGTGCAGGAGAAACGGTATCTTTAAATGTACCGTTTATGATTGGAGCAACTTATGAATGGTTTGGCCCGAATGGTTTTACATCCGATGCGCCTAACCCTAGTATTCCAGCCATTACCGCAGCAGATGCAGGAAATTATTATGCGGTTATTCAATCAGGGGCTTGTCCTATCTTAACCAACGAGCTTGCTTTGCAAGTAAATCCGAAGCCAGAAACACCGAATTTAATCATTGAGGATGCTCAGAAATGTGAAGGCGAAGCGGTTCAGCTAACGGTGACAAGACCAACTGTTTTTCCCGAAGAAACGACCGTGAGCTATGAATGGTTTACGATTGATTCAGATGTTAGTTTAGGAACAACGACAGCACCCAATTTTATCCAAGCAGATTTAAAAGCCACGAATAGTGGTGTTCTATATGCGATTTTAACCCAAGATGGTTGTACTAGTGAAGTATCTAATCAAGTAGATTTAGAAGTCAATACCGTTCCAAATGAAGTTGCTTTTATTATGGAAGATGCAGCCAATGTTTGTAATGAAAATGAAATAAAGATTGAAGCGATTCAACCAATGATAGGGACTGGGGAATGGACGACAAATACAAATTTAGCCATTGTTGACCCACTTAATCCATCGACTTTTGTAGTAGATGTGCCAGATGGAATGAATACAATTTACTGGTCTTTATCTTATAAAGGTTGTCAAAATTATTCAAGAGACTCGTTAGTTTTACAACAAGCTACCAGTGTGATAGAAGCTCAAGACGATGCTTTCACTATTGAATTAAACAGTGTTTTAGAAGCTGCGAATATTATTGAAAATGATGTTACGGATAATGTAGAAGCCCTCTCTATTAATTTAATGACTCAACCAGAAAATGGGAAATTAACGATTGAGAATGGGCAAGTGGAATATACACCTAACACGAATTTCTTTGGAACAGATGTATTTGAATATGAAGTTTGTAATGCCAACTGCCCAGATAAATGTGATGTAGCAACGGTCGAAGTAAAAGTGGTCGATAGTGAAGATTGCTTTGCGCCAAATGTTATTACGCCTAATAATGATGGCATGAATGATTTGTTACGGATTCCATGCGTCGCTTCTGACCCTAAAAGTCAACTCAAAGTCTTTAACCGTTGGGGAGACTTAGTTTATGAAACTGCTTCTTATCGCAATGATTGGGGTGGTACTTATAAGGGGAATCCTCTACCAAATGGTACTTATTTCTATCTATTACAAATGGATACAAAAGGAGATGCTATGCAGGGATATTTTACGATTGTCAGGTGATATATTGTTTAATGGTTAAATTGTTATATGGTTATTTGCCAGCGGCAATTAGAGCCTTAACTAAAAAATAGATACGCTATCTGTGTTTAAAAATGGAATACGGATTAATAAAAACTCGGATGTTTTGACGCTACATTTAAATTGAACAAATATTTTATATCAATTTAAATCTGATAGTTTAACTCGTTTAAAAGTCTTGCATGTCAGCAATATAACCATTTAACAATAAAACAATTTTTTTAAATTAAATATGAGAAATATAATCTACATTTTATTATTGGCCACTTTTTCGTGCCAACTAAGCGCTCAAAACGATGTGCAATACACCCATTTTCTATTCAATAAATTAGCCTTTAATGCAGCTTATGCAGGTTCAGCAGGTGTCCCAACAGCAACTGCATTATACCGAAATCAATGGTTGAGTTTAGATGGTGCGCCAACTACCGCTACTTTAAATTTTCATACGCCGTTCTTTGACGGTCGTTCTGGTTTTGGTTTAAATTTAACATCGGATAGAGTAGGGATTCTACGGTCCAATTCTATAGACCTTAGTTATGCTTATCGTTTTCAAATTGCAAAAAAAGGCCAATTAAGCTTAGGGGTAAATGGCAAAATAGAGCAAGGTAAAATGGATTGGACGGAGGCAAATCCATTAGATATTGGAGATGGTTCTATTCCTGCGGGTGCAGAGGCTGCGAATGTCGTCCCTAATTTTGGATTTGGTATTTACTACGAACAATCAAATTTTTACTTAGGCCTTTCTTTGCCGCAATTATTAAATACGTCGATTTATCGAGACTTTGATGTCGCCAGTCCCACTCGTGATTTTCGGACTTACTATCTGATGACTGGTTATCTAATGAATCTAACCAATTCGATTAAATTGCAACCAGGGGCAATGGTTAGTTTTAATGCGGAAACCCCTTTTGAATTAGATGTCAATGCCAATTTAATTTTTATGGATGCTTTTTGGGTGGGCGCTAATTACCGTTTAGGGGATGCTATTTCTGCCTTAGTACAATATCAATTTAATCCCAATTTTAGAATAGGCACGGCTTTCGATTTTACCATGACAGAATTAAATTCTTACTCAAATGGAAGTGTAGAAATCATGTTGTCTTATGTTTTTAATAAAAAATTAGAATCAGCTGAACGGATTAATCACCTCCGATTTTTTTAACGGATTGTTGTGTTCCTGTAGTGCCTGTAGTGCTAACCTCTGCTTGGTGAACTTTTATCTCGGATACAAAATACCACGGATGTAAACCATTAATAAAAATCCTAAGTGGGATTAACTATAAATAGCCCTGTATGTCTGGCCTGATGGTAGGCAGGAGATGCAGAGAAAGAATAAAATCACGAACCACCCAACTCTGAAAGAGTTGAACAAGAATATAGCAACAAATTACAACATGAAAAAAAGATATTTCCTTTATGGCTTAATGCTATTAGCAATCAATAGTTGGGCGCAAAAAGATGCTAAATTACAGGCGGACAAAGCTTATGACCAATTAAGCTATTTAAAAGCGGCTGATTTATATCAACAGTTGGGCGAAAGCGGATTGGATGATTTGGCAAAAATTAGATTGGCCGATAGTTATCGACTAAATGGAGATACAGAATCTGCGGAATATTGGTATGCGCAAGCCATCCAAGCAGATACTGCTCCAGAAGATATGTTGCATTATGCACAAGTGCTACAAAGTAATAATAAATGTGAAACGGCATTGGATTGGTATAACCAATATCGAGTGTTAGTAGGAGCGGACAACCTAATACCTCGAGCGGAAATAACGGATTGTGCCAAACTCATATTTTTACCCAAACAGCAAGTGGCGGTAATCAATGTACGACAACTTAATTCGGCACATTTGGACTATAGCCCCGTTCCCTATAAAGGAGGGGTCGTATTTACGTCTACTCGTGGGAAAGGAGAAGATGCGCTAGAAGATACTTGGACTAAAGACAATTTTTCGGATTTATTTTTTGCTAAAAAAATAGGCGAACAAAGTTTTACAGAGGCAAAATTATTAGCAGGAAATATTAACGGTGATTTTCATGATGGGACGGCTACCTTTAATAAAATGGGGACGGTCATGTATTTTTCTAGGAATAATGACAAAGGGAAAAATACCAATGATATTGTCGACTTAAAGATTTATACGGCTACTTTGAATAATAAAAAATGGGGAAATGTAGTAGAATTACCGTTCAATGATGCGGAATATTCGACTTGTCATCCAACTTTATCAGCCGATGGAAGTACTTTATATTTTGCCTCTAATAGACTCGGTGGTTTTGGTGGAATGGATTTATATAAATCAACTCGTTCGGGTAGTTACTGGTCTGTTCCAGAAAATTTGGGAAAGGAAGTGAATACCGCAGGTAATGAACTTTTTCCATTTATTGACCAAGCTGGGATGCTTTATTTTGCTTCTAATGGTTTACCAGGAGTTGGTGGTTTAGATATTTACCAAACGCATTTATCCAATGGTGCTTGGACTAAACCAGAAAATTTAGGCGAGCCTATTAACTCGAATAAAGATGATTTTGGCTATAGTAAATTAGACAATGGAGCAGCAGGTTATTTTACGTCTAACCGAATAGGTGGATTAGGCAGCGATGATATTTACCAGTGGTCTGGTAATTTAAATCCTCCCTCAATTAAACAAAATATTATTACGATTGTGGATGAAAGTTCTAGTGACCGAATTTCGGATGCGCTGGTCACCATTGTGGAAGGTGTTTATAAAAACAAAAGTAATATTCCTGTAGGCGTTGGCAAACAAGTGAAAAACGGAGAAACAGCACCAACTCAGCCTTGGGCGCAACCCATTAGCTTTCTAACCGATTTGAAAGGAAAAGTGCAGCCTGAAGTAAAGCAGGGGAAAACCTATACTATTTTAATTGAAAAACAAGGCTATGCACCGGTTAAAAAAGTAGTTAATGCTTATGATTTATTGCGCAAACCAGAATGGATTATTCCGCTAAAAAAACGCCAAGGCTTGGCTTTAAATGGTTCGGTCATTCATCAAGAATATAATCGAATGATTCCGAATGCAGCGGTCACTTTATTTAATTTCTGCACAGGTGAATACGAAGAAACAAATACCGATGATGAAGGAAATTTTGCTTTTTTCTTGGAATGCAACTGTGATTATGAAGTGGTCGCCAAAAAAGAACGGTTCGAGGAAGATAAAAAGAAATACTCTACAGTAGGCATAGATTGTGCAATGGAACAACCAATCAATTCTATTTTATATTTAAATGTACCAACAATTGCTGAACCAACACCCAAACCTATTATTCAATCAGCATCACCTCCTGTCAATGTAAAGCCTACTGAAATTTTAAAAGTCGGTCAAGTCATTACTTTAGAAGATGTTTATTATGATTTTAATAAAGCAACAATTAGTGGCGATGCTTCTGCATCTTTAGACCATTTGATTGGTTTATTACAGCAATATCCGAGCATGGAAATTGAATTGTATTCCCATACGGATAGTCGAGGAAACGACGACTATAATGAACAATTATCCCAAAGAAGGGCAGAGGCAGCCGTACAATATATTATGTCTAGAGGAATCACCAGAAATCGTTTAATTGGAAAGGGATATGGAGAGACTTCCTTAAAAAATGATTGTGCAGATGGGATTGATTGTGAAGAGTGGCAGCATCAGGAAAATAGACGGACAGAAGTGAAGATTACGCAATTAGATGCCAACGTGAAAGTCGAATATCGAAAATAATAAATCAGGTGATAAAATTAGGTTGATTCGTAAAGATTTCAATTTTAACTCCTAAGACTACGCCGCTGATTCATATGATTTGATGAATGTTTTACTATCCGTTGTATCTTATTTTTTACAACGGATAATTAAAGGACAACGGATTTAATAAAAAAATTCCTTGAAAATAGTTGAATACTATTAGTGTTTATTCTAAAATAAATCGTACTAGAAGTGCTTCCAGAACTCCAAGTTCTGGAAGCACTAAGCTCTTTAGAATAAAGTCTATTGTAGTAGATGTATCACTTATAAAATGTCTGATAGGTACCTATTTCTCTGATTTAGTTTTTGAAAATTGAAAATTATGAATTGAAAATTTTAAATTGCCATCCTTTCCCTAATTTTAACCTTAACTTTGCCGCCTATTACTATTAATTCAACCTGACGACTAATAAGGAAAGCAACTGGAAACAGACCTTCCTCTTTTAGCTTATATAAAGTGGCATGAAACCGACCTTTTTTACCTTCCTATTCTTGCTGGGTACATCAACCTTGTTTGCCGTGCAACCGCTATTATCTATAAAAGAACTCAATTCTCCACCACCACGTATCATTCGAACTTGTTGCTCTTTTGGTGCAGAAGTAAAGTTGATGGGCTTGCCTGGGCTAAAAATTACAGAAATAATAGGCGTCGATGCTTTAGGTAAGCATAAGTTTTTAGGAGATAAAAAGAAGCGAGAAGGCAACGGTATTATTTATACTAGAAATGGTGGTTTTATAGATATGGGACATCTTCGAGACCAAGCAGATTGGACGGCTTATTTATATAATTTAATTATTAGCAATAAAGGAGAAAATATTGATAAAGTACTAGGACAT
This sequence comes from Bacteroidota bacterium, assembly GCA_017857395.1. Taxonomy (GTDB): domain Bacteria; phylum Bacteroidota; class Bacteroidia; order Chitinophagales; family Saprospiraceae; genus JAFMDF01. Next base: position 16,597 of record JAFMDF010000065.1, on the reverse strand, counting down.
GAGGGCGGTTTAAAGACTTTAATGGTGGCTGTTCCTGAAAATATAAGTGAAGCCGATGCTCGTCAGTTGGCAGGAAAAATAGCTTATGATTTATCTGTTTGGCATGAAATAGCGACTTGGTATGGCGCTTCTTCGATTCCCTTTGTACCTGAAAGATTCTCTAGTTTTTCCGTTGAAGATGCCTATTCTAATTTATTAGGTGTGACCCTCGGAATCAAAGCCATTGAAAGTGATTTGCCTTATGAAGTGGCGATGACCCAATTAATTATACAAACATTAGCTGAATTGGAGGCCATCCAAACAGAGGCAGGCAGTATTATGGCGATGGAAGCAGTTCGAGATATTTGGTGGACCAGAGAAAAGAAATTGCCGAGTAGGAAAATCTTATTAAAAAGACAGTTGAATGTTTATCCTTCTATTGAACCATTATTGATTGATAATTGGGGAGATAATGCTCCCGCTGATTTTAAAGTAATGGTACCGCAACTAAGCCAAAAAGGAGAATTTTTATCCAATTATTATGAATTGTCTTTTAAATTAAACCAAAAAGTGCCTTTTCGGAAATTATTTCCTACCCGTAAAAAACGACAAATTACACAGGCAGATTTTCCTTTTTTAATTAAAGCGATTGAAAAAGAAATCTATTTAGGAGAAATGAAGGACTTGGCGGTTTTGGAACGGAAATTGGCTAAAATAGAACGGAAGCGTGATAAGGAGAGTCAGAAATTGAGATAGGATATAAAATTACGAAAACAATGAATAATATTCTGGATGAAACATTAAGCAAGCAAACTACAGAAATTGAGGACTATAAGTTTATTGGTAAATTAGCTGTTACTAGTTGGAAGTACGATGGGACAGTTAACTACCTAAAGAAATTGAGACAAATTATTATTGTAATGGGGTTAGCTATCTTATACCCTGTTTTGGCAAACTATTTATTTCTTGACCATTTCTCATTAAGTATTTTTATTGAAAGAGTTTTTCTTAGTTGTATACTTTTTCTTTGTGCTGGTCTTTACAAAAAAATTAGACTAATTTCTATTATCGTAGCACTTGTACCAATCGGTCTCTTGTTATACTTATATATTACTAACTTAGACTACTTTTCTGTAAAACGTTTTGGATTTAATGGAGCAGTCTTTTTGATAGTTTTAGCTGGCATTTATTTTGATTACAGAGAGAAGAAGTTAAAAACTAAACTACAAGAAGCAATGGAAAATGGACACCCAGATGTTATTTTAAGGAAAAAATAAAGATATTATTTGGAAAATTCACCATTCTGGTAATCCATTATAATTTTGTAATACTGCAGTCAAAAATGCCGCTCATAAAAATCTACTACTTTCTCATCCACCTGAATATCTTGCGGCCGAAGTGCCTGTTTCAACACAATACCTTCCAATGTTTTACAGCGACTTAACGCCACATAAGTTTGACCATGTGCAAAAGCACCTTTCCCTAAGTCGATGATGACTTTTTCAAAAGTTTTGCCTTGACTTTTATGAATGGTAATTGCCCAAGCTAATTTAAGGGGATATTGCGTGAATTTACCAACTGCCTCGGTTTCTATTCTGGATTCATCTTTTTCATTGACACTATATTTTAAAATTTCCCATTCTAATTTTGGAACATCAATTAAGCGTTCTTTTCCATCATATTCTTGCACGACTACTTTGATACTTTCATTGGTTAACTCCACAATTTTTCCAATTGTGCCGTTGACAAATTTTCGTTCAGGGTCATTTTTTATAAACATCACTTGTGCGCCTTCTTTGAGACTGAGTGCCAAATCAGTAGGGTAGAGGCGGACATCAAAACTACCTTCTACTTTTCCTAAATAAACAGAGGAAGGGGTGATTAATTGACGTAACTCTCTGGTATTAATGCTGTTAACGGTCGCATTTCTAGCAGAAAGGGTGATATAATAATCTTCTGGTTCAAAATCGGGCACATGCCGTTCATTCAAATCACTTAAATCATCATAATCTATATAATTTAAACGGACGGATTCTAATAAGCGGATGAAATGCCGACCATCTTGCCGATAAATTTTTCGTAACTCCATCATCTCTAATTCAAACTCCTCAAAAACATGAGCAGAAAAGAAATATTGACTGGTATATTGCATTCGGAATAACATCCGTTCTTGTTCAGTTGCTACAACAGGTGGTAATTGAAATAAATCTCCAAAAAAGACCACTTGTACGCCGCCAAAAGGCATCGGGTTTTCTCGATTTTTTCTTAGAAACCAATCTATATTATCCATTAAATCTGCTCGAACCATTGAAATTTCATCAATAATCAATACTTCTAATTTTTGATAGACCTTTCTTTGACGAAGGCGTTTAATTTCTGTTTTGTGTAGTGGTTTGGCAGGAAATTTAAAAAAGGAATGAATGGTTTGTCCCCTTACATTTAAAGCAGCTACCCCAGTTGGCGCTAAAACAGCGACTTTTTTTCTAGTGGTATTTCTAAAAAGTTGTAACAAAGTAGACTTTCCCGTACCCGCTCGACCAGTAATAAACATACTTTTATCCGTCTTTTCTAGTACATCTAACGCATACTTAAAATCATCATTTAGTTGTAACGGATTTTTTTTTAACAAAATTTTAAAAGTTTTGTGACCTATCTAACTTTCTCCCGTCTAAAAGAAAATTGCAAGTAAAAGGTAGTTAAATAAAGCAATAAAGACTGCTAACAAAACAAGTCCAAATCGCCTCCGAGTTAAAAAAAAGTTAAGATAATTAACGTAATTATTTCTTAGTATTGACTAAGAAACAGCTTAGTATTCTTTCCGATGTTGATTGGAATTGAATGGGGTGTTTTTTTCATAGGTTTAAAATCTATGAAAAAGCTGTATCATCTGTAAGGTGGTTCGCTTTAAAAAAACTTCTAGTTCAAAAAATACTAATTTTTTCGACGTTTCCTAACTAAACCTATCAAGTTCAAAATTACCCCTTTTAATTGGGTAAGTACTATAATTATATTGAATTATTTAAGGTTGAAATATGGCTGAAAGCTAAATCTAGCTTCTTCCTTTTAAACGCTGATAAATATAGATTCATATATTTATGAAAGTTGTGTCCAATAATAATAACTTTTATAAAGGATAAAGAGCTAAAATGACCCTTTTTTTGTTGAAAAATAGTATCAAAAAATCAAAAAAGTTACTCTAATCGTTGGGGTCTGAATTAAACCTAAAGAAATTTGTACAACGAAAGCGTTGTACCTAAAGAATTTAACTCGGACTGCAATTTTGTTGGCACATCTCCTTGGAGGTGATGCCAATTTTTTTTTGCTTAGAAATAATTTATAGTGAGGGGAGTGTGGCGTGCAATTAATTACCACAACTTATTGATTTTTTTGTTCCTCGGACTTCTGTTTTAGGTGAATTGAAGTTCACCTATACACTTAACTTTCCATGGTTATAAACTTAACTTTATCATTTTGATTCATTACGACGACTAATAAATAATCGGTTAATTCATCACCTATCGTATAATCGAAAACAGCATAATTCTGTTCGGCTTCTGGGTAAAAACCAATCCTATTTAACTGTAATAACTTGAATACTTTTTTGCGTCTTTTTCGCTGAGAAGAAATATGTCCTAATAATTCTTGTAATTCATTTTCGAGGAGTTCTTCTATATGAAATTCTAAATATTCCCTTGTAATACCATCTTCATCTTTAGCATCTTCAACAATTGCAGCACGAGTTTGCCGCTGATAATCCGGTAGATTATTTAATATTTTTTTGACTAAGGATAAATTTTCCCTAGGAATAGTGGTGGCTTCAAAATTTAAATCTAAGGAAATAGCCTTATCATTAATTAGTACCCCTGCCTCATACTCTGCTTCTAAATTATTTAAAGTTATCATACCAAACCCAGGTAAAGGAAAAGCATTTTTAAGAAAATCAGCTACTGTTTCATGTCCATCCTCCTCGGCAAAAGAAAGGGCTGTTTTTCCCTCAGTTGTTTCCATATCTATTTCCGCCCCATTGGTGACTAATAATTGCACCAATTCTAAATTTCCCTGATGTGCTGCAGATTGTAAAGCTGTTACGCCTTTCATTTGTGTGGCATTGACGTCCGCTCCGTTTTTTAATAAAAGTTCACAAATTGCATAGTCATTTTTAGCAACTGCCGAATGCAACGGCATTACTTTGGAAGGGTTATTAGCAGGAATATTCACCTTTGCCCCTTTTTTTAATAAGTATTTAACTACTGGATATTGGCCAAAAAAGCAAGCTAAAGTCAAGGGCAAAAATCCATCTTTCGCAGGTGTATTTAATAAGGCAGGTTGACTATTGACTTTGGTAATGACCCGATGTAATAAGCCCATTGCTGCTGCTTCGTATATCGTAAACTCCTTCTTGATATCAACAGCTACAGCCAAAACTTCAGGTAATTGATGATAGCCAATATACATTAATCCACTAATCCCATTCTGGTCAATTTCATCTAATACGCCAGGGTTTTTGTTGATAAAAGTATTGATAATCGCTGTATTACGACCTTGTAGTAATTCCTTTAAAGCATCGAATGAAGGCATATTTTTAGTTTTTTCCCAAAAATAAATAAAAAAATCAACTAGCTTAAAACTATTTTTAGGGTTCATCCATCCATAGTATGTAAATCACCAAAAAGAAGTTATAAAATTGGACGAAACTCGACAACTTATTATTCAAGCACAAGAAGGCAATCAAACTGCCTTGAATCAATTGTTTAGCGATTGGTATCGTCGAGTATATAATATCGCTTATAAATATTTTTCGGATGCCCAATTGGCGAAGGAAATGTGTCAACAAACTTTTGTCGTCGTACAGGAAAAATTAATTCAACTAAAAGAACCTGCTACTTTTAAAGTTTGGCTGTATCGAATCACGACCAACCAATGCCATGAATATCTTAGAAAACAGAAAACAAGAACCAATTACGAAGAAAAATATGGATTATCCGCAATGCAAATAAGCCCGAAATCACCCGATACTTTATACGAAAATAATGAACGAGCACAGTTAGTGATGCGAGCGATTCAACAATTACCAGTCGAACAGCGAACGGTTTTAATCCTCAAAGAGTACGAAGGTTTAAAGTTTAGAGAGATTGCGGATACATTGGGCATTTCAGAAAGTACCGCAAAGTCCAGATTATACTACGGTTTAAAAGCTTTGCGAAAAATGAATATATTTTGAAAAGAATCAGTTCATTTCATAATCGAGAATCTGACTTCTGACAATGAAATGGTCTTACTTCTGACTTCTAAAAAGAAGATATGAACCAAGAAGAAAAATTAATAGATTATCTCTACGGAGAAATGACCTCGGCAGAGAAACAAGCTTTTGAGCAGAAATTACAGCAAAATCCTGCACTTCAAAAAGACTTGGAAGCTTTACAAGAAAGTAGAACCTTTTTGGCAGATTTACCTGAGGTGCAACCACCTGCCACAGTCATTACTTTGAAACGAGCACCTTTCCCATGGAAAAGGTGGGCAATTCCCGCTAGTATTGCCGCATCGCTATTGCTTTTATTACAGTTGTTTGATTTTCAAGCAACGACTACCGAAAATGGTTTGACTTTTTCTTTTGGGACGCCAGTAGAAAAACCAATGACACCAATTTTGCCTCCTTCGGATAATATTACTTTAGCAGAGGTACAGCAATTAATTGTAAAGCGGGAAGCGGTACATCAACAACAGTTATTATTATTGGATTCTATTTGGCAAAAACGACAAGCGAATCAAATGAATGCGATGCAAAGTAAATTGAATCAGCAAATGCTCGCTTATCAATCACAGCAAAAAACTGAATTACAAGATTTTGCGAATAACTTCCGACAAGAAGAAATACCCGAACTAGCGAATTTGATGCAAAATTTATTAGAAGCACACCAGCAAAAAACACAAGTATTTTTAGGAGAGGCTTGGACTAGTTGGCAAGAGACTCGGAATAATGACCTCAATCTTATCAAAAGTGAATTTGCAAATGTCTATCAAAATCAAACAGAAACAGATGCTTTGTTGATTAATGTAATTGGCAATAGCGATGATTAATACGGGTTACGAGTTGCGGGTTGCGAGTTGAATGGGAATGAGTTTAAATTTTGAGAATAACTCTAATTTAAAGTTATTATTCAACGAACTGATGAATATTGTTTTAACCCGTAACCCGTAACCCGTAACTCGCAACAAAAAACTCAATTTAAAAACTAGGTTTAGGGTACTGATTTAATCCAGATACCACCAACTATTAAAAATCACCAATCATGAAATTGAAAGTAACTATAGGACTGTTTTTAGCAACCTTTTTATTATCTGCCCAAACGGCTCGAATGAATCGAGATATTGATGTGGCAGAGAAAATTTTAGAAACGATAATTGGAGAAATAAGTAGTGGAGGAATGACGAACGATGATAAATTTTTCATTATCAATAGTAGCCCAGAAGTCGAAGGGACTTATATTGAAGGTTTTGGGGCGATGTTTTCTATTACTTCTGGGAGTTTATTAAGCCCCTTAGTGATGTCAGAAACTAAAAAAGACAAATCTGGAAAGCCAACTAGCTATACGATTCTTCGATCTAGAAAGAAGCGATATAATTTTGATGCGGAGGATTTGGAAGCAAATAAAGCAGAAATTCAAAAGACCTTTAAATTGATTGTAGAAACTTTCTTTTCTGAGTATGCTTATTTGATGCGGCAAATAGGAGACGATGAAAAAATTATGATTCGATATGGTAGTAATTCTAGTCGTTTCGATGGTGCTTTTCCCGCATTGGTAATAGATGGAAAAAGCAAAAGAAATTATAGCGCTACTATTACTAAAACGGCTATTGATGCTTTTCAGAATAACGACAACAAACAGCAATTGATTGATAAAATTGAATATATTTTTGATGAAGCCAAAGAGCGGGCTGCTAAAGAAAAAGACTTAGAATTATTAAGTACTATTTTAAAGAAATTGCATAATGATAAGGAAGAAGGCGTTTTACGAATTAGTGGTACGCCTTATTATGAAAAGATAGAAGGGATTGGTGCTATTTATAATTTACGTATTCGTTCGGGTAATGGAAGTCATTATTTTGGATTGCAATTTGACCAAGCTAAAACGATATGGAGAAATAATGGTTTAGCCATAATAGATGGAGACAGCGACGACCTGACGGAAATTGACAGCGAAGCGTTAGATAAAAGTTACCTTTCTTTTTTAGAAGGTTTAAAAGAAAATATTATTGATTACGGTAGTATTGTTAAGAGTATTAATAGTGGAGAAGCTTTGACTTTTAAATTGCGTTTTCCTGATTGTAGAGATTGCGAAAAAATGCCTAAAAAACTAGAAATTATTGCTAAGAAATCAACTTTGGATGGGTATCGCAAAGAACAAATTTCTTTGGAAAAGGCAATTCAGCAATTAACTATTATCAAGTGACTTTCCGTCACTTGATAATTTAAAAGGAGAAACCCTAAATTCATCGAGTGATTTTTTATTGCTGGATGATTTAAAAGAGGATAAATTGAATTCATCCAGTGACGGGAAGTCACTGGATGAGCTAATAAATCACCCGACTGTATTTGAAAATCCCACGCTTTACGATAAGTGTTGGGATTTTTTACATACTTGTACTAATTGCTCAAACCGTTGCCCATATTCCAAATACAAATCGTATTCTCGCTGAGGATTATTTGCTTGTTCGGAAGTATGAAAAACTTTAGCAATATGCGGCTCAATAGCAATAAATCCATCATAACCACTAGCGATTAAATCGGCAACGATGGCTTTGGTATGTCCTTGTCCTTCCCCTGCAAACGTATATTCAGGTTCGCCTGCATCCTGGTGCATAATGCCATCTTTGATATGTACATGTGCAATGGCATGCTTGACCTTTTGATAAAATTCAAAAGCGTTTTGCCAAGGATAAGGCGCTGGTTTAGAACGGTCTCGTTGAAAAACGGGATTGCCTGTATCAAAAACCAATCTCAATCCAGGCACTTCTTCCAATAAACGCAAAGTATGGTCGGCAGAAAAGCCACCCCAATTCATACAATTTTCATGAATAGCTTCTAAACCTGCATCTGCAAATCGAGCCGTAATTTCTCGAAGTCGCCGAAAACGTTCTTGTTCTTGTTGATCATCGCCCCAAGTACATTGTGCATAAGACATAATGCGAGCAAATTGAACGCCTAATCGCTGCATTTTTGGAATACAACGGTCTATTTCTGCCAAAGTCAACGCCCAATCAGACTCAATCGTTTTTGCCCAACTGCCAATCATCGTCCCAAATTCAGCCACCTTAATATTGGCAGTTTCTAATTGCTCACAAACTGTTTCAAAGTCTTTTTCCGAAAGGTCATGAATATTTGTACCGTCTATCATCCGAGCGGATAGATAATCCCAACCTAAGGCTTTGGTTACTTTTATTTGCCCTGCTAAATCGCTGGCAGCTTCGTCTGTAAATCCTGTTAATTTCACTTTGTAATTATTAAAGGTGTAAAGGTTTAAAGGCAGGAAGGTTGATAGGTAAAGGGACTACTACAATTCCACCCAAATCCCATTTTGCTTAGCACTTCGATAAATAGCATCAATCACCTGCACCGCTTTTAATCCTTCTTCGCCACTTACCAACGGTTGGCGATTATTTTCTATAGCTTCTACAATATCTTCAAAATTACGTAGATGACCATCAAAATTAATGGCAGAAGGGTCATTTGCGCCCATACCTACTTCTGCACCTTCCATTAAATTAGTCTTCACAAAATCATCTGCTGGTGCAGGTGTTTTAAAATCCCAAACTCGAAAAGATTCATCGGTCATAAAAACGGAACCTTCGCTACCGCAAAGATGAACTTCCGCAGGATGCCCAGTAGAAGACCAACAAGAAGTCGCTCCTTGAATCACACCTCTTGCCCCATTTTCAAATTCTAAAATAGCCACCGCTGTATCTTCTACTTCAATGCCTTCGTGAATCAAACAAGTGGTAGAAGCAGACAATCGTTTAATTGGGCCGGCTAAATAAATCAATTGGTCAATCGTATGAATAGATTGGTTCATCAATGCACCGCCACCGTCTAATGCCCAAGTGCCTCGCCAAGCGCCAGAATCGTAATAGGCTTGCGTTCGATACCATTTGATATAAGCATCGCACATCGTTAATTGCCCAAATCTCCCAGCATCTACTGCTTTTTTGAAAGCTTGCATGGCTGGATTAAAGCGCCTATTAAAAATACTGCCTAAGACCACTTTTTGTTCGGCACAAACCGCAATCATTTGCTCAATTCTAGTGGGAGTGACTTCTAATGGTTTTTCACATATAACATGTTTGCCTGCTTTTGCTGCTGCAATCGTAGGGGCTAAATGTGCACCTGAAGGTGTGGCAATCGTTACGATATCAATGGTTTTATCTGCTAATAAATCTTTTAAATTGTGGTAGGCTTTGCAATTATACTTTTTACCTAATCCTTTTGCCTTTTCTGGATTACGAGCATAAATAGCGCCTAATTGCCCGCCTTTCATCGCTTGAATGGCTTGGGCATGAAAATTGGCAATCATGCCACCTCCTATTATTCCGAATGTTTGCATTTTACTAAGATGGTTTATTGTAGATTATGAATGTACCTGAAATTAAATGGATGCTCCCCCACGGATTTTTTATACCACGGATGGCCTATCACGGATAAATTATCAATTTTATTTTGAAAAGTTTAGTGCTTCTAATTGAATGTATCATTCATAGTTCATCATTTATCATTCATCGTTCCCTCAACTCGCCTCTTTCCTCAAAAAACTAATAATCCCTATCAAAGCCAAAATAGGTAAACCGATTAAGCCAACTATCCCAAATTGATGGTCATAAACATTAGTACTTTGATACTTTCCTAATAAAGCCCAAATTGAGGCAAAAGTAGCAATTCCTGTAGCGCCAAACATTAAAATATTAACTAATAGCCTGTTTTTTGGTAATTCCTCACCCAATGCTTTTTTAGAATTCATTAATAACAAAAATATCAAATAAGCTATAGGTAAAAGGGTAGTGGCAATCACCGAAGCAGGAACGGCTAAAGCAGTTTTGGCAGCACCATTCCATAATAAGGGAGAGAAAAATCCGGCAATTGCAGGAATAACTGCACCAATCAAAAATATTTTTCGTTGTCCTGGTTGCCCGAAGGCTTCACTAATGGCGTACCCATTCATCATCATGTGGACGAGCATCGTACTTAAAGCCATTGCGAGAATGCCGATACCAAAAATGAGCTGCGACCAATTGCCTAAAAAGGGACTTAGCGCATTGGCTAAATCATTGGCATTTCTTTTGGCTAGCATTGTCGATAAATCTTTATCTGCTTGTGGTGCACCTTGTCTTAATTGAGCTACTTTATTTTTATCATAAGTGGCGAATTCAATATGTTCTACTTTTAAACGAGCATCCAATACTTGATGATAAGCGGCTTCACTTACAATGCCATCTTTTTTAGCATGAAACTGAGAAGCAGTAGAAATAATTAATGCAGAAGCACCCAAAATAAAAGGAATAAATAGGCCTAATGCTAAATCAAATATAGATAATTCTCGATGCTTTTTTTTCCAACCCTTTTTCATTAAAGAATAAGGTAAGAGGAAAGTCATATTGATACCAACCGCTGATCCAAAAGCACCAATGATGATATTTCTCTGACTTTCTGAAATGTAATTTTTCCAAAATGCACCATATTCTCCTGCGGCGGCAATACTTGGCGTATACGCATCCGTAGGTCGAAAGAGTGCCGAAAAATCTGGAATTAAGCCACTAAATAACTCGCCCCAATTGATAGCACCATTCCACATTAAAGTAATGACGACGCCCATAAAGGCTAAAACGATAATGGCAACTAGGGCTTTAATAACATTATCAATAATTCTTGAGGCTTTTCCTTCTCCCGAAAATAACCAGATTAGAAAAAAGGCGACTATGAATAGAATACTAGTAATAAGAAAAGGAGATATATGCGCCCCTCCTAAGTTTCCTTGTATGGCATCTGCTCCCAATGCAAATTGAGCGGTACAAAATACTACATTTGCGATAATGGTTGCAATTAACCAACCCCAAGCTAACGTAGGGGAAATATGTCTTTTAGCCAATTCAAAAGGCCTCTCTTCTATTTTGTCTTTACTTAGCGTCACATAACTAATGGCAGACAACATGATAACGCCACAAAGCATCGCCAATGGTTGCAACCACAAAAATTGATACCCACCAACAACGCCTAAATATAAGGCGCCTACTAAAGTACCGCCCCCTAAAGTAACGGCTGCTTGTATCCAACCGGGGCCACTTAGTCGGGTGTAGTAAAAGAGTTTACCGAAAAAATTAGTGGATTGTGCTTTATTGAATAATTCGTCTTGTTTCATATTGTTTTATATTTGACCGTAGCTTGGGCTTCTAGCCTGAGTCGCATTTTTTCGTAACCTAAATTTGTTTACTCGGGCAGGAAGCCCAAGCTACTTTATTCTAGCGGCCAAGCCTTTAATTCTGCCTCCGTAAACATCTCTTGTCTATCCGCAGTAGCTGCCCGAAGTTCCGCAATGATAGATTCCTTCATATTAAACCATTTAGGTTTGCTAGTAAAACCACTCTTAATAAAAGCGATTATATCCTTAATATCTTTGTCTGAAATGTCTGGATTTTGTTTAATACCAGGCATAACTGCCGCACCCTCATAAATTTTTCCATGAACCGTAATTGGACCTTGTAAACCATTGAGCATCACTAGGGCAATATGTTCTGCTGGACCGTCTACATATTCTGATTGATAGAGTGGTGGCGCTAAATTTTCCATGCCTTTGCCATCCATTCCATGACAAGTACCACAGTACATTTGATATAATTCAAAACCTCTTGTTCTATCATCTGTTTGGTCCGTTACACTTAAAACTGGTTCCTTTCGATTATCATCTGCGATATTGATAAGGGTTTTATGAAGTGTAGCAGCTAAGGCACTTTCTTTTTGTACCTTCTCAATAGTAGGAAGCAACTCTCTTTCTTTGCCTGCAATACTACTAACCAAGGCTTCTGCCATCATCGAATTATCTACATAAGTCGTGGCTAAATTCATCCATAATTCATCTTTTTTGGGATTGGTAACTTTCCCTAAACTATGTGCTACTTGTAGATGTTGGTCGAAATTATTGGATGCTACTGCGTTTTCAAAAATTGGTAATAGTGCAGCTTCATTAGCCGAATTAATTATCGTTTTAGCTAATAAAATAACTTGTGAAGCAACAGCGGCATCACTAGTTTTAATAGTGGTTAATAACTCAGCAGATAATTCACCCATTCCTTCTAAGGTCCATAAAGCTTGTATTTGTCCTAATGGATTTTTAACGTTTTTGGCTATAGTTATAATGGCATCAATTACACTTTTATCATTGCCATAAACCAATTTCTTCTGTGCTATTTTTCGTTGCCAGCCATTGGTGGATTGTAATAAAGATACCCATTCTGCCAAAGATAGTTGGCTTAAATCAGGTAATGCTTTAACTGTATTGGTGCTATCAGCAACTCTAAAAATTCGACCTGTAATAGGTAAACTATCCATCTTGTTTTTAATAATCAATTCCTTTAAATAACTCGTCATAAAGGCTCGATGTTGGATAATAGCTCTACGCATATCTACCACATACAGCGCACCATCTGGCCCATTATTGAGATTGACAGGTCGGAACGTTTCATCATTGGACACTAGGAATTCGCTACCTTCACTAGTGGCTTTGGCTTCCATTTTACCGTTGGTCGTTTCTAGTTCAAATCGCTTGACTAAATTGCCTTCTGGTCCACATACAAAAGCTTGTCCATAATAATCGCTTCTAAATTGTTCGCCTCGATAAATCAATGGGCTGCAAGCAGAGGTGAAATGTTTAACCCGTCCTGCTTCATCATAAGCGCCTTCCATATATCCCCGATTAATTAAGGTTGGATGACTTGGATAGAAACGACGAGACTTGGATAAATTTTGTCGTTCTAAATTTTTACTTTCTAAAAACGGATTGGCATTGACTTGGTTCGATTGCACAAAGTCGCCATAAATTGGATTGCTATTATCATTATAATATAAATGCCCTTCGTCATCATTCGTAATGCCCCATTGTCCTTTGAAATAAGTGGCATCTGTTTCCCATTTTCCATTTCTTAAACGATATCGACGGTCGCATTTGGCACTATAAATCCAATTATCTAAATTATATAATAACCCATTTGGTGCGTGTTCTACATTTCCACCATTGGCATACATAGAATCAACTAATTGTGCTTCACCGGGCTGGTCATTTTCAATAGGCACCCACCACAAATTTGGTGGCTCGGTATATAATAAGCCACCATTTATTAATTCAATCGCTCTTGGTAATACCAATTCATCTAGGAATATTTTCTTATTATCCATCACGCCGTCGCCATCTGTATCTTCTAAAATGGAAATCTTACCATCTGGTTCTTTTTCATCTGACCCATCAATGTCTCGCATATAACCCGTCATTTCGACTGCCCAAATTCGACCTTTTTCATCAAATTCTATGGCGACAGGAGATGTTAATAGTGGTTCAGCAGCGACTGCAGAGATATGAAATCCTTTTTCTAGGGTAAATTCGCTGGTGAGGTCTATAGCATCAGTCGTGTTTTTACATGCTGAAAATAGTAGCAAGTATGCAAAAAATGATACGATTAATTTCTTCATTATGAATGATTTAGAGAATATTAGATAGTCAGGTGAAAAATTGATAATCATCCATTGTCTTCATTCATCCGTTGGCAGAAAATAAACCAACGGATGAATGAAGACAACGAATTTGACAAGCTAGCCGAGATTTTAAATATTATTATAATACCATTTTTTTAGCTGACGCTCTAATTTAAAAAAGAGTTAATTATTCGTTGTAGAAAATTAGACAACGGATAATTGGTCGTGTATTAAAGTGGTTGATTTATTCACGCAGAGTTCGCAGAGAAAAAGTTAGTTTTTATTAGCTTCTGTGGCCTCTGCGAACTCTGCGTGAAATACATAAATCAACAGTTTTAATAGGCTATCGGATAATTAAAGGACAACGGGTTTTTAAAATTAGCTAATAGGGAAATTTCAGTTCTCCGAAAAACTATGGAGACAGGGAACTTAAACTTCCTTATATTTATACAAATGCACAATTCACGCCTACCATTAAGCTACAAGTAAGTACCCAAAATCCAACATGTACCCAGATACTTTTTAACGATTTACCTGTCAATAATGCACTTATACCCAAAATTGCTAAACTAAAGAAAAAACTAGCTTCTGCCCCGTGTATCATGCCATGCCCGAAGGTGCGGTGACGGCTGCCATATTGAGCTAGAAAATCAGTCATGAATGTTTTAAATTCAGAACTAGCATCCGCAAAACTAGGGTCTAAAAAAAATAATTGAAAAACACCGATTTGATGAACACTTACCGCCAGCATTATATAGGATAATAATAGACTAAAAAGATAAATTAACCCGATTTGTCCAATACTTTTAGGTTGACTAATTTGTTCGATAGGTTCGCCTGTAGTATCAGCTAGTCTTGTTCCGAAAACATTAGGTCGATACCATATAAAGCCTATTATCAATGGAATAAATGCCGATATAGGTAGGATATAAAAATTAAATAGTTCCATATAATATATTTTAGATGCGGAATGGATATTGATCAAAAGTAGTAAAAATTATTTGGCAAATGGTAATCAATTTGTTAAGGAATATTACTTTTGATGAAAGTAATTTTCAGATGCGAGAATAGAGCGTAGAGCGTAGAGAGGTATCGTGTTCTATTCTCTACTAATTATTCTAACTTAATATCCTTCAATAAATCCATTAAAATGAGTAAACTTACCGCTGTTATCCAAACTTGTACAGGCAACTTGTCCGCTAGTAAGACCTATTATCAAAAATTAAATTTTGAATTATTATCAGAAAATAAACCAACCCTTTTTACGGATGGTAAGTTTCTGTTGGAAATTAATCCAGAAAACACCGCCCGAACAGGCTTGAAATTATATCAAACCGATTGGAAAGAAACAGTTACTGCCTTAAATAAAGTAACCAAAGTAGTGGATATAGAAGGCGGACATTTGGTAAGTGACCCTAATGGCGTGAAAGTGTATTTGATGAATGAGGGATTGGAAAAAGAGGTTATCTTAAAAGGCGAATCAAAAGCCATTCCCGGTAACTTTGCGGGGCTTAGCATAGAAGCAGTTGATGTTGAAAAAACAGTTCAATTCTGGGAACTATTGGGCTATAAAAAAACAATGGGCAGTATAGCACAAGGTTGGGTAGCTTTTGAAAATGGGACTAGTGTTGGTATTAGCATTATGAAACCAATGGTTTGCCCACATTTATTCTTTAATCCTGGATTGACCTTTTTTAATGGAGGAAAGAATTTGCCCATTATTCAAAAAATTAAAACAGTTGGTATTCCCATTGCCGAAGAAATTACTGTTTTCAATAAAGAAGGAATCGTCGATAATGTGATTCTTTGTGACCCAGGAGGATTGGGCTTTTTTATTTTTAATGATTGATTCTACAGTCGTAAATTTTTAATTCACCCATAGTTTTCACCATAGAACCACTAATATAAACCATTAGCGCCTTCCATTGTTATAGCAGTATTATTTCATATATGGGGTAGTGATTTGCCCTTAGCCCTACGCTACTATTTATGACTGCTCAACAAAATATTTTTATTAAGGCAAGCCCAGCCACTATTTTTGCCTATTTAATGGATGTCAATAATCGAAAAGCTTATATTCCTGCTTTGGAAGAGGTGATTATGTTGGATGAATTACCTATCCGAAAAGGCAGTAAATATATTGAAGTAGCGAATATTGCAGGTCGAAGATTGAAAACGACGTATGAAGTGATTGAATTTGAAGAGAATAAACATACTGCTGCAAAGACTTTAAAAAGTATCTTTCCCATTCGAGCAGATTTAGATTTGGAAGTAGTAAAAGATGGAACAAATTTAACCATCAGTTTGAATTTTCAACTAAAAGGCATTTTTAAATTCGGTGCTTCTGTAGTGAAAGGGATTGTTAATCAACAAGCTAAAGGTATACTGGAAAAAATTAAAACTAATCTAGAATAGCGCATTGAATTGTTGATGAATTCAAATTTATTTTTGGAATAGAAAAATAAAAAGTAGTTCCTTCTCCCACCTTGGATTGCAACCAAATTTTCCCTTGATGATTTTCGACGACCTTTTCACAGGTGGCTAAGCCAATTCCCGAACCTTCATATTTATTTTTGTCAACTCGATGAAAAGCGGTAAAAATTTTGGCTTGTTGTTTTTCTGGAATCCCAATGCCATTGTCTTGGATAGCAAAAATATAAGCTTCTTTTTCTTCTGTGTAGGAAATATGAATAATGGGGTCTTTATCTCTTTTAAATTTTAAGCCATTGCCAATGATATTTTGAAATAATTGATTGATTTGGGTTGGACAACCTTGAATAATTGGTAAGGATTGTTCGATTCTAATAGTACCCTTATTTTTTTGTAGTAAATGACACTCGACCCGACAAAAATTAAAAAGGCTAATATGTAGGTAGTTTTTTGATAAAA
>JAFMDF010000361.1 GCA_017857395.1 Bacteroidota bacterium | reverse complement strand
ATTTAAAGTAGATTTAAATGAATTTGTGGGTGGGCAGCATTACGATGGCATGAAAAAATTTAACTTGCATAATGGCGCTTGCGACCCTGGCCAAATGAGGGATTTCATTGCTTATGATGTCATGCGAACCGCAGGCGTGAAAGCCCCAAGAGTGGCACATGCTAGGGTTTCTATTAATGGTCAATATTGGGGTTTATATAGCATGATTGAGCAAATAGATAAAACGTTTGTCAAAAATAATTTTTCTAATGGGAATGGTAATTTATACAAAAATAATGCTTGGTCTAGGTTACAATGGCTTGGGAATGACATCCTACCCTACCAAGAAGATATAGAATTAAAAACAAATGAGGACACCAATGATTGGAGTGATTTTATAGAATTAGTAGACGTTTTGAATAATACACCAGATTCGATTTTTGCCAGAGAAATTCAAAAGGTCTTTGATGTAGAAAATTATTTAAGGGTTTTAGCAGCAGATATTGCGCTCAATAATTGGGATTCTTATGTGGACAATCAACGAAACTGGTATATTTATCACAATCCAGATACTGATTTATTTGAATGGATTCCTTGGGATTATAACTTGTCTATGGGCGGTGATTTTTCTTTTAGTGCCAATCCTTATCGACCATTAACGCCAGGTTGTGATTTAATAGCCGAGTTTCAATATTATGAACAAGGAGACGTGGTACTATTTATTGACAAAAGCGAACCTAGAGCGCAAGAATGGTTTTGGGATTTTGGCAATGGTGTTATATCCAATTTAGCGAATCCAGTGGTCAATTTTGGCGATTTAACCGAAGTCGATGTTTGTTTAACCGTTAAACGATTAGAAAATGGAGAGATATGTGAACATACCCGATGTCGCCCAATAGAATTTAGTTTCGAGGTAGCTGATTGTGTTGTAGATTCTGGAGCAGTAAGTCCACATCCAATGGATGATCCAATTTTTCAGATAGTATCCAGAGAAGATGATTTTTGTTGTTCCGATGGTTGGGATGCTGTTTGTGAAGCTAAATACCAAGAAATCTTAATGGGTACAGATGAACTAGAAGAATTAGGCATTGATTATAATAGAAATCTGCCTTTATTCATCGACGATTCTTCTAAGGTTTTAATCATTCGATTGATGAACGTACCTGAATTTAAAGAACGATTTTTAGAACTAAGCTGTGTGATGATGGCAACTAATTTTACAAAATCTCGTCTGACCAATTTAATTAATGAACAAACTGCCTTAATTCGCCCGCACATCTATGAAGAACCTTATCCATTTTTTTCCAAAGATTATTATGAATACGATGTGGGCAATGGAACAGGTGGGGGTAATGAAGTCAATATTCCCGCTTTGCAATATTTTCTAGATCAACGAATTCCACAAGTATTTAATCAATTGGTAGATGCTGGAGAAGGTTGTTCGATGGCTTTTAGCCCAATCCGTTGGCAGGACATTACGATTAATGAATTTGTGGCTGCTAGTAAAGATACCATAGATGGCGTAGCTGATGCGGACGGCGAGTTTGATGATTGGATAGAACTCTATAATAATACGAATCAAGCGATTGATTTAACAGGATTCTTTTTAACGGATAAATTAGACCAACCACTAAAATGGACTTTCCCTGCCAATACCATTATCGAAGCAGGGGATTATTTAATGGTCTGGGCAGATAAAGATGAAGACCAAGCAGGTTTGCATACCAATTTTAAACTAGAAAAGAATGGAGAAGCATTGATGTTAGCTCATGAAGATGGAACGGTGATTGATTCCCTTTCTTTTGGGGAACAACTGGCAAATGTTGCGATGGCAAGGATACCTAATGGTACGGGTGGTTTCAGACAGCAACCGCCTAGTTTTAATAAAAATAATGAATTGGTGAGTAGTATTGAGGGCGCTCTTTTTGAGGAAGGTTTTAAGGTATATCCTAATCCTGCTAATCAGCAAATTCAAGTAGATTTTGGCTCCCTTCCTTTCAATACGCCTATACAAATAAGTTTACAAGATATGCTAGGTCGGACGGTTAATTATGATATTCCACGAAACGCTACTTCTATTGTATTATCAACAGCCAATTATGTTAGTGGGGTTTATTATTTAACGGTTCAAACAGCAGGGGCTTCTTTTTCTAAAAAGGTGGTGGTTCAACATTGATGTAAGTAATCAGATAAATTAAGTTAACAACTAAAAAACCTCCCGAAGGAGGAAAGGGTAAATATTGCCAAAAATGAATTAGTCACAAATAGAGCAATAAATATTTCCATAAAAAATGAAACAAATGAAGTTTTATTAAAAATTAAAGATAAAAAGAATTCGTTTAAGCATCTTAATTCAAAATAGTCAATATAACATTTTTGTCACTATAACTTTATTTTGTTATTTTTCAAAACACTCCATATATAATAATTTTAAATATATTAATAGCGCACAATACAGCCAGGTTTAGAGCAATAATTCGCCTATTATTCCTCGATTTGACGATTTTTTTTACAATTATTTTAGATAGTCAGGTAAAAAATTGATACTCACCCATTGTCTTCATTCATCCGTTGGTAGAAAATAGACCAACGGATGAATGAAGACAACAGATTTGACGAGCTAGCCGAGATTTTAAATATTATTTTAATTCATTTTTTTAGCTGGCGCTCTATTGATTCATAATCTATTAGACATTAAGTCTATTATAAATATATAATATTTTAAATTTATAACAATATTCTTGTTGAACTAATTTATACTTTAACAGGTTAAGATTTGAACATTTTCAAAAAATTGAGCTGCTCAAGTTATATCCCCAAATGGCTATATTGTTTTATGGTTATATTGTTGAGTAGGGTTTTATCCCTATTTTAAGCTGCAATTATTAAGCAATGTAACAATTCAACAATATAACAATCTTCAACAGAAAGTCTATTTTTCACCCTGATGCAGTATATCATCAATTAATAGACTTATTCGCCAGTATCTTAATAAAAGAATAGATCTAATCGTGGTTTTCTATAAATTTCATAGGAGTTAAGGATAAGTGACCGAATAAAAAAGGCCTATTTGAGTATTAAAAATGGGGTTTGGAGAGCGTAAATATTTAGCCACAAATTTATTTAGAAACATCAAAAAGTATTATTTTTTCACAAAATTGCTTGTCACATTTATCTAAAAACGACACAGTAATAAAATCTATTTATTGACAACTTGCATTTAATAGTACCTTATATAATTCAAGTTATGGGTAATACAAAGATCAAAATGCTAGAATCCATCCTGATCTTAAAGAAATTTCAATTTTTGTCTTTCCCTTTGGGAGAAGGATAAGAAAATAAATTTTATAACTTGAATTCTTTTATCAAAGAGACACAAATAATGCTACCACACACACAGCAAAAACCCTCCTTTATCCTATCTCCTCTATTATATGTATATCCCTTAATTTTCTTGTTTATAATTCCTAATAGCCTTTTATTACATGCTCAGATAGATAATGATGGTTGTGTAGGTGCAGGATTTGGTGTTGATGCAGATGTCTATACCGATATCCTCCAATTTGGTAATCATGGTGGTGCTAGTGCAGTACCTACCTATGATTGGTTCACAAATACTAGTGGAGGCACTATTGGAGTAATAGACGAAAGTAATGCAGCAACCATCGAATCTTTATTATTGGCAGGGGGCAATCCTTTTTACGAATCTAGAATGAACGCTGGATTGAGTAGTATTAATGACGGACAAATCTGGATTGATGGACTTTGGTCTAGAGAATATTTTGGTGGAACTGGTTTTACAGATCAAACTTCCTATTCGACCGCTAGTAAAAATGGCGAAGACCCAGCTATTTGGGATCCAGGCGTAGCAAATGTTCTAGGTAAAAATGATTTGGTAGAAGTGGCAGGGCACATGAGGCGTAATGGAACTACTTTAAATGATGACCTATGGTTTTATGGAGTAATTGTTCGCGCAGAACCAGGAGGCGCAGCTTATATGGATTTTGAATTTTTTGTAGAAGAAGTGATATATAATGAAACTAACCAATCATTTAATTCAGGTGGGCCTGATTTAGGACATACAGCTTTTGAATTTGATGGGGGAGGAAATATTATCGCTACAGGTGATATTATTTTCAATTGTGCATTAGTTAATGGAGGAAGTGACCCACAAGTAGAAATGCGGCTTTGGGTTAGCAAAGCGGATTATGATAATGTTACCCCTGCTGGAGCTTTTAATTGGGGGCCTGATTTTGATGGTGCTTTTAATGGTTCTCCTTATGGGTATGCTTCAATTATTCCTGATAACCTCAGTAACGCTTGTGGTATTGTCAATATGGATAACGAAAACCCAGCTACTCCTCCTTGGGGCGCATTAGGTACTAAGACCAATTCCTATATCACTAACTATAATGATTTTGCTTTTTTTGAGGTAGGGATTAATATGACCGCTTTTGGAATTGACAATAGCACCATATTAGGTGCGGATCCATGTGAATTTCCATTTAATACTTTTATGGTTAAAACGAGAGCATCTGCTTCTTTTACTGCTCAATTGAAGGATTTTGCAGGGCCTTATGCTTGGGGACAACCAATGGTGGAAAGTTTTATTGAAGGTGACCCTTTACTTTCTTGTTTAAATCAAGAAGTCACGCTGATACCTAGTCCGCCAAGAACCGATGTTGATTACCTTTGGACAACCATAGATGGTGAAATTATTGGCGACCCAACCGAAGATACGATTACCGTTACCCAACCAGGAACTTATACTTTAACAACTACTTTACCAACTAGTTGTGCGGTGGATGATGCCTCCATCATCGTTGATTTTGACTCAACCAAACCCTTTTTTGAATCTTCAATAATAACAGAATCAGTCGCTTGTAATGGCAATGATGGAGCAATAGATTTAACACCACAAGGAGCAACTGCACCCTTTATTTATAATTGGACAAGCGGAGCAAGCTCTGAAGACTTAACTGGCCTATCAGCTGGAACTTACATCGTTACTATCACAGATAATATTGGTTGTACTAGGATAGATACCGCAATTATTGCTCCTAGAGTGCCTACGAATATTAATAATATTATTACCGCTATTGATTGTAACGGCAATGCAACGGGCGAAATTGACCTTACGGTTACTGGACAAAGCCCTTTTACCTATCAATGGTCGAATGGCGCTACAACCGAAGACCTTATTAATTTGACCGCAGGTACTTATACCATTACAATAACAGATTCGGATGATTGTACAGAAATAACTAGTATTTCGGTAACAGCACCTACTGCTCTTTCAATTTCGGGAATAACTACGGATGAAACTGACCCGCTTTTAAATGATGGGGCGATTGACTTAACGGTTAATGGTGGTACTGCTCCCTATACTTATGATTGGGATAACGATGGACCAGAAAATCCCGATAATGATACGCAAGACTTAAATGGATTAGCCGCAGGTGTTTATATCGTTACTGTTACGGATAATAATGGTTGTGTTAGCATAGCTTCCTTTACTATTTATGAACCTGAAATCTGTAATGATGGCATTGATAATGATGGGGACGGTTTAGCCGATTGTCTTGATTCCGATTGTACACCTCCTATTCCTGAAGCGATTACCCCTAGTGACCCTGCTCCTTGTGTAGGCGATATTGGCGTCACTTATACCATTGCTGCAGTATCGGGAATTAGTGTTTATCAATGGGCTGTTCCGCTAGGGGCAACGATTACAGGAGGGCAAGGCACGACTACGCTTACAATCTCTTGGACAGGCACACAAGGCGGACAGCTATGCGTGCAAAGCAATAATACAGGTTGTTTAAGTGCAACTTCTTGCCTGATTGTTAGCCCCGATGATGTACCTACCTCACCAGGAGGCATTAGCATTAAAAATTAATGTACTACTGGATACTGGATCTATCAAACATCTAGCATCAAGTATCTAATGCCCAGTAGCAAATATTTTAGTCATACTAACAATAGCTGAGTATTTACGCCCCATTTTTAAAACAAGCTACTTTAATAAACACAAAAAGGACTTTTATAAATGGGTCAATATTATAAGATGAAGAGAGAAGCATTAAAAAAAATAGTTTTTCACAAACGTCAGGAACTTACAGCAATGTATGCGGCTATTAGCGTATATTTTTTTAAGGTCATTCGCCATTTAGTACTATTTCTAGAAAAAATTGGACAACCTACTTTTAGATTTAGGTTGATTTTTGTTTGGATGGTTTGGATGGGACAATTGAATAGTATTACGGCACAAACGACCATCCAAGTACCATTGACTTATGATATGCATCTTTCAACACAAACAGCAGGTACTAATGCCTTAGGGTCTTGTACATCTATGAAAATCCTGAATGATGGAACGGATGATGTAAATTCACTTTACCTTTTTGATGTATCTGGGATTCCTGTCGGAGCAACAATAACAAATGCTACTTTAAGTGTCTTTAAATCTGCTGGTACCACAACCGAAGTTAGTGGTTTATATAGAATGACTAGAGATTGGACTTATACGAGTACTTGTGGCAGCGCAGGCTTTCCTAGTTATATTCAAAGTGAATCAGGTGTAAACTGGACGATTCCTGGAGGTGATTTTGACCCAACAGCTATTAGTACAATGACTACGACTTCTGCTAATCAGTACTATAATTGGGACGCTACCGCTTTAGTTCAGGATTGGGTGAATGGTACGCAGTCTAATTTTGGAATGATACTAGATCATGTTTCAGGTTCTGGTACACAAATTACATTAAATTCAAGTGAAACGGGGTCGAATCCACCTATATTAGAAATTGTTTATACGACTATAGAATTAAGTACAGTTGTGACAAATGAATCATGCTCAGGGAATACAGATGGTATGATAGACTTGACCGTAACCAATGGTACTGCTCCTATCACCTATGCATGGTCAGATGGAGCTATAACAACTGAAGATAGATCTGGTTTAGCTACTGGAAATTATACCGTCACTGTTACTGCGGCCAATGGAACAATTTCTACTACTGCAACCGTAAATGGTCCAAAGTCAATGAGTTTAAGCACTTCTGTTACAGATTTAAGCACTATTGGAGCAATAGATGGAGCAATTGACCTAACCGTAATGGATGGAACTGCTCCTTTTACCTATGTTTGGTCAAATGGAGCAACAACAGAAGACATCAGCAGCTTAGGCGCAGACACTTATACGGTAACGGTCACAGATGCTTGTACTTCAACAGCCATGACATCTGTCATACTTAAAAGTCTTGCTCAAAAATATTTATACCTTACTTCAACGAATAGTTTAGATAGAATAGACCCTGTAGCAACTACCGATAACACGACTAGCAGCACCACAAATTTAGAAGCGACAGAAACCGCTGCGGTTGCAGATAATTTTGATACTGACGGTGTTTATACAGGAACAAACAGCACAGGTTCTTTAGATTGGGCGACGGATTGGATAGAAACTGACCCAGGCGGCGGCGGCGCAGTTTCTGGCGGCGTACAAGTATCGGGTAATGCACTTAATATTTATGATAGCACCACAGGAGCAGATGCTTCCAGAGAAATTGATCTCTCAAGTGCTACGGCAGCGAGCTTATTATTTAATTTCACTAATGCGATGAATCATGCTGGTGATAATGTAACTATAGAACTTTCTAAAGATGGCGGAGCAACTTACCCCCATATTATAGCCGTTTTTGATAGAAATACAGTTAATGGGCTTAAAACTTTTACTGATTTTGTGGTTGCATTTGGCGCATTAACGGTTAATACCCGTATTCGTTTTCGGGTTTCTGGAAACGGAGGCGCAGGTAATAACTACAGTAGCTATGATAATATAACGATTTCTTATACAAAACCCGGTGCTGCTACAGAAACCTTTACCCAAGGAGTTGCTATGTGCAGCGATTTTACCATTAAAGGAGGTGAACCTATCATCATTACCGCCTATACGACTATCACAAGTGGCACCATGCCTGCCAACCCTACTATAGATGCCGTTTTAAGTTATGTCGCAACAAATATCACTACTTTATCTAACCCAACCTATACTAGCGGAACAGGTTTATTAACTTGGACAGGTACTTTGGGAAGTGACATGACTATTCCTGCAGGACAAGCGGCGGCTTTAACAATCTCTTCTAGTGAAACAGCCGCCATTTTTACCGTTGATTATGATAGTCAGGCCAAACCTTCCAAAATACAATTGCCTACTTCCGCTACTTATATCAACGTGGATAGTTATGCCTTATATGATGCAGCCTATCCAGGGGGTAGCTTGATTACTAGCACAGATGCAGGCACAACAGTTTATATGCGAGCAGTAGTAAGTGACCCTTTTGGTTTTGAGGACATTACGGGCATGGATATAAAAATCACCGATGCATATGGAGCAATCAGTAATGTCAGCGGCACTTCTGTTGCGACTTCGGGCTGTACCCGAACTTACGAATATGTTTGGAATACGACTGGAAGTGCTTCTGGAAATGCTAGTATAGATTTTACCGCCAATGAAGGGACAGAAGGCGTAACGCATACCGAAATCACAACTTTTGAAATCATTTCTCCTGTCGTAATTACAAAAGAATTAGTCACGCCTTCAACTGCTCCTTATACCGTCGGACAAACTTTTTCTTATGGCTACCCTTCTAACGTTGTAAATAAGTTGAAGGCTAAAGAAAGCAAAAATTA
>JAFMDF010000360.1 GCA_017857395.1 Bacteroidota bacterium | reverse complement strand
AAATTCTATTATTAATTTTTAATCTGACTATCTAACAAGCAAGTATTTGGCTAGTTATCACCCATTTACTCATTTCATCATTTATTAACTTACTCATTTTTATTCGACTCCACCCCAACACATATACTTAATTTCTAAATAATCATCCATCCCATATTTAGACCCTTCTCGACCAAAACCACTTTCTTTGATGCCTCCAAAAGGCGCAACAGCCGTAGAAATCATCCCTGTATTAATACCAACCATTCCATATTCTAAGGCCTCAGCAATGCGCCAAATTCTAGCATAATCTCGACCATAAAAATAAGATGCCAAACCATAAGGCGTATCATTTGCCAATTCGATGACTTCCGCTTCTGTTTTGAATTTAAAAATAGGGGTCACTGGGCCAAATATTTCTTCTTTAAAAGCCAACATTTTTCTATTGGCATTGGCAATGACGGTCGGTTCAAATAATAAGGAACCAGTAGCACCATGCCGTTTGCCACCTGTTAATAATTCGCCACCTTTTTTGACCGCATCTGCGACTACTTTTTCAACAGAAATGACTGCTTTTTCTTCTATCATTGGGCCTATGACCACGCCTTCTTTTACACCATTTCCTATCGTTAATTCCTTTACAGCCACCGTATATTTAGCTAAGAACGCCTCATAAACGCCTTCTTGTACAAATAAACGATTGGTACAAACGCAAGTCTGTCCAGCATTTCGATATTTAGAAGCAATTGCCCCCTGTATCGCTAAATCAATATCCGCATCATCAAAAACAATAAATGGTGCATTCCCCCCTAATTCCATCGAGACCTTCTTGACCGTATCTGCACATTGTTTTAGTAATATTTTTCCAACTCTGGTGGACCCTGTAAAAGATAGTTTTCTCACCAACCGATTTTCGCACATTTCTTTCCCTATCTCACTAGCATCTTTAGACACTAGGATATTCACTACGCCAGGAGGAAAACCTGCACGGTCTGCCAACTCTGCTAAGGCCAATGCTGATAAAGGCGTTAATTCCGCAGGCTTAATAACCACCGTACAACCTGCTGCCAATGCAGGGGCAACTTTACGCGTTATCATTGCATTCGGAAAATTCCAAGGCGTAATCGCAGCGACCACTCCAACGGGTTGTTTGATGGCCGTAATTCGCTTATCTCGATGATGCCCAGGAATAATATCGCCATAAACCCGCCTAGCTTCTTCTGAAAACCATTCGACAAAAGAAGCACCATATTTGATTTCCCCTAAAGCTTCCGCTAATGGTTTACCTTGTTCTAAAGTTAAAATATGCGCTAATTCTTCCGCATGTTCCATTTGCAATTCATACCATTTTCGTAAAATGGCAGCTCGTTCGTGCGCTGCATATTTTTTCCAAATTTTGAAGGCATCACTTGCTGCTTGAATGGCATCTTTACATTGACTTCTGGATAAGGACTCTACCTCTGCTACTAATGTTCCATCGAAAGGATTGATGACTTTTAATTTAGCATTTCCTATTACCCATTTACCGTTAATATAAGATTTAGTTTTTAGTAGGTTCATCTTTTCTTTTTGTGGGAAAGTAACACAACTCTCTGAGTTGTGCCTCATCATGGATTCACAACTCAGAGAGTTGTGTTACTGCTTATCGAACTGAATTCTTAGTCAAATCTAACCCTTTTATCAACTCCTTTATTTCGGTAGATAAAATGATTTGTTTCGCTTTAATATCGGTTGCAAAATATTCCGTTAATAAATCCATGCCTATTTTGGAAAAATGTTTAAGCACTTCCTCGTTACGCCCTTCTCTTAGTCTAATGAATAGATTTACCATTTTATAACTCGGATTACCATCAATAATATAATAATCATCGGACGCAACGACTCTGCATTTAATGCCTAATTTCGGCGCATGCCCAGTTGCTACTAATTGGTCTGTTAGTTCTCCAAAGAAATTTTGAAAATCAATCTTTACGTTGGCTGTGCATTCAAGCGTTATATGTGGCATTTTTATTCAATTTTCAATTTAAAATGCTCAATTTTCAATTTTCAAAAAGCGTTTTCAAAATGGACGAACCCTTCAATTGAAAATTGAAAATTGCTAAGTTTTTATTCCGCAATAATAGGTCGAGCTTCCATCTTAGCTTCCAAAACAGGCGTACCAGCAAAAGTACTCCCTTCTTCAAACCAACTTCTTGGAGCAGGTGCGCCCCAAAGCGTTTGTCGTTGTGGATCTCTTAAATCCCAACCCAATGGTTCTAAATCAGGGTCAACTGTCATATAATCACAGGTATAAATTTCGACTCTATGACCATCGGGATCCCTGATGTATAAGAAGAAAGCATTAGAAACACCATGTCTGCCTGGCCCTCGTTCGATATTGTCAACATATCCAGTTGTAGACATAACATCTAGCAAATGTATGATATTTAATGCAGTTGGCACCCAAACAGCAGAGTGGTGTAATCTTGGACCATCTCCATTGGTTAATGCCATATCGTGAACATTTCCTTTACGATGCATCCAAGCTGCCCACATTTCCCCCTTTTCTGTTGTGGTATATTCGGTTAGTCTAAACCCTAACTCTCGAACAAAAAATTCATACGTTTCTTGCGCATTCGGTGTAAAAATATTGAAATGGTCAAATCGTTGTGGATGCATGCCTTTATAAGCGGCATATTCCCGTTTCATATCTTTCACCTTCGCCATTCTAGCATAGAACTCTAAAATGAATCCTTGTGGCGTAACGACTTTTAGGGTTCTATCTTCTTTGTATTTTGTAACCCATTCGGTAGATACTTTTAAATTGTCTAGGTGTGCTTTTAACACATCTAAATCTTTTTCAAAAGCTACTTTAAATCCAACGGCTAGTACTTCTGATTTACCAGATTTTCTAAGAATATAGGAATGATGCTGCTGTTCTTCCAAACATCTTAAATAGATAGCTTCCTCCGTTCGTTCCGTTAAGATAAATCCTAAGGTATCTACATAAAACTTTTGAGAAGCATCCAAATCTTTCACCGCGTATTCTACATGGCTACATCGGATGATATTAAATGGTAAATCGAAATTATGTGGTATTAATCCCATTATTTTAGTTTTGTAATAGTTTAAAATAAAATATAAACTTCAACTTCAACCTCAACTTCAATAAAAAACAAATTCAAACGCTATTTTAAAGTAGGAAATACAAAATTATTTGCCCCTTCTTTTATTAATCATTGAGAAGCCAATAGCTACTAATTCTTCACATTCAGTAAGCAATAAACTCCTCATTTTATGTTCACCTAGTTTTAAATAAACTAAAACCTATAGGCATGCTCTTGATTCTTTTAGTTCTTTTACAACAATACTCATTTTATGAACAAAATCTTTATCTGTAACAGCAGCCTGAGCTTCTCCATAATTCAATACGGGACTTCCAGAAGACCTAATTAATTGATTTTTGTAATAAATTGCGGTATAAGTATTTGGCAATTTCTCAGAAAAAATAGCCGATTCACCAGCAAATCTTACAAGCCTATCTTCATAATCATAGATTTTTCCATTTTCATTTATGTTTTTCGTTTTGAATTTGTTTTTAAAGTTTGAGTTTTCTTTTGATTTTGAAGTTGAAGTTGAGTTTACATTCCTCCAAGCACAGGTATCGGATGGTCGCCTAAAGCCACCGAAATATTCTTAGTTTCCATATAAAATTCAAAGCTATATTCACCGCCATCTCTTCCAATGCCACTATTCTTGACGCCACCAAATGGAGCAGGTAAATGTCGAACGTTCTGTGAGTTAATCCAAACCATGCCAGATTCTACATTCAATGCCATACGATGTCCTTTAGCAGAATCTTTTGTCCAGATATAAGCAGTCAAACCATAATTGACCGAATTTGCAATTTCCACCGCTTCCTCTTCTGTTTCAAAAGGAATAACCGTTAAAAAAGGACCAAAAACTTCTTCTTGAGAAATACGCATATTTTTAGTAGCATCTCCAAAAAGAGTAGGGTTGACATAGCAGCCTTTTTTTCCTTTTGGCTTGCCAGAACCAACTAATAAGGTTGCACCATCTTCTACGCCAATTTTTCCGTAACTCAATACCTTTTCTTGGTGAACTTTGCCAATCATCGGCCCTATTTCAGTTGCAGGGTCTAATGGGTTGCCTACTTTTAAGTTTTTAACTCTAGCAACTAATTTGGCTACAAAATCCTTATAAACAGATTTTTCAATAAGTAGGCGACTGTTAGAAGTACATCTTTCTCCATTCAAACTATACTTCATAAAAATGGTCGAATCCAAAGCTCTATCTAAGTCGGCATCTGCAAAGACGATAGATGGATTTTGGCCCCCTAATTCCAAGTGTACCCGCTTCAAGGTCGGTGCGCCTTGTTGCATAATCATACTCCCTGTCTTGGTTTCTCCAATGAAAGCGATTGCCTTGATTGCTGGATGCTCCGTCAATGCTTTTCCTGCGGAATGACCAAAACCGTGGACGACATTCCAAACGCCTTTCGGTAACCCTGCTTTGTGTGCCAATTGACATAAGAAAGTAGCGGTAACTGGACTTAATTCTGCTGGTTTATGTACGACCGTACAACCTGAGGCTAAAGCGGGCGCTATCTTCCAAGTCGTTAGCATAAATGGGGTATTCCAAGGCGTAATCACGCCTACAGGACCAATTGCTTGTCGAACGGTGAAATTTAAATGATTGGTATCTGGTGTCGATAAACCATTTCTAGCATCAATCACTTTATCTGCAAAATATCTGAAATTGGCTGCTCCACGAATCGCTGCCTTTTTCATAAATCGAATAGGCTGCCCTGTATCATAACTTTCCAAAACGGCAATTAAATCTGCATTTGCTTCAATTTCAGCAGCGATGGCATACATAATGTCTCGCTTTTCCTTATAAGGTAAGTCACGCCAAGCTTTAAAAGCAGCAGCACTTGCTTTAGCAGCAGCGTCTATATCTGCGGCATCTGATTTAGCAACATTCGAAATGAATTCCCCATCTACAGGAGACATATTTTTGAAAGTTTCCCCAGATTGGGCATCAAGAGAGATACCGTTGATGATATTTTGTACACCTGCCGCTTGAATTTTAGGTAAAGCTGCTTTTAGTATTTTTTTATTCTTTTTATACATGTATTTTAGTGATGAGTTTTGAGTGATTAATTATAAGTAGATTCCATTTTATTACATTTGCATTTAGTAAATAAAATAAAGTTTTAGGTTGGTGAATTTATACCCTTATTTCTTTTGCAAAGGTAGGGTAAGATTTTACTTGTTTTGTTGTACTTTTTACATAAAGGTATTGTATTTTTTTACGAACCTAAAAAGAATTCTTGATAATTGGGTTAATTTGCGGATAAAATGAATGGTTGATTTAAATAGAGGTCTGACTTCTTATAAATTCATTCGAGGTAAAATATAGTTGACTAAATAATAAACATGATAACTTTAACAAAGGAACAAATTCAATTTCAAGCAGTGCGCCATCATCAAGCAGAACAAGCTAGAAAGCAAATTACAGCCATTACTGTTGAGCATCCAAATATGACTATTGATGATGCGTATGCTATTCAAAGTGCGTGGAAAGCCATTAAATTAAAAGAAGGTAGAAGAATTATTGGGCATAAAATTGGTTTGACCTCTAAAGTGATGCAGCGGATGATGAATATACAAGAGTCAGATTTTGGTTTTCTTACAGACGATATGGTTTTTGCGGATGGAGGAACGATTAATAGCGCTGATTTTACAGACCCAAGAATAGAGGTAGAACTAGCGTTTGTTTTGAAAAAAGAGTTAAAAGGACCAAATGTCACTATTTTTGATGTCTTGAACGCTACAGATTATGTGGTTCCTGCGTTAGAATTAATTGCGGCACGTTCTTATAGAATTGACCCAGAAACTGGCTATAAACGAACTGTTAAAGATACCATTTCTGATAATGCAGCTAATGCAGGTATTATTATGGGGGGAAGAGCGATGAAACCTGATGCAATTGATTTAAGATGGGTTGGTGCTTTATTGTCTCAAAATGGCGTGATTGAAGATTCGGGAGTAGCCGCTGCCGTAATGAATCACCCTGCAAATGGGATTGCTTGGTTAGCGAATAAGTATGCGCCTTTGGGTATGTCTTTATTACCTGGACAAGTCGTTTTAGCAGGTTCTTTTACGGGCGCTTTGAAAGTGAAGAGTGGCGATACGATTCATGCGGACTTTAAGGAGATGGGTAGTATTTCTTGTTTTTTTGAGTAAAGGTTTACCGTATTTTGCAAATCATAAATCATACATCTTAAATCATACATCCACTTGAAATAAAATTGACAGATTTATGAGGTAATAGTTAGACAAAAATAAGTTAACAACTCTAAATTTGCTGCTGGTTAGGACTTTTAGCCCGATACCGCTATTTTTCTTGCCTCTGGCAAGTGTAAAGAATTGACTTTTGAAAATATTTGCCCTAATCTCGCCAGAGGCGAGTCGAATAAGGGGGTCGGATTAAAAATCCTAACCAGCAATCGAAGGAATAAAGATTAACTGCAATAGAGCAGAATTAACAAGATTATTAAAGGAAATAGGAGAAATTGTAGCAATTGTGACCAAAGCAAGGTATAATAGTTAAGATGAGTAAGTTCATAAACGAAAAAGAATTAAAAGTTTGCACTAATCTCACCATTTACTCATTTATTCATTCAATCATTTAATCCCTATGAAATTAAGAAAAAATACCTTTAAAGAAAATATTTACCAAGGCAAAAAACAATACGGCATCTGGAACGGTATTGTAGATAGTTATGCCGCAGAAATGTGTGCTGGCGCTGGTTTTGACTGGGTTTGTATTGATGGAGAACACGCCCCTTTTGACCTTAGAACGATATTGCATAACATGCAAGCTATACAATCGCATAATGTACCAGCCATTGTAAGAATTCCTGCTGCTGACCCCGTTTTAATCAAGCAACTATTGGACGCAGGCGCACAGAATATTTTAGCACCAATGATAGAATCTGGCGACCAAGCGGAGTTAATTGCCAAAGCAATGGTATATCCACCAAAGGGCATTAGAGGCGTAGGTACAGCTTTAGCTAGAGCGGCACAATGGAATAGAGTCAATGATTATTTTAAATTGGCGAACGACGAGATGTGTTGTATTGGACAGTTAGAATCTGTTAAAGGGGTGGAAGCATTGGACGATATTTTAGCTGTTGATGGCCTGGATATTGTCTTTATCGGTCCTGCAGATTTAGGCGCTACGATGGGCTATTTAGGACAACCTGGGCATCCAGAAGTAGTGGCTTTAGTTAAAGATTGTATCAAAAGAATTGTAAAAGCAGGTAAAATTGCAGGTTTTTTAACGGGTTCTAAGCAATTGATTCAGGAATATAGTGATTGTGGTGCGCAGATGATTGGAGTTGGCGTAGATTCTATTTTATTAGCAAAAGCGACTAAAGCAATGGCAGAAACATACAAGCCAGAATTGCTAGACCAACAATCGAATACAAAGTATTAAATGCGGATTATCACTTGGAATTGCAATATGGCATTTCGGAAGAAATGGACAAAAATAATGGCATTGCAGCCTGATATTTTAGTATTGCTAGAATGTGAGCATCCTTCTAAATATCGACCGAAACAGGTAATCCCAAATGTCAACCAATTTCTTTGGTTTGGAGATAATGAACATAAAGGAGTAGGTATTTTGTCTTTTAATACCTACCATATTAAATTGGCGAAAGGCTATACGACTGCATTTAAATATATCATTCCAATTAAGGTGACGGGCGAACAAAAGATAGACCTATTTGCGATTTGGGCAATGCCCGATAAAAAGAAGGCGAATAGTTATGTGGGGCAAATTTGGAATGCATTGCAATACTATAAAATAAGTACTCGAAAACCGATTGTTTTGATTGGCGATTTTAATAGTAATGCGCAATGGGACAAAAGTCGAAAAATTGGGAATCATACCCAAGTTGTGGAATTGCTTAGGAGAAAGAAGATAGAAAGTATTTATCACCTTAAAACTCAAGAACTACCAAGTGAAGAAACCAAACCGACCATTTTTTTGCTAAAAAAATTAGCGAAGCCTTTCCATTTAGATTATTGTTTTGCTTCGAAAAAAATGATTCATGACCATACGACTATTCAGGTAGGAAATTATGAGGAGTGGATTGAATGGAGTGATCACATGCCTTTGATTATTGATAATTTAGTATGATGACTTCTATAGTTTTGGTAATACGGTAAAATGTAATGCACTCTTGAGAATTGTTTTACAGGTATCGTTGCTATGTAGAAGTAACATGACTCCTGAGTCATACACTTTAATTCATTCATAGTTTCAACCATAGATTTTTGTTATTTAATAACATTCACCTATGATTTGAACCTTTTCAAATGCACCATTTCTTAAATCGTCTTGATGGATGAAAAAATATATTTTACCCCAATCGCCCCAACTCCAATTCATTAACTTATCCGAATCAATTTGAAGCAATAGTTTCCAATTTAGTGCTTTTTCAATATCTTCTATATTTATATTTTTTGAATTTGAATTAATGAGTTCAATTTCGTGATATTCATTTTGAATACCGTTGTATAAACCTAGTAAATGATGGTTTGAAGTCATTTCATTTTCTCCGTCTTCATAAAACAATTCTTCTTCATATACTTCTTCTGTAAAAATGGGATAATTCGACAAGTTTATCTAACCAGTTGAGAATAAAAAGAGATTCTCCCAAAAA
>JAFMDF010000064.1 GCA_017857395.1 Bacteroidota bacterium | reverse complement strand
TAAAAACTACTATTTATTTCGTACTTGATGCCCTAATAAATCACCCAGTAACGGAAGTTACTGGGTGATAAAGTGACGGCTATTTTAGAGAACCTCCTTCAAAACAGTCCAAATATTCTCCGCCACAATCCGATGTCCTTTAGCCGTTGGATGGATACCATCCGCTTGATTTAATTCAGGAATACCGCCAACATTACTTAGAAAAAAGGGAATCAAAGTAGCATCATTTTCTTTGGCTAAATTAGTGAAAACACCTCTGAATTCCGCAGTAAATTTTTCACCCATATTTGGTAAAGCTTCCATAGCGCATATCAAGATTTTCACCTCGGGATATTTTGTTTTTACCTTTTGTAGAATAGCCGCTAAATTTTTAGAAGTCTCTGCTATAGAAGTACCTCGAAGCCCATCATTGGCGCCTAATTCTAAGACAAATACGTCAATTTTTTGCCGTAAAATCCAATCAATTCGACTATTACCACCCGCAGAAGTTTCGCCACTTAATCCAGCATTGACTACTTTATAATTTAAGCCTAAAGAGTCGATTCTTTCTCCAATTAACCCTACAAAACCTTGGGACGGATCTAGTCCGTAAGCAGCCGTTAAACTATTGCCAAAGAAGACGATTGTTTTCTTTTTATCAACTACGGGTGTAGGAGCAGTTTCCGTTGTTTTGGGAGCTGTTGTCGTACTTTTCTTTTCTGTAGTAGTTGTATCACCACCACAACTAAGTAGTGCGAAGGATAGGAAAACAAATAGATATTTTATCATTTTAGGAATAGTTTTTTTACCAAAAAATTGTCAAGAATTATTACAAAGATATTGGATAGAAATAAAAATAATGGTCGTTTTATTTTTAGTCTGCTAAAAATAGTACTTACTTTTAGTTTTCTCTTGGCTATACCTGTTGAAAAGGTTAAAAAAGTATTTAGAAAAGTCTGCTATAATACGTTATTTGTAGCTAGAACAAAGAAAATAGCAGCTATTTATCGTTCATTTTTTTCAAAGAAATGAAGTCGTATGTTATTTTTCTATAATGCCACTACATCCGATTTTGCTAAAAACAGTAAAACCCTCGTTAAATTCATTAAGTGATTCGTTAAACATACGTTAAAGAATTAAGAGAAATTAATGACTTTTTGTAAAATAAATAATTGATTGTCAATTGTTTAAGTAAAAAAATATAAATTTGCGGCTCCTTTTTAAAAAGTAACTTTTAGTATATTGTGGAAGTCTTTAAATAGAAAGCTGGCAATAAAATATTAATTTTGGCAGTCTTATTTAGGACATAATTAAAAAATCAATCTCAATAAACATTGGGATAAAATCTTTGATAACATGAAAAAATATATTTTATCTCTAGCAGTTTTATTTTTTGTTGGAACCGTTACTATTTCTGCACAAAGAATTGCAGTAGTTGACATCAATCAAGTATTAGAAAATTTACCAGAATATAACCAAGCGCAAAAAGATTTAGATAAGCAAGCAGCTACTTGGCGTTCAGAGATTGCCCAAGAATACGATGTGATTAAAAGTATGTATAATAAATACCAAGCAGAACAAGTGTTGTTGAGTGATGAAGTAAGAAAACAAAGAGAAGAAGAAATTGTGAATAAAGAAAAATCAGTTAGAGAAATGCAAAAGCAACGATTTGGTCCAGAAGGTGCTTTATTCAAAAGAAGACAAGCCCTAGTTCAGCCTATCCAAGATAAAGTTTATTCTGCGATTGAAGATTATGCCAATTCAAAAGAATTCGATTTTATTTTAGATAAAGGAAGTGCTGCGGGATTATTATTTGTAAATTCAAAATTTGATAAGACAGAGGATATTATTGATAGAGTGAACTAGATTATTTTAATTAAAAACGGCATTAAACAGTGCAAAAGTTTTATTTTTGCGCACTAATTTCAAAAATAGAAAACTACTTTTCAGTTAATCAAAAAAATTCAAAGATTCATGAAGCAGATAACAAAATTATTTATCTTGGTTCTAATGATGGCCGCAACGGCTTTCAACGCAGACGCACAAAAATTCGGTTACTTAAATTCCGCTGAGATTTTATCAGGTATGACCGAAGTAAAACAAGCAGATTCTAGTATGGAGGCTTTACAAAAGCAATTACAGAAGAAAGGACAACAGATGGTACAATCGTACCAAACTAAATTACAAGACTTACAGAAGAAAGAACAAGCTGGAGAATTATCGCCAAAGCAAATTGAAGATGAAGCGGCTAAATTAAGGACAGAAGAAGAAAAGATTGGTAAGTTCCAGCAAGACATGGAGAAGCAAATTGTAGAAAAGAGAAATACTTTATTACAGCCTATTTTTGATAGAGTGAATGGCGCTATTAAGGATGTGGCAAAAGAAAATGGCTATAGTTATATTTTTGACCGTAATGCTGCACAAGGAAGTACGATTCTTTATGCAGATGAAACGCAAGATGTTACGACATTAGTAAAAACTAAATTAGGGTTATAAATCAAGTCGGTTTAAACTTCTACGATAAGTTTTAAATTATATTACGAGCCATTCAGTTACTATGCTGGATGGCTCGTTTCTGTTTTATTTAAGGACAACACGCTATTTTTTAAAGATTTAGTGTCTCGAATCATAAATGATTGACAACTAAAATTCAAGGTTGCGATGTTCCGATGTTGCCTTGTTCTATACGTAACAGCGCAACATGGCAACAACGCAACAGAAATTAAATTGTCAAAAAATTATAAATTAGACCATTAGGTACTATTTTTTATGACAAACCTAAGACTGAATTATTTTTTTTCTAAACAAAGCCTTGCTATACAGCGTTCTTCCTGTGATATTCTTTTTTTTAAAACTGTAATAAACTGTATGCCACAAAAAATTCCCATATTAATTCCAAGGGGAAAAAAAGTCATTTTATTTGACGGCGTTTGTAACGTCTGCGATGGCTTTGTACAGTTTATCTTAAAAAGAGATAAAAAAGGCTTATTTTATTTTGCTTCCCTACAATCAGATATTGCGCAACAATTATTAGCTAAGCATAAGGTTCAAGTTAAAGAACTAAGTACTGTTGTTTTAATTGATGGTGATAAAGTCTATACCCATTCTGATGTTCCATTAATAGTGGGAAAAGATTTGGGAGGAATTTGTATTATATTTTACGCTTTCAGACTGTTGCCTAAAAAATTTAGGGATGTAACTTATAATTGGTTTTCTAGAAACCGTTACCGTTTTTTTGGTAAAAAGGAAGTTTGTATGTTGCCAGAACCCGAATGGCATAGTCGATTTTTAGATGTCATTTAGACTACCATTTCTACTTATTCTTAGGCTTCTTTCCTTAGGCTCTTAGTCAAATCTACCTACTTTAACTTTCCTTTAATATCCTTTGTTATAACTAATACCGTCTAAAGGTCGTTCTTATCAAGAACAGGCATTCTATTTGCCCTATCATTTTTTGTATTCCTAAATTAAAAAAACATAATATGATTAAGCGTTGTACTTTTTTCTTGATACTCGGTGCGCTGTTTGTTTCCACGAATGTAGAAGCACAAAAATTGAAAGGTTTATTGAATAAAGCTAAAGAGGTAGTTTCGGGCGAAGGAGGTTTGTCTAAAGATGAAATAGGCAATGGTTTGAAAGAAGCCTTGAATATTGGCGTAGGAGAAGCAGTCGATTTTTTATCTGTGGAAGATGGGTATTATAAAAGTCCTTATAAAATTTTGATGCCAACAGAAGCGGAAAAAGTAATGGGGAAATTAAGAGTCGTTCCTGGTTTTTCTAATATTGAGGCAGATATTTTAGAAAAGATTAATCGAGCAGCAGAAGATGCAGCGACTAAAGCAAAGCCTATTTTTATAAGTGCGATTAAGCAAATGACCTTC
Source organism: Bacteroidota bacterium (assembly GCA_017857395.1). Taxonomy (GTDB): domain Bacteria; phylum Bacteroidota; class Bacteroidia; order Chitinophagales; family Saprospiraceae; genus JAFMDF01. The sequence continues at coordinate 31,942 of JAFMDF010000064.1, read as the reverse complement.
AAAGATGCCATGAATATTTTAATGGGCGAAGGAGATGCTGCTACTCGTTATTTAGAGAAATCTACTTACGACCAATTATACAATGAATTTAAGCCAGTCATTATCGCTTCTTTAGATAAATTCAAAGCCAGAGAAACTTGGAGAGGTGCGGTAAAAGCGCATAATAAATTGCCTTTTGTGAAAAAAGCAAATCCTGAATTAGATGATTATGTGGCTAAACAAGCTTTGGTTGGTATGTTTGGTTTAGTAGAAAAGAAAGAAGAAACTATTCGAGAAGATGTAGGGGCTAGACCAAGTCCATTATTACAGAAAGTTTTTGCGCAGCAAGATAATAAGAAGTAGATGCTGAATTGTTAAAATTGCTATATTGTTAAATTGTTATGGTGGCTATTTATTCGATAACAGTAAAACAATATAGCAATACAACAATTCTATCCGAATACTTAGAAGTTATTATCATCATTTTACACTACTCGATAATAACTCTTTATAACCTCTCTTTTGTTACTTTTTCCCCTTTCCACATTATTTGAGTAGAAAAATTATCAGCGATGCAATTAAAAAAATATCTGGTTCTACTCCTCTTTTTGTTTTCCCTCCATTCCCTTTCTGGGCAAATTATTGATTCTTCTAAATTAGTATTGTCCAATAAAGTTTTATTTGATTTTGGTCAATATGAATTGACGGAAACAGCCGATTCTTCAATTACGAATATCATTGCTCAAATAAAACCATTAAAGAAATATCACATCAATATTACAGCACATACAGATGCCATTGGTTCCAATCAAAATAATGTGAAGCTTTCGCAAAATAGAGCGAATGCCGTTAAAGAGTTCTTGATAGCAAAAGCTATTCCTGCCGAAAATATCCACATTCAAGTTTTTGGAGAAGCAAAACCTGAGTCCGATAACGATACAGACGATGGTCGGCAATTAAATCGACGAGCCACTATTGATGTGTTTCAGACCATTAAATTAATGCCGTTCAAAGGTCAAATCAAAGATAACAAGACGGGGGAAGCGATTCCTGCTACATTAGTGATTCGGACCAAAGACAATAGAGACTCTTTACAAACAGACAGTTCGGGTAATTTTGAAACGGTACTTCCTTTAGGGGAAGTGGCGGGTATAGATGTGTATGCAAAGGATTATTTTTTTGAAACGAAGATGTTTAAAGTAACGCCCAATTTAAAAAGGGATTTTTCTGTTGAATTAAAGAAAGTGGCTATTGGCGAAAAGGTAGATATTGAAAATTTATTTTTTGTAGGTAACGAAGCTATTTTATTAAAAAAGTCATTGCCAGAACTGCCCAAATTATTAAAGTTCATGGAACTAAATGATACAATTAAAATTGAAATAGCAGGGCATATTAATCGACCTAATTATCCTAAAGTAGATGAATTATCTTGGGACTTTAAATTATCTGTTAGGCGAGCTAAAATGGTCTATGATTATTTATTAGCCAATAATATTACTCCAGATAGAATTACTTATCAAGGATATGGAAATTTTGAAATGCGTTACCCAAAGGCGAGAAATGAAAAACAGCAAGCACAAAATAGACGAGTAGAAATTAGGGTTGTAGCGCGAAGTTGATGAACCTAGCTATATATTTTGCCCGTAATAGTAATAAAAGATAATTATTTTTAAATTAAGTAAACAATAAGTACATAGTATTCCGTTTGATATAAAGAAGCTTCGTTCAATTGACGGTTGACAATAGCTATCAAATAAAATATAAATATCCGTGGTAAATTTCATCCGTGGTAAAAAATAGCAGAAAATGAACTGGAAAAGATTTTCAAAAATTAGTTTAGTTGCCCTTGTAGGATTTTTTAGTGTTGCTGCGGTAACTAAAGACCATGATAAATTATTTGAAATTTCTAAGAATATAGAAATTTTCACCAATTTATACCAAGAAATCAATACCCATTATGTCGATGATTTAAATCCATCGAAAATGATGCGGATTGGCATTGATGCGATGTTAGGCGCATTAGACCCTTATACCAATTATATTTCAGAATCAGAGATAGAGGGCTACCGTTTTATGACGGAAGGAAAATATAAAGGTATTGGCGCTGATTTTATTAAAATTGGCGATGAGGTGACCGTATCTGCGCCTTTAGAAAATAGCCCTGCTAGTAAAGCAGGTTTGAAAGCGGGAGATGTATTAATAGCGGTAGATGGAAAAGAAGTAGCGGGAAAACGTTCTTCTGATGTCAGTCGATTTCTAAAAGGTTTCCCAGGGACAGAAGTAGAGTTAACGATTAAGCGACCAGGGACAACTGACCAACAAAAATTAGTCTTAACTAGAGATGAAGTTAAAGTAGAAAACGTCCCTTATTCAGGGATGTTAAATGAAGAAGTAGGCTATTTAGCCTTGACGACCTTTACTAGAAATGCTGGTAGAAATGTAGCTAATGCCGTCAAGAAATTGAAAGAGAATAATCCTAAGATGAAAGGCGTTGTTTTTGACCTTAGAGGAAATGGTGGTGGATTATTGGCAGAAGCAGTTAATGTATCCAATGTCTTTGTAGATAAAGGAGAATTAATTGTAACTACTAAAGGAAAAGTAATTGATTGGGATAGAAGTTATAAAACGTTGAATAAGCCTGTGGATACAGATATGCCGCTAGTTGTTTTAGTAGATAAAGGTTCTGCTTCTGCGTCTGAAATCGTATCTGGGGTTATTCAAGATTTAGATAGAGGCGTCTTAGTTGGTCAACGTTCTTATGGTAAAGGATTGGTACAAAACACCCAAGATGTAGGGTATAACTCTAAGGTGAAAATCACGATTGCAAAGTATTATATTCCAAGTGGAAGATGTATTCAAGGCGTTGAATATGCAGACGGCACACCGATTAATATTCCTGATTCTTTAAGAACGCCTTTCAAAACTAGAAGTGGTCGAAAGGTATTAGATGGGGGCGGTGTAAAACCAGATTTATATTTAGACAAAACAGAAAGCGAAAGAATTTTAGGTAGCTTGAATAAGAAGCATTTAATCTTTGATTACGTAACGCAATATTGCTTGAAGCATGAAACGATTGCGGATATAAAAGATTTCCATTTTGATGGATTTGATGATTTTATTGCCTATTTAGAAAAGAAAGAATTTGCTTATGATACGGAAAGTGAAAAATTATTGGCCCAATTAAAAGAGAAAGCAGAAGCTGAGAAATATAATACCATCTTGAAAACAGATTTTTCAACGATGGAACAAAAAATTAAGCAAGCCAAAAAAGATGACTTGTATGAATTTAAAACAGCGATAGTTGACCAAATCGAAAAAGAAATTGCTGCTAGATATTATTTTGAAAGTGGTAAGATTCAAATTGGTTTGAGAAATGATTCAGAGGTACAGGAGGCAATTGGGTTGATTAATACGCCTGCTAAGTATGAACAATTATTAGGGAAGAAGTAAGCAGAATAGCGGATTAGAATTATAGATTTTTTCTGATAAAAAGAAAGGCACAACTTTTACAGTTGTGCCTTTCTTTTTTACCAATAAAATGGATAATTAACGATTTTTGTTGGTGTAACTATTCTTTCAAAAAGTTATTTTCCATAATAGCAAAACATTCCCTTTATGAATTCTTCTGAAGTACTATAACCATATTTTTCGTATTCTTCGATGCATCCTACGATGTCATAGTTGTCATTTTTATTTAACCTGAAATATTCCTTTACCTTTTCTTTGTCTTTACCAAAAATCAATTCAATGTCTAATCCACAACCTGCATCAAAACTTGTATCCATTTTGGCTTCAAATAGCATTGGAATATCTTCAATTTTTCCGAGCATGTACAACATAAAAGTCAATTGTCTTAGAGTTTCTCTCATTAAGGTTTCTGCTCCACAATAATCAATTTCAGCGCGAAGTAAATATTTGATTAATGCTCTACTTTGCAATTTTTCATTGTCAAAAAGAATATCCACGACTTTTTCTCTAAGTTCAGCGTTTAAATCATCACTTTCTCCCCATTTTTCTTTTCTATTATGAACGAAATCAACATGCTTTAATATGTTACTTGGAGGTAATTCAGGGCTGAAGTCTTGCAATTTTTTAATAAATTCTTCTAGTTCCATTTTTTTACTTGCATACTAATTTACTATAATCCTACCCACTAAACCTCAAACAACAACCGATAAAGCTCCTCAATCTTCCCAATATCAATAATCTCAATATCAAATTTATCTCGATTCAATCCCTTCAAATTATATTTAGAAACAAAAATCTGTTTAAACCCTAATTTATCTGCCTCTTGAATCCGTTGGTCAATTCTACTAACGGCTCGAATTTCCCCAGATAATCCAACCTCGCCAGCAAAGCAAATACTACTCGGAATCGAAATATCTTCCAACGAAGAAATTAAAGCACTCACAATGGATAAATCAATAGCAGGGTCTACTACTTTTAAGCCACCTGCCATATTTAAAAAGACATCTTGTTGACCATATAAAAAACCACAGCGTTTTTCTAACACCGCTAATAACATGCTCAATCTACGCAAATCAAAACCTGTTGCGGTTCGTTGTGGAGTTCCGTAAACGGCTGTACTGACCAAAGCTTGGGTTTCTATCAGCATTGGCCGCATTCCCTCAATAGTTGCTGCTACGGCACTACCACTTAATTCTTCATCTTTTTGAGAAAGGAGTAATTCAGAAGGATTAGAAACTTCTCTTAAACCATTCGCCAACATTTCATAAATCCCCATTTCATCGGTAGAGCCAAAACGATTTTTAGTCGTTCTTAGAATTCTATACGTATAATGCTGGTCGCCTTCAAATTGTAAAACAGCATCTACAATATGTTCCAATAATTTCGGTCCTGCAATTGAGCCATCTTTAGTAATATGCCCAATTAGGAAAACAGGAATATTGGTTTCCTTGGCAAAGCGCTGTAATTCCCCTGCACATTCCCGTACTTGAGAAATACTCCCTGGCGTAGATTCTACGTGAGGGGAGGAAAGCGTCTGAATCGAATCTATGACTAAAAGGTCAGGTTGTAATTGTTGGGCGTGGTTTAATATTTTGCTAGAATTGGTTTCTGTTAGGATATAACAGTTATCATGATTTTTTCCAATTCTATTCGCACGCATTTTTATTTGTTCTTCACTTTCTTCTCCAGAGACATACAATACCTTCGCTTCAATAGAAGTAGCGACTTGTAAAAGCAAGGTAGATTTTCCAATACCGGGCTGACCACCAATTAAAACAATCGAACCTCCTACAATTCCACCACCTAATACTCTGTTCAATTCATTGTCTGGCGTAACCAGTCTATCTTTACTAGTAGGGATGATTTCTTTTAGGGGAATGGGTTTAGGTGCATTTCGGTCAGGCTGTTTCCAAGATTTCTTTTTTTCTTCTTGCTTCGTCAGTTTAGTAATAATTTCTTCTTGATAGGTATTCCAGTTCCCACAAGCAGGGCATTTACCAATCCATTTTGGTGACATTGCGCCACAATCGCTACATGAAAATGTTTTTTTTACTTTTGCCACAATTTTTATTACGATTTTAAACAATATTTAAAAATAATTTCTTTAATTTGCACCCGCAACTATAAATCATCCGACACATCAAAATATTTGTTCCGTCATTTAGAGGACATACTACCGAGAGTTATTACTATTCCAGAGAGAAAATTCAACAAAAGATAATAATATTCGTTAATAGCGTATAATTTTATGCCTTTTAACAAAAAAACGTTGATTTAAGTTATTTTTTTTATATATTGAACAAAATAGTTAATTCTCAGTTAATAAAGAAAGTTAAAATTAACGACTAATAAGCGATAAAAAAAGCTTCGGCTTTAAAGATATATAAGAATTGTTTTCATTTGGTTTTTTGGGGTTATACAGGGTGCAGCATCTCATATGTTTGTGCCCTGTTTTTTTTTGTAGCAATACGACTTCCTTACCTTGCACATCTTACACATAAAGCACTTTGCGGCATAAACATTAATCGAGCAGCCTGAATCGTTCTCTTACAATTAGCACAATTACCAAAATCAGGGGAATCAACTTTGGTAGCAGCTAACTCTAAACTATTTAATTGTCGTTTTGCATTTCTCAACGCTGCATCTGAGACCCCTTTATTATTAATAGCATCCATTCTACTAACTCTACCGATAGAATTCTCAGGGCTAATGGGTTTAGACGCTTCTTCCAATAAAACTATTTTCCTTTTAGTTTCTGTTATTTTTTCAATGATTCTTTTTTTTAGTAGATTCCTTTCTTCGATTGTCATGATTAATTTTTTTAATGCGATGAATTGAAGGTGTTGCGATGTTACCATGTTGCCATGTTGTCGATAGAACAAGGCAACATCTGAACCCTAATTATAATGAAAAAATTAAGCCATATTGGCGGAATAATTCCTCAAAGTAAATTTCTTGCAACAATATAAAATATTCTTTATCAATAATTTAACCTGTTGGCTTTACTTTCGTATACGGACAAAACTGTAAAATTGGCACTTTAGTATCTCTTGGATATATTGTAATTTCGCAGTTAGGGATGAGAATGCGCAGCATTTGAACCGCAAAGCGGACGGGCTGCGAAACCGTCAGAATGACGAGGTTATTAGTCTTCTCATCCCTTTATCTTAAAATGGGCGACTGCCTAAAAATGAGCCACTATAATGATTGATGTAAAATTATTGAAGAAAATATGTGAAGTGCCCGGTACTTCAGGATTTGAGCAAAAAATCCGAGCAGTAGTTATAAAAGAAGTAAGTCCTTATGTCGATAGTGTGGAAGTAGATGCCATGGGCAATGTAATCGCCCTAAAAAAAGGAACAGCCAGCAAAAAAGCCATGAAAAAGGCGATGGTCGCTGCACACATGGATGAAATTGGTTTTATTGTCACTCATATTGATGATGATGGTTTTATTCGGTTTCATACATTAGGTGGATTTGACCCTAAAACCTTGACGGCACAACGAGTTATCATTCATGGTAAAAAAGACATTATGGGCGTGATGGGTAGCAAGCCCATTCATTTGATGAAACCAGAGGAAAGAGGAAAAGCGGTTCATATCCAAGACTTTTTTATTGATACGGGGATGTCCAAAAAAGAAGTATCAAAGATAGTGTCTGTTGGCAATCCAATCACTAGAGAACGGACGTTGATTGAAATGGGCGATTGTGTCAACAGTAAATCTATTGATAATCGAGTCTCTGTCTATATTCTATTAGAAGTATTAAAATCACTCCATAAGAAAAAAGTTCCTTACGATGTTTATGGGGTGTTTACCGTCCAAGAAGAAATAGGTTTACGAGGGGCCATGAGTGCTACTTCGTATATTGAACCAGATTTCGGATTTGGTTTAGATACCACGATTGCTTTTGATGTACCTGGGGCAATGCCACATGAAATGGTCACTAGCTTAGGAAAAGGGGCTGGCATCAAAATTATGGACGGTTCTGTTGTTTGTGATTATCGAATGGTCGCTTATATGAAAGAAGTGGCGAAGAAGCATAAAGTGAAATGGCAACCAGAAATTCTACCTGCAGGTGGAACGGATACGGCTGCTGTTCAACGCTACGGTAAAGGAGGGTCCATTGCAGGGGCTATTTCTATTCCTACTCGGCATATTCACCAAGCGATTGAAATGGCACATAAAGGAGATATTAAGAATTGTATTGATTTATTAAAGGTTAGTTTAGCTAATTTGGATAAATATGATTGGAAGTTTAAGTGATAGCAGATATCCTTATAGGTTGAATGTGACGGTGAATAAAGTGAAATATTTTTAATTTTTATTAGTAACCTGAGTATACGCCATTGGGCGTATAGCCAAGAATTATCTCTCATTAGGTACTTCCTTAACGTCTATTAAAAAAATAAATTTATCAGAACTTAAAGGAAAATGGAACTTAAAGATTCTCATAATCTCATTATCAATAACGTCAGGAGATTCATTGAATTGACGGATCTGGAAAAACATAGATTTATTTCATTACTTAAAGAGATCACAATCAAAAGGAAAAACTTCCTTTTACAAGAGGGAGATGTAGCGAAATACGAGTATTTCATCACGAAAGGATGTTTGAAGAACTATACATTAGATGAGAGTGGGACACAACATATTTCAATGTTTGGGATTGAAAATTATTGGACAACTGACATGGCAAGCTTTATCTCAAATGAACCATCTCGTTTTTTTATAGAGGCTTTGGAAGATACTGAGCTTTTGGCCATATCCAGAACGAATTATGAGCTCCTATTCAAAGAGATTCCAAAATTCGAAAGGTTTTACAGAATCTTATATCAAAGATCACTCATGAGCTATATCCGAAGAACTAATCATGGTATTTCTTTGACTGCTGAAGAAAGGTACTTTAGATTCAAGGAACAGTATCCTCAAATAATAAACAGGATAAAACAAAAAGATTTAGCTGCTTATATCGGTGTGACACCCGAATTCATGAGCATGATTAAGTCAAAAATTAAAAAAAAATCGGAGACTTAAACTAGTTTATTTTTTTTCATGTCTGCTCATCTGATATTTGCAGTATGAAAAACACAACGCTTACCTTAGTACTTTTAACCTTAGGAATTGCCATCAACCTACATGGTCAATTCACTCAAGTTGAATTTTTCAAAAGTTTAGATAAGACTACTTTCAACCTCTATTCGAACCATAACATCAATGATGCGAAGTCGCTGAATTTGGCTACCCTTGGTTTCTTTGAAAATTACAGATCCAATGAAAATCGGGACTTCAATGAAGTAGGCATTCAGCCAACTTTATTTTGGAATTTTAGTAAAAGTTTTTCGATTGGTCCTTCCATTTATTACAATAGTATTGCTGGATTTTCTCAAAGAATATCGGCAAAATATGTATCCAAAAACGAAAGGCTATTAATTGTCCTTATTCCAACTATTGGACATTCTCAACAAGAAGAGAATATCTATGCAGAAACATTTGCTCAATTTCAATTTAATGTTCCGATAAAGAAGTCTATATCATTCTGGGTGAATGGTCAATTCCTTAATGTATGGGATGCATTTAAAACCCATTCTAGAAGTTTTCAGCAATTACGTACGGGCATTTCACTTAAAAGACATCAATTCGGTGTGGGACTAAATTTGGATCGTTATGGGCCACAGGCGTTCAGCACGAATGCTATTGGTTTCTATTATAGAAGTATATTTTAAGAAACCTTCAAAAGGGCATTACTAATTTAAATAATTTAAAATCATGAAAAGAATAGTAGCATTAGCAGGAAGCAACAGTAAAGAATCTATCAATAAGAAGTTGGTAAACTACACTTCCAAAATGTTGGATAATGTTGAAATTATTCAAATAAACTTGAACGATTTCGAATTACCCATCTATGGAGTCGATTACGAATCTGACAATGGCATCCCATCATTGATAGATGAGCTTAGTAAAGTCTTTGAAAAGGCGGATGGCTTCGTGATATCTTTGGCGGAGCATAATGGCTCTTATTCCGCTGTATTTAAAAACATCATAGATTGGTTATCAAGAATAAATACGGAATTCTGGAATCAGAAACCAATGTTTCTAATGACCACTTCTCCAGGAAGGAGAGGTGGAGCTACTGTACTCCAATTGGCACTTACATCCTTTCCTTTTTTGGGGGCAGTCATAATCGAAAGCTTTACACTGCCTTCATTTTATCAAAATTTTTCTAATGGAAAAATTACGGATCATTCATTCAGAAATGAACATCAAAGGAAAGTAGCCAATTTTTTGAAAGCGATTAACTAATATCTAATTCCATTTATTTAAAATAGAAACATTATGTCAAGAGAAATAATATATAGAACAAGCGGTCAAAACCATGGCCTAATCACAAGATTAATCAATCCTAGCATACAAGGTAAACTCACAAAGCCTTTTGTTTTTTTTGATTATATCAATGGTCATCCTCCAAAAAATTCTGGCTTTGGATGGCATCCTCATTCAGGAATTGCGACATTCACTTACTATGTAGAAGGAAGTACCGATATTCAAGAAAGCACAGGAAATAAAGTGAATTTAGGTGTGAGGGATATTGAATATTTGGAAACTGGTAATGGGGTATGGCACAAGGGACAAATAAGAGGTGATAGGTACGCTAGAGGATTTCAAATGTGGATTGCCTTACCTCCAGAACTGGAAAAGCAAGAACCAAAGAGTACATTCTTAAAAAATATGGAAATAACAAAACATAGAGAATATCATTTGTTACTAGGAAAGTATAATGGATTAGAAAGTAAGATTACTCCACCCTACAACCTTAATTATTTGGAAGTAAATCTAGAGATAGGACAAACCTGGACTTACCATACTCCTACAGATCATGATATCTTATTCATTTTCTTATACGAAGGAGATTTGACGGGAGATGTCCATTCACAAATAGCAGAATTAATTGTATTTGAGAACGGTAATCTACCGCTGGAATTTCGTACTTTAAATGGAGCGAAATTTTTACTTGGCTCAGCTCAAAGTTTCGATTATGAACTAGTAATTAAAGGTAGTTCAATCCATACTTCTCATGAATTGTTAAGAAATAGCATTCAGAGAATTCAAGAAATCAAGTCCAATATCTTGATTTCCTAACAAGAATAGTTATAAAAAAATGACTTACTTACTACTTCAACTTTTATAATCACCTGTTAAATTAATATAGAAAGGATAACACTAAATTCTTATTTTGATAGAAATACTTTAATTTTAGTACCAATGAGGTACAACAATGCGCTTATGATCATACTCCGCATTCGCTGCGTACCGGCGCATGTGTTAAACGTTACAAATCCAACAACAACTTCAAAGTAGGCAAAACCTTATCTACTCGTTCCTGATTAATTGTTACTGTTGCTGGTTGTTCAATAATGGTCGTTTTGATATTCCCTCTTTTTGCCAAAGCCATCATTTTCTGTCGCTCAGGATGAGAAAAGTCGCAATACAGGCAAAATTTCCGTAAAACGTTCTGCTTCTAAATGAGCCAACCATTCATCCATTATCTGCCAAAGATTATCTTGATGGATTAATAAGAGTCCGCTTCCATTCAGAAAACCTCCTTTTAATTTTTGAAAAATAAAATAAAAAAGAAAGCGAAAAGGGAACAATACATCTATGTCTCCCATTCGGTCGCTATAAACGAAGATACAAACCGTTCGCTTTAATCAAAAACAAATAAAAATCGAATAAAAAACAAATAATTTAATTTTAATCCCTATTTTTGAATCAAATAAAAATTGGATAAATAATGAATAATTCAAAAATAGAATCAAAATTAGCATTCGATTTCAAAACAAACCAACAAATAATAAAGAAGATAGCCTTTATAGATTCTTTTAAAGGAAAATGGACTGGATTAGAGGTAAAAGAATCAATCTATCTCAAAGAATTAAAGCAAATAGCCACCATAGAAAGTATAGGTTCTTCTACAAGGATTGAAGGTTCTACTTTAACAGATAAAGAAGTCAAACAATTAATTGACTCCGTAAAAATCACCTCCTTTAAGACCCGAGACGAACAAGAAGTATTTGGATATTATGAGGTACTCAATTTAATGTTAGATGCTTATAACTCAATAGAAATCAAGGAAAACCATATTCATCATTTACATAAATCCTTACTACAAGTCAGTTCAAAGGACGAAAGTCACAGAGGAGGCTATAAAAAGCTATCAAATAAAGTGGTAGCCAATTATCCTGGGGGAAAGCAAAAAATAATCTTTAATACGACAGAACCCTTCTTAGTTAAAGGTGAAATGGAAACGCTTATTTTTTGGACGAATGAAAATATCAAGAACGAAGAACTACATCCACTACTTATAATTTCGGTTTTTGTCTATGAATTTTTATCAATACATCCATATCAAGATGGGAATGGAAGATTATCAAGGCTATTGACTACCCTATTACTACTAAGACAGGGATATGATTTTATGAAATATGCTTCAATGGAAATTGAGATAGAAAAAAGAAAGAAGGAATATTATAAAGCATTGATGAGTGGACAAAAAAATAGAGGAACAAAAGAAGAAATTATAAATGAATGGATATTATTTTTTTTAGGGACATTAGAAGCGACAATCCATAAGCTAGAGGACAGATACGCAAAAATTAAAAACAAAAAAAGTTACCTCAATAATAGGCAAAAAGAAGTACTTCAATTTATTCAAAAAAACGAACCAGTAAAAATAAGTGATATTACGTCATCCTTAAAAGATTACACCTCCTACACCTTAAAAAAAGATATAAAATATTTAACAGAAGAAGGATTAATTAAAAAATTAGGAAAAGCGAGAGCAACGATTTATGTGATAAATGAATCAAATAAAAAAGAATACTAAAAGCGAACAATGTATACATGCTAGATGTGGTTATGCATCACACTTGATACATATATTGGACGCTACAAATCCAACAACAACTTCAAAGTAGGCAAAACCTTATCTACTCGTTCCTGATTAATTGTTACTGTTGCTGGTTGTTCAATAATGGTCGTTTTGATATTCCCTCTTTTTGCCAAAGCCATCATTTTCTGTCGCTCAGGATGAGAAAATTTAGCAAAAGTTCGTCGCAATACAGGCAAGATTTCCGTAAACCGTTCTACTTCTAAATGAGCCAACCATTCATCCATTATCTGCCAAAGATTATCTTGATGGATTAATAAGAGTCCACTTCCATTCAGAAAACCTTCTATCCATTGTGCGCTAAATAAGGCTTCATTTCCTTTAGACAATGCTAAGTGCATATACGTACTCGCAACTTCTGTATCTATATAATTTTTATCAAATAAAATTCGAGTACTTAAACCGACTAAAATACCATTGGCAGTCATGCCCATTATTTTGGATAGTGTAGCATACCAACTTTGAATATGTTTGGTTTCATTTAGGGTATGTACGGCTCGATTAATGGCGATAATTTTATCAAAAATATTGGTAGCGGTATCTTCATCAATATTCAAACAAGCATTGGGTAAACCGATACAAAGTCTTGGAATAATTTGGTCAATGACCGTAGTGACTGCCGTTAAATTAATTTGCCGACTACTTCCATATCGGATGATATTTACCAAAGATGGCAACGCATCCATTAGGTTAAAAATATCTTTGGTCAGCGCCGATTGATTGGTTAATTCAGTAGTCAGCGCAATAATGACTTCTTTTAAATCGGCATTTAAAGCTGCTTCGATTAATTGCGTTAATTCTGCTAAAGAAGCCTGTTTATCTTTATTATCAAAAATATAATTAGTGGCAGCTTCATAAACGGTATTGCCCCACATACCTGCTTCGATAATCCGAATGGCAAAATCGGGATGCCATTCTAGCGACCAGACTTCTTTGAAACTACCTTTTGTATGTTGAGAATTTTCTAGCGTTGTTCCCCAAGGAATGCCTAAAATATTTAAGCGATGTAATAAATGACTAGCAGCTAAATTGGCGGTTTTTCTTAAATCTAATTTCTTGTCAACTTTCCCAAAAGCTTTTTTTTCTTTGGTCAAGCGAGCGGATTTAATGCAAGTATTCAAATCTTGTTGGAGTGGAACAACTGGAATTTCATCGGGTACTTCGCCTATTTTATCCCCGATAATTAATTTTTCTTCAATTAATTTCAAGGGACTTGCTGCACCTTCGCATAAAATAGCAATGGCCGCTTCTCGCAATTCACTAATTCCTGCCACAGATAAATTGCGCAAAGCCGCTAGAGAATCTGCCAATCGAACCCCTTCGATAATATGCGCAGAAGAAGCGGGCAATCCTTCTGCTCTCAATAAATGTGCGGCTTTAGACATCCATTGAACCGTTACTTCATCCGACTTATCAAATAATAATTCGTACCAAGCAGGGGAGATAATACCTGCACCATAACCACTTTGGCGAGCAATTCTTTTATACGTCCAAGGCACCCAAGTGACTTTGGTTTTTATTTTTTTAATGCCTTTTAAAAATTTCTTATCGCTCGTTGCTTTATAGGTTTGATAATTCGCTAAAACGGGGGAATGCCAAGCACCGCAGATGACGGCAATATTTTCATAGCCTTCTTTTACCGCATCTCTAATCACGCCTCTCATATAGGCTTCTCGTTGCAACTCTCGAAGGGGTGTTTCCTTGACGGCATCTCGCAATTCGCCCATTAAAGAAAGAATGGATTTAAATATTTCACTTGGATTATTAGTACTTTCAAAAGTAACATCCCACCATCTTTCACTATCTTCATATCCTGCTAATTTTGCGACATATCCTAGTGGGTCTTTGGCAATTTTTCGTTCTTCTTTAGTCGCCTCCTCGGAGACTTGTTCAAAACGAATAATTTTTTGCCCTGCTGTTTTTTCTTTTAAGTCTAATGAAAAAGCGAGTGTCCTTGGCAAATCCATAAAAGCCGTTGGAATATCGTTTGCTACGCCATATTTCATCGCTTGCCATTCTGGAGAAAAATGAGCGAATGGATAATAAGCCGCCTGTTTTAAATTACTTGGATTGTAGACTAATAAAGCAATAGGTGGGATTAAGTTTTCATTGACGACATAATCTATCAGGTCATTTCCTGCATCTGGTGGACCTTCGATGAGGATACAGTCTGGTTGTAGCGCTACCAAAGCATTGTGTAGACTTCTTGCAGAACCTGCGCCATGATGTCGGATACCAAAAACTGTAAGCAAGAGTGTGTTAATTTTGAATAGATGAGTTAAACAGCATTCGTGACTTTATTTTTTGACGCTGATTTCGCTGATTGATAAGATGAAAATATGATTTATTTTAGCGTAAGGGATTTCGTAAAGAAATCCGTTCCTATCCGTTAAATCTGTTTAAATCCGTTGTCCCATCCTCCTAACTCGTCTGCATATCGAAAAAAAATCATAAAAATCAGCGTCAGAAAAAACAATTTTTTATAAGAAATCGACATCCACCGCATAAGGATATTTCATTAAATAATACAAAGCCCGTTTTTTATCAAAACCTTCAAAAACGACATTGTATAACATTTCAGTAATCGGGACATGCAATTTATAATGTCTCGCTAAACCTCTAGCAATTTTTAAAGTCCGAGCGCCTTCTGCTAATTCAGGCATTGACATAAAGATATCTTCGGGTGGTTCTCCTTGACCTATTCGATAACCAAAAGTATAATTTCTACTTTGTTTGCTGGTAGCAGTCGCAACTAAATCACCGATACCTGCTGTGCCTAAAAATGCTTGAGCGGTAGAACCCATTGCTTTTCCATAATTAATCATTTCGGTCAATCCTCTAGTAATTAACATGGCTTGAATATTTTTACCCATCCCCATACCACCTAAAATACCAGACCCAAGAGCAATGATATTTTTTAACGCACCTGCCAGCTCTGCACCTAAAATTTCGTGGGAACCAAAAACATGAAATTGAGGACTATCTAAAATACCTTGCCCTTCTTTGATGACTTCTGTAAACTGACTTGCAATAACCGTTGCAGTAGGTTGACCTTCTAATATTTCAGAGGCTAAATTAGGCCCAGATAAACAACCTATTTTTACCACAATACTTTCCTGTCGAATTACTTCGCTCATCGTAGAAACATGCTGGCGCATAATATTGACTTGCCGCCCAATCAAGGCTTCTTCGGTTACCCCTTTTAAATCAAAACCTTTAGTACCATGAATTAAAATATGGTAAGGTTTTAAAAAAGGACCTAATTTTTGCATGGTTTCCCGAAAGGCGCTAGAAGGCACGATTGGAAAAATGACGGTACATTCTTTAGCCACTTTTTGAATATCATTGGTTAATTCAATATGCTCAGAAACTGGAATACCGTAATGTTTCCGTTCTTGATTAATTTTATCAATGACCGTTTGCCGTCTACTATAGAGTAATACTTCAATTCCATTTAAGGCAATTAAATTGGAAATCGCTGTGCCAAAACTACCTGCACCGATGACGCCTACTTTTTTTGTTGTTGACAATTTTATATCAGTTGTCGGTTGTCGGTTGTCAGTTGTCGGTTATGCCTAACAGTTTATCAAATTTGAAAGGAGAGGTTAGCTTTTTAAAACGCTTGGAGGTCTTAAAGACGCTCCAAGGTTTTTCTTGGCTGACCTTGGAGCGTCTTTAAGACCTCCAAGTGTCTGTGCGAAAAAATGCACTACCTGTCACTTTATACTTGACTAACCCTTAGGTGAAACTGACAACTGATAACTGACAACTGTTTAATTAATCGCTTAACTTGCCGCCGCTGCTTCTACTGCATTCCAAACTCGCCAAACATTTTTATAACATATTTTAGCAATATCTTCTTCTGAATACCCCCTTTTTAAAAGGGTGAAAATTAGATTAGGATATTGAGAAACGTCTTTTAATCCCGTTGGTAAACTATCGCCTACACCATCATAATCTGACCCGAGTCCAACATGTTCAATTCCTGCAACTTTTACTACATTATCAATATGGTCAGCTACTTTTTCTACATCAGAAAATAACGTAGGATTATCCTTTTGGAACTGCTCAATAATTGATTTTGCCGCATCATCCCCAAATTCTAAACCTGAATCTTTTAATAATTTACTCAATTTGCTTCTTAATCCATTCCGTTGTTTAGCAATTTCGCCATCCAAGAAAGTAGAGCCAAAGTTAATTTGAATGACCCCATTTTTCTCGCCTAATAATTTAATCATATCATCATTCATATTTCGTTCAAAACCAGGCGTAAATTTTCGACAAGAAGAATGAGAAGCGATACAAGGTACATCCGTCATTGCCATAACTTGGTAGAAAGTAGAATCTGAAACGTGCGAAATATCCACCATAATACCGACCTTATTCATTTCTTTCACGACGTCCACCCCAAAAGGACTTAGACCATTCCAAGTTCGAGTAGAATCATAAGAAGAATCACAAATTTGGTTGTCTTTAGAGTGCGTTAAAGTAATATAACGAATCCCTCTTTCGTGGAAATAAGCGACATTATTAATATCATCTTCAATAGGTGCCCCATTTTCCATGCCCATTGGTAAAGACAAAATACCTTTCTTAAAATTATCCTCTGCTTGTGCAGGAGAAGTAGTGATGGCAAATTTATCTGGATGCGCATCAGCAATCCCCGACACCATATCAATTAAAGAATCGGCAAAGATTTTTGCACCACCTGATTTTTGATAAGAAGCAGGAATATAAATCGACATAAAAGGCGCATCTAAACCACCTTTTTTAGCTCTTTCTAAATCAAAATCTCCTTTATCCGTTTTTAGCGGAATGCCTAAAAATTCTTTTTCCAATCTAAAATTGGTCACTTTTAATCGGTAAGGTAAATCAACGTGCCCATCCGTAATAATGTATTTATGCGCTAATTCATCTGCCAATTTTTTAATGGCATCGTCGCTCATTTCTGAGATAGGCGTTGCTTCAGGTGCTTCGGGCGTTTTAGGGGCATCTGCGCAAGCTACCATCAAGGCAACGGATATGATTAGTAATAACAGCGTTCGTATTTGCATGACTTGTTTGTTTTGGAGGTTTGGAAAGTCCTAGGCTTAATTTGCTAAATCTTCAAGATCTACAGTATCTACACGTTTTGCTTTTTGTAAAGTAAAAAAATGTGGTGTCGGAGCGATGCTCCTTAGGAAAAGTGCTAAAATTTGGTAATTCTACAGACGGTTTCAGGGCGATGCCCTTTTAAAATTGAAAAAAGAGCGTAGCTCTGGCCCTGTCTGTAGAAAAAATTCTAAGAAAAAGCCCAGAAGGAGCGTAGCTCCGACACCATTTAAGTCAATATTTATCTAATTTTCTTTAAAACTAGTGCTTTTACGTGTACGTCCTACGTGTGTAGGTACGGTAGATTCTGAAAATTTAGCAAATCGGAGCGTTCCTAAAACCTCTATTGAAGTGAAAGTAATTGTTGTGCGATTTTTCTATCATTCGATAAACGAGGGACTTTATTTTGCCCGCCTAATTTACCTTGTGATTTCATATAATTCCTAAAGGTATCTTTTTTTAAAGGACTAATTTTTAAAGTCCTCAAAATATTACCTTTAATCAAATCTTCATAATAAATGTTTTGTTGAATCATTTCACGGTCGATGTTTTGCGCAAAAGCCGTCAAATCATTCGGCGTTTCTTCAAATTCTATCAACCATTCGTGATAAGGCAGGCCACCTTCTTTGGGTGTAATATTAGGAGCAACGGTAAATTCAACGACTTTAACCCCTGTTTTTTTAGCAGCACTTAATAAAGCTTCTTCGACTTCTTTACCAATAACATGCTCGCCAAAAGCAGAAATGAAATGTTTGATTCTCCCAGAAACGATAATTCGATAAGGGTCTTTGGAAACAAATTGAACCGTATCGCCAATATTATAGCCCCAAAGCCCTGCATTATTATTAATGATAATGGCATAATTGACGCCTAGTTCTACTTCTTTTAGAGATAGTCTAGTTGGATTATCGTTAAAAATTTCTTCGGCAGGAATAAATTCAAAGAAGATACCTGAGTAAGCATTCAATAATAAACCTTTCTCGTTCGGGTCGTCTTGAAAAGCAATAAATCCTTCGGAAGCAGGATAAGTTTCTATGCTATCCAATCGTTTGCCAACTAAGGCTTCTAAGCTAGAGCGATAAGGTTCAAAATTGACCCCACCATAAACGAAAACAGAAAAATTGGGAAAAATATCTTTGACATATTTTTTGCCTGTTTTATCCAATAGTCGTTCATAATACATCTGTACCCAAGGCGGAATCCCACTAATGAGCCGCATATCTTGATTATGCGTTTCTTCAACGATTGCCGTTAGTTTTTCTTCCCATTCTTCAATACAATTCGTCGGATAACTGGGCAACTGATTCGTTTTTAACCAAGACGGGACTTCATGGTTTACAATACCAGATAATCGACCAGTTGCAATTCCCCCAACTTCACTTAGTTCAGGACTCCCCGATAGAAAAATCATTTTACCATCTAGCCAATTGCCTTTACCCGTTCGAGCATAATAATTAAATAAGGCATTTCTAGCGGAATTAAAATGATTGGGCATACTTTCCTTAGTCAACGGAATGTATTTGACGCCTGAAGTCGTACCAGAAGTTTTAGCAAAATATTTGGGTTTCCCTTTCCACAGAATATCCGCTTCTCCTTTTTTGATGCGCTCAATGTATGGGCGCAAGGCTTCATAGTCTCGGATAGGCACTTGTTGCCGAAAGGCTTGGTAGGAAGTTATTTTATCAAAACCGTGTTCTTTTCCAAAAACGGTATTTTTTCCACCTTGTATTAAAGATTGGAATACTTTCTCTTGGGCATTAACTGCTTCTTTTGACCAACGGTCAATATCTCTAGCAATTTTTTTAGCAAAAGGTCTAACGAAGAATGATTTGAAACCCATTTTTTGGAAAAGTGTTATTGAATGAAAAAATAACAAACACAAAAGTATCAAAAAGTTTCTATTCCAATCATAATGGAAATTGAATCATTAAATGATTTTCTATTGTTGGAAAAAAACTGTATTTTTGAGAGCCTACACAAGAGCACTATATATTTTGAATAATTAAAACATTATAGGGGAGGCGCAAATTAGTTTGACCAAATGTCTTTAAAAGATTACAAGAATAAATTAAGAAGTACTTTGTTAAGATTAAAATTAGTCCATTTGTACCCTGAACATTTTCTGGAAGAATTAGGTGGCAAACGAGCATTAGAAAATTATATTGATGATGCTTTAGATGAGATTAGTGAGCTAAGAAGAATTATCAAAAAACTAGAAAAAAATAAATGATGATTAAAAAAAAGGAAGCAATTAATGCTAAAGAAATTTTAGCCAATTTAAGCCAAGATAGAAACTTCATTCAGTCTATAGATAAAAAAGAATTAGAAAAATTCAATTCAAAAGGACTAAATGAATTAGATGATTTATTGGAACAGTGTGAAGATTTGTGTTACAAAATAAAAGATAAAATTAATAAGCCGATTAAGAAAACCTCTTAATCGACTTACTGTATTTCTATAGTTAATCTTTTTTATTTCTAGTATGATTATCCTTTACAGCGTCTTCAAATATTCAATCACCGCCATTCGCTGTTCCTTTGTAAATTCATCCCCAAAATCATGGCCTTGATTACTATAACCAGGTAAGGTCGTATTGTATGTTTTTTTATTGCCACCTTTAGTCATTTCCTGATATCGCCAACCCATTTTTTCATAATCTAATTCGGCTATTCTTCGCCAGTAAGTTGGTCTTATCTTACTATTCAAAACGCCTTCTAAAGTAGGCACCGAAGCATTATGAAAATAAGGGGCGGTTGCCCAAATGCCATCCAAAGGCGGCGCAATATAGCCATCCATCGGTTGAACAAAGGATTTAGGTTCAGATTGACCATACCAACTTTCATTATACCAATCCGCTAAATGCATCTTAGTACTAAAATTCTGGGCATAATACGGGTCTGTTTTAACGGTTTCTAAAGCAACTAATTTATTGGGATAAGCTTCGATTTCGCCATAAGTACCGTGGCATTGGCTGCATTTTTTATTAAATAATTTTTCGCCTTGCCAGATAATTTTTTCATTGACGGGTTTGGGATATTTAGGCGCTTCCAACGTTTCCAGATAAGCCAAAACATCAATAAAATTTTGCTGAATAGCTCTGGCTTCTGTACTGTCTTTTATACCTTGGGTAGAAGCTTGCATTAATAATTTAGTAAAATCTCCTCTCCCCATGCCATTATAGTATAGCGCATTTTTCTTTTTAAGATGCCACCATGGCGGAACATCTGAAGCTAAAGTGTAGCGTTTGTCTAATTTATAATTACTATCTTCTTGTAAGGTTAAATCTTCTTTATTCCGCTTCATAATATAGGCTTCTTCTAAACGGAACGCTGGATTGACGCCTTCAAAGGGTGTAACAATATACGATAAAGCTTCTTTATTAATTTTACCAAAGATGTCGTACGCCTCCCTTTCCTTTGAATCCTTTTTATATTTTATTTTGACGAGTGTATTTAAGGCTTTAAAAGTCGGTGCGTTATTTTTAGAAAAATCATTAAACTCAGACCCAAAGCCGCCTAAACCTACAATAAATTCATCGTTCAAATAGCCTCCATGACAAGTCAAGCAATTCCCAGACATGACGGTCGTACCGTTATTATGCTGAAAAGCAGTTAAACCAAACGGTAAATTTTCATTAGCACCTGTTCTATTGAGGACGGTATCTTTTTGAGTGGCAATTTTCTTTTTAACTAAGTCAAATGGAATACCTGAACCAATATAATCACCTTCAGTCAAATACTTCCAGCCTGCTGCTGCATCCCCGTTTCTTATTTGGGCTGTTGCTTCAATAGTTAAAGTTTCCCAGTCATTATTATAGACTAATTCGGGTAAACTTCGATAAGTATTACAAGCAAAAAAGAAGCATAAACAGAATAGGAATAAAAAACTCTTTTTCATGGTATGGCGTTTACTAAAATGGTAGTAATAACTAAACAAAGAATGTTCCTTTTGGTTGTTGTGCTATTTGACTATAAAAAATAAAGTATCTAAAACCGATGTTTTTTTCCCTTTTTAGAAGAAAAGGGTTTCTTATCTTTGCAAATATTTTCTGTAGCGCCAAGCTCTGCTTGGTGAAAATAGTAACAAAAAATATTTTGATTTTGACGCTACAGTTGAAAATATTATTAACCACCAAGCCATTCCAATAGCTATTGGAATAGCGTTAGAGCTACATAATTTATGGCATATTCAGGTAGGCATCGATATAAAAGTCGAAGAGAAAAATTAGCAAAAAGTATTCGTAATTGGAAATTGGGAATTTTCTTCTTTACGATTGCGTTGTTACTTTATTTAATTAAAGAAAGAGTGGCGATTTGGGATCGGTTACAGACCTATTTTTATTAAGCAGCTGTCGGTTATGAGTTGTCTGTTATCGGTTGTCAGTTTGGACAATCGACAACCGATAACCGACAACAGATAACACAAATTGATGAAACAACTAAAACGCACCCGAGCGCAAGAATCTAGAGAAGCTATCCAACGTTTATACATCGCTATGCGACACCTTTTTATTCGAGGTAGCTACAAGCCCTTGGGTGTTTCAGGAGAAGCGATGATAGAAGCCTTACAAGCCCTCCAACCAGAAATTTACGGTTCCATTAATGACCCTGAACAAGTAGAATTAGATGGCTTATTATATATTTTTGAACGCTTACCAGTAGGGATAGAAGAGTGTCGATATATTCGGTTAATATCTAGAGAAGGGTTTGAGGATTCTAGTTTTGCCCCCATTATTCCAGGAAAAAGAAGAAGAAATTGTTATCGAATTGATGATGAACAGATGTTTGTAGAAATGACAAGAGGCCGAAGTGATATTTATGATATTTTGACGCACCTGACTTTTATGTATATCGAGGCGGAAAAAATCAGGAAAAATAGCTTGAATCATCGAGGAGAAAAAAAGCGAGAATGGTTAAGGTTAGAGGAAATTGTGTTGAAAGAAGAAGAAAAAGAAGAAGATTTTAATAAGGATGTTGCGTATACTTATTTGAGTACTTTATTAGGTCGGACTTATAATGATACCGTTGATGCTTGTGAGCGTTTTTCCAAAAGCCCTAAAGTAAATAGCATTTTTCACATTACCTATTGGCTAGGACAATTGTCTATTCAAGAAGAATATGAAAAAAATGATAGAGAGATTTCTTTTTCTTCTGCTTTAAGAGAAAAGATTGGCCACCATGTTTACGGAGAATTATGGGCGCAACACATCAAACAATTTCTACAGGAGAATGCCTTATTAGATCGACCACTACATATCATCAGCGCCAATTTACATAGTGTGATGAATTCGATTTATGGTAAAGGTGCATTGACCGGACTTAAAAAAATTGGCAGTTCACTAGAAAATCTAGCCAGAGAATTAAGTGGCGAAAAAGGTGCACCACTTCGAGAAAAGATTAAAGAATATGCCCTTAAAAATGGCATGTATCAACTGGATGATACAAGTGGTACGAATATTTCTGTGCAAATTTTTGATACTAAAAAAATAAAATCAAACACCCTACCTTCTGAAATTCAATTAGACGAAAAATACATTAAGAAACATAGGCCTGTCATTATCGTCATGGACTATGCCTTTGGGGAACAGGCTTATGAGACAATGGATGAGTTACTCAAACCTTATGATTTCGACAACCAAAAAATCGGCTTGGATATTGCTTCTATTTCTATCATGGGAAAGGCTGGTATTTTGAAAGGTGGCAAGGGTGATATAATGATACCTACTGCGCATGTTTTTGAAGGAATAGCAGACAATTATCCTTTTGAAAATGATTTTTCAGTCGCCGAATTTGAAGGAAATGGTTTACAAGTAGTCGGCGGCCCAATGATTACCGTACTAGGTACTTCTCTACAAAACAGAGACGTTTTTCGCTATTTTCTAAAGTCTTCTTGGCAAGCTATTGGCTTAGAAATGGAAGGTGCCAATTATCAAAAAGCGATTCAAGCTGCTTCTAAAGTTAGACATAGTATCAGCCCAGATGTAATCTTACGATATGCCTATTATGCTTCTGATAATCCTTTAGAAACTGGAAAAACTTTAGCTTCTGGAAGCTTAGGTTTGAATGGAGTAAAACCAACTTATTTGATTACCCAAAAAATATTAAATCGGATTTTAGGTGCTAAATAAGGCGACCGAAAAATTGATAAACCAAAACCCAAATACTTCTTTTACCGTATTCCCTGTTAGCCCCTCGTACTATCTTTTTGTGAGTAGGCTAATGATTTTTAATAAATAAATATCGGGTATTAGGTTAACCTCTAATTTAATACCCGACAACTGACACTTCATAATAATGAATAGATTAGACAAGCTTTTTGCTAATAAGAAAAAAGATATTTTAAACGTTTATTTCACCGCAGGGCATCCAAATCTAAAGGACACGCAAGACATCATTCTAACTTTAGAGGAAGCTGGCGTGGATTTAATAGAATTGGGTATGCCTTATTCTGACCCAATGGCAGATGGGCCGACGATTCAGGATAGCAGTACGGTCGCATTAAAGAATGGGATGAATGTAGAGTTATTATTTGAGGAAATAAAGAAGGTTCGAGAAAAGACACAGATTCCACTAATCATGATGGGTTATTTTAATCAGGTTATGCAATTTGGGGAAGAGCGCTTTTTTAGAACCTGTGCAGCAGTTGGGGTAGATGGTTTGATTTTACCAGATTTACCTGTTTATGTTTTTGAAGAAAAATATAGAGCGTTGTTTGAAGAATTAGGCTTGCGCATTAGCTTTTTGATTAGCCCACAGACAAGTGAAGAACGCATTCGACAAATAGATAATTTGGCTAGAGGGTTCATATACATGGTTTCTAGTTCTTCTATTACAGGTTCAAAATCAGGTATTTCCGAGGAACAAATTGCGTACTTTAATCGCATTAATGATATGCAATTAAAGAACCCCCGATTGATAGGTTTCGGTATTTCTGACCATGCGACTTATACAACCGCTTGTCAATTTAGTAGTGGGGCGATTATTGGAAGTGCTTTTATTAGAACATTGGATAAAGCAACGGATATAAAAGGGGCAATTAAAACATTTGTAAAAATGGTTAGGGAATCCGAAACGGTTAGCTAATATCACTGCGACTTACACCGTACAAGAGGTTGATTCGTTTGTCGTAATCGCCAAATTTACAGTTCCTTTAAATTTGGCGATTACGAATAGCTAACCCGATTAACTTGACAGATTACTTAGACAATTCACTTGCTTTTAATAGCCAATCAAATACCTCTACCGCTTCTAAATGTTTAGGGGTATTTAGGTTACTTATAAAAACAGGTTTATCTTTATCTGCGACATTAATGCGACCATGAGAGCCTTTGACCAAAGTCGCATCCAAGGGAATTACATCCATTAGCATTCTAAAACCTAGCTTTTTTTTCAAAACTTTAAGCGCAATTCTAGGAAAAATTAATTTCTTTTTAGGGTCTAAAAACATTTCAACAGGGTCATAACCTGGCTTTTTATGAATATCAATTATTCGAGCAAAATCTGGCGCTTTTTTATCGTCTAACCAATAATAATAAGTGAACCAACTATCTTTATCTGCAACTGCCACTAAATCACCAGAACGCTCGTGGTCTAAATGATATTCCTTTTTACCTGACTCATCTAATAAGTGTTCAATCCCCTTTACTTTTGATAGAATAGATTTTACTAGCGGAATATCTGCCTTATTTTTAATATAGATATGGGCTATTTGATGGTCGGACAAAGCCACCGCTCTGCTTGTTCCAGCATCTAGTAGTTCTAAGCCACGTTCTTCTCTAACACTAATTAAATCGTTTTCTCTTAAAATTTTATTGATATGAATTGGCTGGTCGGCATTGGTAATACCATAACCAGATAAAACAGTCACCGCTACCTCATTTTTTTCAAAAAATTGAATTAAGCCTTTACAGACGGTATCAATTTCTGCTAAATCTTTTTGTACCGAAGGATGCGTTTGTCCGTGCCTTTGTAAATTATAATCCAAATGTGGTAAATAAATTAAGGTCATGGTTGGATTATACCATTCATAGACTTTCCTACTAGCATCTGCAATCCATTGACTGCTAATAATACTGGTTTGAGGTCCCCAAAAATTAAAGAGTGGAAAAGTACCTATTTCTTTTTCTAACCGATGTCGGATATCCATTGGAAAACTATAACAATCTGGCATTTTTCGACCATCCGCAAAATATTGTGGACGTGGCGTTACACAATAGTCCACAGAAGAATACATGTTATACCACCAAAACATATTAGCGCAAGTAAAGGTTGGGTCTTTGGCTTTAGCAACGTCCCAAATTTTAGGTGCTTGTACTAAGTGATTTGATTGCCGCCATAATTTTAATTCACATTCGTCTTTAAAATACCATCCATTAGCGACAATACCATGTTCATTCGGATATTTTCCAGTTAGATAGGTCGATTGAGCGGTACAAGTAACTGCTGGTAAAACTGGATTAATAATCGAAACTTTTCGATTATCGGCTGCCCATTTAGAAAGGAAAGGCATGTTTTGTTGAAGCAATTCCGAACTTAAACCGACTACATTGATAATTGCTGTTTGCTGCATTTTGAAAGCTTTTAAAACTACTTAAAATGATTGTAAAGATTGTGAGATTGTATGATTGTGCACGTCACGTATACAATTACACAATTTTACAATTATACAATCAAAAAATAAGTAGTTACGATATTTCTCTTACACTACTTATATGCATTATATGCCCCATATATAAGTCCTTGATTCAATAAACTTTCTGTTACCTATTTGCTTTATAATAACTGGCAACAATTTTTGAAGCTGCCAAGTATTTATAAATCCTTCCACTAATTCAGTCTTTGTACTTAGGCAATGGTGTTAACAACCCAATCCAATTCTCGATAAATAGAATCCGTTAAAGTTAATTGATTATTATCTGGTAATACATCCCATGTATAGGTTTCTACTTCCAAATGATTTGTGAACGGCTTATCTTTCCACAAGTGTAATAACTTGATAATTTCATCTTGTGTGGATTGCAAATTGCCATAAATGTCCGTAAAAATGGGAACATGAAAATGGGTTCTAAGTTCTGTATATTTTGGGTTATCTATTACCTCCAAAGCAGGGCCAAGGTCTGGAAATTGTTCGAGTTTTCCTTTTTTGGTCTTAAAAACGGTTTGGTGTAAATAAGTAGATTCATTATAAGGTAAAAGGCTAATTTTAGCTTTTTTTCTTGATTTTCCTTCGGTTTTCAGCTTCGTTTTTATAGCCGCACTTATTTGTATCTTGCCAATTTTAATTCCTTTTTTTGCCAATCGTTTTAAAATAGGCTTTGGTGATTCGTAGGCTACCGCAAAATGACAAACATCATAGCATAATCGGATATGTTCTTTAATGGCAGCAGTAGCAGTTTTAGCAGAATAGTTTAGTTTTTTTCCTAGGTGTTCTACGCCTATTTTAAGTAATACCTTTTCAAAAAAGTAAATAAATTCCGTGCTATTTTCAAGAATTCCATCTGGTTCTGGTTCTATATCCAAATGCAATACCTTTCCTGTTTTGTCTTTTAATTTTATTAAGTGTTTGACAATCTTAATCATGTTTTTAGCTCCCACTTCCATCGCTTCCTTAAGCGCAGCATCGGATTCATGCCAAAAGCGATAAGAAATCGGTGAAGTAGAAACACCTCCATCCATTCCTTTTGGAAGTAAGACGGCTAGTTGGTCAAAGAGTCTTTTGGTATAAACCACTCTTTTTTTGGTCGTCCAATCTGGTGCATGTACTTTAGCTTTGACTTTTTCTCCATGAAATCCACCATAAGGAAAGCCATTCATCGTAAAAACATAACAATTATGATAGTCTAACCATTTTTTAAAAGCGGTTAACTGCTTGCCTGTTCCTAATTCTTTAGCAGCTTGTGCGGATAAACGCAAGCCGATGCCCATAGGCTTTTTGGGAGATAACTTTTTTTTGACAACGAGCGATTTTTCCAAACTTTTTAAAACAGCTGGCCAAGTTTCTCCAGGATGAATATTGGTACAATAGGTTAAGTGCCCTTTTTTTGTAACTCTCAATTGCTATTACTTTTGTGGACGAGGAAAAATAAGCTGCCAACCTGACAGGTTCTTTTGCAAAGTCCCTTACTAAACAAATTTGTTTATATATCCTACTTTCGGAATCAATTCCATTAAGGCTTTTCCTAAAACCTCCTGATTCATTTGATGAACTTCCACGCCATGACCAATGTCATCTAACAGCATAATGGTCAATTCGCCACCTAGATGCTCTCTAAATTCTTCTAAACCTTCCCATAAAATAGGATTAAAAGCGTTCTTTTGTTCATTGTGCAATAAAGGATGGTAAATAAAAAAACCTAATGCTTCCAAACAAGTATGGACCCGTTTCATAGCTTTTTTAGATAGCATGCCTACATGATAAGAGTAGGCAACATCAAGTGCTATCCCAATGGCGACCGCTTCTCCATGCCGAACTTTGTAGTCGGTTAATTGCTCTAATTTATGAGCTGCCCAATGACCAAAATCAAGCGGTCTGGAACTTCCTTTTTCGAAAGGGTCTCCATTGGTAGAAATATGATTCATGTGATGTTGGGCACAACGGTAAATTAAGATTTCCATTGTTTCCATTATTCTATTGTCTAGATTTTGCGCATTTTCTTCAATCCAATAAAAAAAATCAGCCTCTCTAATTAAAGCTACTTTTACGGCTTCAGAAATGCCAGACCGCCAATCTCTCTGGTTTAAAGTCAACAAAAAATTGGCGTCATTAATGACGGCGAAAGGCGGAACAAAAGTGCCTAAGTAATTTTTTTTATTAAAATAATTTATTCCATTTTTTACGCCTACTCCAGAATCATTTTGGGAGAGAACGGTAGTAGGAATACGGATATGTCGAATGCCTCTATGAGCAATAGCAGCTACAAAACCCACTAAATCAAGAATAGCGCCACCTCCAATTGCTATGACATAGGCATGTCTGTCGATTTTTTGGTCGTCAATATATTTTAAAATGTCATTTACTAAATGAAAATTGTTTTTGCAAGCTTCTCCACCTACTACGATTAATGGTGTTCCACATAATTGCAATTCTGTTGGGTAAGCGAGGCAATAATCTTGGATGGCATTATTTAAATAGGGATGGTGTTTTTCCACTTCGCTATCAATAACAAAAACTAACTTTCTGACCTTCGGATTATTATCCGCTTGGAGGGTATCAACAAAGGTTAAATTATTAGGTTGAAATAAATGTTCGGTAAACTTTACCTTATAATTATAAGAAATGGAGAACTGTTGATGTATAGTGGGGTGATTTTTTTTTTGAATTGCTTTGTCAGTAGTCATTATTTCTGCTTATTTTCTAAAAATCTGTTTAGTAACGACGAAATAATAAGTTGGTCATCTGGACGAGCTTATTTTGGTTCTAGTTTTTCTTTAAAAGAAGGAGTATTGTTGATACTATGACTGATTTTAAAGGAGAAATAGGAGCAAAAGAAGCCGTCCTAGATGTTCAAGTTATTGTTTTGCCGTTACTTAGTAACAAACGGCTTCTAGAATAGGTTGATTTCTTAGGCGTCAAGTTACTGAAAATTTCCTTGCTAAACCAAGAGAAATAGGGAATAAAGACAAAACAATTAAACCAATTACCCATCCCTGAAAACCTGCAGCTATACCAGCGTTTAATGGAATTAAGGATAAAACGCCCATTTTTACAGCATTCATAACCATTTTTGGCTGATTATCTCGAATAGCTTTTACCTTTGAACTAACATTCATCCAAAGCCAAAGCCCTAAAAATGGAACGGCGTAAAGGATGCTATAATCAGTAAAAAAATGCAGGGCGATAAAAATTCCAAAAACTAATAAATCTAAGCAAAGTGCAAAATTTAGGGCATATTTATTTCCCGCTTCTACTTCTCCTTGGCTAGTTAGCGTTATATCTCCAATAAAAATTAAAGGAATAATCGCGATATACCAGAAATGTGAAAGTGCAACTACACTTATACTTATACCTAATAATAAATTAAAACTACGGCATAGCCCCATATTAATTGGGCCAGCAAAGGAGTGATGTTTCGCATATTTATTATAAGTCAAGGCTAAAACAGCCGTAAGGAAGGCTAATAATCCACTTACTATTGAAACTAAAAAGGCAGCGGTAATCCCGATTACTAATAGACTACTACCTAAGATTTGTGCCTGTAACAAACTAACCTGTCCGCTTGGCAAAGGACGTTCTGGGCGTTCTTTGGTATCCAATTCTTTATCAAAAACATCATTAAAAACTACACCACCACCATATAGTCCGACCGTAGCAATTATTAATAATATTAAATCAATATTAACTCCTTTAGTTAAAAAACCAGCAATGCTCACCCCTGCCAAAATATCAGCAATAGCTGTAATAATGTTAGCGGGACGCATTAAAATTAGGTAAGGTCGAATGGACATGAACAAGTTTTAGCAAATCGGGACTTTTACATAACCCCAAAAGCAACACTAAGAACAAAATGCGGAAGTTAGGGAGGAGGAAAATAATAACCTCGTCATTTCTGGTACATTATTAATTACCTCATCCCTTATTTTGTCGCCGATATTAATTTTCGATAATATTATCAGATTTCTTTGATGGTCGACCGCCTCGCAAAACACTATTCCCACTAAACAATAGGCTATCATCAACTGCATCTGGCTTTAACCAATGTTCTTCTTTCATTTGCCCACTTTGGCTATAAGCTGCTAAAGCATTGGAATAACAAGTCATTTCAACATGCGCTTTAGGCACGCCTCTTTCTAACATTAAAGCAGCAGTTTTGGGTACAGAAAGCGGGTCACTAATACCCCAATCGGCAGAACTATCTATAATAATTCTCTCTGGCCCATAATGTTGAACTAATTCAACCATCCTTTCATTACCCATCTTGGTGCCAGGATATATAGTGAAAGCCGTCCAATAACCTCTATCTAAAACTTCTTTGGCTGTTTCTTCATTACAATGGTCAATGATGACTTTAGTAGGGTCACAACCATGTTCCTCTAAAACATCCATACTTTTATAAGTGCCATTTTTTTTGTCTCTGTGTGGGGTATGAATCAAAATGGGTAAATCTAATTCTTTGGCTAGTTCTATTTGCAATCGAAAGTATTTATCCTCCGCTTTGGTTTGGTCATCGTAGCCAATTTCTCCAATGGCAACGACTCCTTCTTTGGCAGCAAAAAGCGGCAATAAATCCATTACCGCCTCCGCAAGCGGTTCATTATTTGCCTCTTTAGAATTTAAACCAATCGTACAATAATGACGAATGCCAAATTGAGCAGACCGAAATCGCTCCCATCCAACTAAAGTGCTATAATAATCTTTAAAAGAACCTACTTCTGTTCTAGGTTGTCCCAACCAAAAAGCAGGCTCAATTAGGGCGACAATGCCTGCTGCTCGCATTGCTTGATAATCATCCGTTGTACGAGAAACCATGTGTACATGAGGGTCTATGAATAGCATAATTTTTTTTTAAGCCCTAAGGCGTTTCTTTTTCTAATTGTTTTCCAATTTCATCCCAATCTGGCAAATCAGTCGTTGAAATATTATTATCCATTAGCCACTCAATCCCCTCCTTAAACTCACTTTCGACTAAGGCCTTTGTAGCAGCAACACTTTCCAGTTTATCTGCTCCTAAAATAATTTTTTGAATATCCTTCAAAAAATTGGCATCTACATAACCACTCACAAAACGCCATAATTCAGGCGTTACTTTTCGATGTGCCGCCCAACGTTCATGGGCATAATCAAGTAGGATTAGCGCTAATTTAGGGTTTTTTCTTTCTTCTATATTAAAAACTTTATAAATAGGCCTATCCATAAATATTGCTTTTAATACCATGTGGTTCCAAGCATCTTTTGTTAAATATTTAGCGGGGAAAGGATTATGCAATGCGATGGCATCAAAAACACCAACCATATTTGTTCTTAAGCCCTCTCTAATTCGCAACATAAAGGCTTCCGCATTTTCTAAGAAATATAAGCCTTTATACATTGCCACCGATTCTCGATAATCTGCCGTACTAAATAGGGTATCTAATAAGGCTTGATTTCTAGAAGTCGGTAAAGCCGTCATTAGTAAAATTCTAGCCATTTCATCTTTTGACCAAGCCCTAGCAGAAAAATTAGGATAGATGGTATCAATTTTTGCCAAATCTTCTGTACTAAATGGAATAAGGTCTTTTCCTAAAAAACGAGCGCAAGCACTAAATGACAAATAAAAATTTCGGTCTTTAAAATCATCCTTGAACAAGGCTATTTTTGGAAGCAGCCAAGTTAATTCAGTTGCTTTATCCAAGTATTTTTTAGTTATTTCTAATAAAAATTGATGATTA
Organism: Bacteroidota bacterium; assembly: GCA_017857395.1. Lineage (GTDB taxonomy): Bacteria > Bacteroidota > Bacteroidia > Chitinophagales > Saprospiraceae > JAFMDF01. The sequence goes on along the minus strand of JAFMDF010000064.1, from coordinate 95 downwards.
TTCATAGATGAAGTCAACTGTTTTATTTTATAATATCAATTATCGCTAGGTTCGCTCAAATTTTTGATTAATACATAAATTACACGAAATAATAT
>JAFMDF010000359.1 GCA_017857395.1 Bacteroidota bacterium | reverse complement strand
AGAAAGATAATACATTGATTATCAATATTGTCCAACTTTACGTGGGTAGCCGTAAATTCTATTTTCTTGTTACCTAAATAATCCTTCAGCGGATTTTTATAATAGGTCAAAAAATCTTCAAAAGAGATATTTCCATTTCCAAAAATAAAAATGTTCATTGCTAATTCCTTAGAGTTGATAAATTAATTCAATCCTGTCAGACAGTAAACTCTTTAATTAGCTTATTTAGTTCCATAATCATCCGAGCCGTTCCACCCCAAATAAAAACATCACTAACTGCAAAAGCTGGCATTTCAAAATATTCACCGTTGGTCAAGATTACTTTTTTTGCTCGTTTATTGACGGGATTAGCTAAATCTACCATTTTGATATCTAAAACTCGGTCTACTTCCTCTGGAGCAGGTGTATAGGTTGGTTTTTCATCTAAAAAACCTATTATTGGCGTAACCAAAGAATTACTTGGTGGAATATAAATTGGCGTTAAATCGCCTATCACATTTTCTCTAAGCACTCGAACACCAACTTCTTCTTCCATTTCTCGAATAGCGGTTTCGATTAAATCTTGATCTTGTTCCTCTCTTTTTCCACCTGGAAAAGAAATTTGCCCTGGGTGTGCCCTACTATTGGTGGGTCGCAGCATCATTGGTAAATATAATTGATCTTCGTACTGATAAATAGCAATCATCACCGCACAGACACGAGGAGGTGTTTTTTGAAATTGTGTCTTCGCATTTTCCGCTTCTTCCAGTAGTAAATCAAGCACTTTGGGGTCAAGTCCCTCTTTGTGAATATCACTATGTGGTAATTCTTCTGTTAATCGCTGGCTTAAAAATTGAATCAATTCCTGCATGACTATTTAATTATTTGCTTTCAACCAAAGACGGCAAAAAAAATGCCTTTTAGCTCAAAGCTATATTAGTTTATAGATTCAACAAGAAAATAGATAATGGTGTTTTGATTTTAATGGAAAGATTTTAAAATACACTGTAACAGGGTTAGAATTGAACTTAAAATTAAAGATTGTTAAAATTGTTAGATTGCTATATTGTTAACAAACAGTCGTCTAGACTTAGTACGGACTTTCAACAACAATAAAACAATATAGCAATCTAACCATGATGCAGCATAGCAGGTAATTTAAGGAAGAGGAAACACGAACGGTGAGGAAAACACCGTCGGTGTATGGGATTATTTAAGCTTCTATAATTATCGAAGTCATCCAAAGAGGCTTTGTACTCCCTTTTTTCTAGATTTTTAAAAAATACTTGGATAAAATTAAATTTGGGCTATTTCAGGTGTAAGAAGTGGTATATACTTTAACAGGTTAAGATTTGAACATTTTCAAAAGGTTGAGCAGCTCAAGTTATAACCCAAATGGCTATATTGTTTTATGGTTATATTGTTGAGTAGGATTTTATCCCTATTTTAAGCTGCAATTATTAAGCAATGTAACAATTCAACAATAAAACAATCTTCAACAGAAAGTCTATTTTTTACCCTGATGCAGTATAAATACATTTAGTCTGATAGCCAAAACCTCTTTCATTTAATTTCCTAATTCTTTAATTGCCAACCAAGACATTAACCCAATACTCAATTCCAAAGCCGATTCGTCTACATCAAAAGTATCCGTATGCACGCTAGAGGTAATCCCTCTAGTTTTATTTCCAGTTCCTAAACGATAAAAACAAGCAGGAATTTCTTGAGAATAATAAGAAAAGTCTTCAGCAGTCATTCGAATCGGTAAGTCTACTACTTTTTCTGCCCCCAAAAATTCTTGTGCATTTCTTTTAGCTCTAAGCGTCAATTCCTCATTATTAATTAAATAAGGATAGCCCTTTCTGACTTCAAACTCACATTTCCCGCCCATCCCTTCTGCAACTGCGGTTGCCAACTTCATCATCTTTTGATGTGCTTCTGCCCGCCATTTTTCATCCATCGTCCGAAAAGTGCCTTCCAATTTCACTTCCGAAGGGATAATATTAGTAGCGCCTCCCGTAGAATTTATTTTCCCTAGTGTTAATACGGACGGTACGGTTGGATTGGCATTTCGGCTAACAATTTGCTGTAAGGCCACAACAATATAGGCCGTAATTAAAATAGGATCAATACAGTTTTGAGGCAATGCGCCGTGTCCTCCAGCCCCTGTTACCGTCAAGTATAATTCGTCCGTAGATGCCATATACATGCCTGGTCGGATACCTATTGTACCTGCTTCTAGTGGTGGATGTACGTGTTGTCCAAAAATACTAATGGGGGAAGGATTTTGTAAAACACCTTCTTTTATCATAATCGAGGCGCCACCAGGTAATTTTTCTTCTCCAGGTTGAAAAATGAGTTTAATCGTCCCCTCAAAATGGTCTTTTAGGGTATTTAATATCTTTGCCGTTCCCAATAGAGAAGCCGTATGTACATCATGCCCACAAGCATGCATGACGCCTTCTTTTTTGGATTTATAAGGCACCTTATTCGCCTCTTTAATGGGCAACGCATCAATATCTCCTCTTAACGCAATCGTTTTAATGGTCGGGTTTTTCCCTTTAATTAAAGCAACAACACCATTTCCAGCCATGCCATGTTCAAAAGGAATACCATAACTTTCTAATTTTTTTGCAATAAATTTACCTGTTTCCACTTCCTCGAAAGATAATTCAGGGTGTTGATGCAAATGTCTTCTAATGTGAATAATTTCTTCGTGATATTGGTTGGCTAGGTCTTTTATTTTATCTTTTAATAATTTCATTGTTGGATGTTTGATAAGCTTTCCATCGTTCCTCAATGTTAGTTCTTAAATTCATGTAAAATAAAGAAAAGTCAGACATGTGTAAATTACCGCCTGGCATGACCATTTTTTTGAAAGCCCAATTTTTAGGGTTAGAAACATAAAGGAATCCATCTTTTCGGATTTCTGCGGAACATTCCCCGATATAAGGTTTAGATAAGCCAACACAATTTAAGCCAAGTGCTTCCTCTGAAATAAAACCCGCCCAATTCGCTTTATTTTCACTTTTCATAGTCAAATGCACCGCACCTAAGTGCGCATTTTCGGAAATTTTAGTTAATTCTCTGGTCCAATTTAAAGGGTTAACCCCAAGCGGTTTCTTTTTGTTCCTTTTCACCCACTTAACTTGATTGTTACCACCATATACAATTTCTGCTCTATCCATGATTTTTATAGGGCCACCACTTTCCAAATAAGTATCATACGCCACTACGCAATTTATATCCGTCGGGCTTTCGGCAGCATGAATCGTTTTTAAGGTAGTCCCAAATTTATCTGAAGGAAACCAAAATCCGATTGGATAAGCCGCCACCATCTTTTTAGCTAAAGCTGTGCCTTCTATTCTATCATCTATCAAACGCATGGCATGTAAAGCCCCTTGGCTATGTCCAGCTAGGAAAAAAGGACGACCATTATTAAAATGGGTTAAGTAATGATCAAAGGCTTTTAAACAATCTTCATAAGCTAGTTCTAAAGCTTTTCGACCATTTCTACCTGCGCCTAAAAAGGAATAAAACGTCGCTTGACGATATTTTGGTGAAAAAATTCGGCAACAACTATTAAAAACCGAAGCCTGCCCGCTCATAATAAGTTCGCTTATTAATTCTGTAGAACTGGGATGATTGATTGGGGCATTCCAACCTAATTTACTGAAATTTAAAGTTGGTGCAATAAAAAAAACATCCACTTCGCCATTTTTCCAAGCACCATTTCCAACAATTCCCTCAGGGGTAAAATTGACTTTCGAAGTTATTGCTGGATGAGCGAACCAGTTAGATAAATCCCTGTACTCGGGAGATTTTGGTAAAGTATTATCGCCAAAACTATGATTTGGTTGAATACTATCTTTTAAACGCCGCCAACCAGTAATTTGCTGGGCTTTTTTCTTTATTTTTGATAAAATAGACATGGGTTGATTTTAACGAAATAATTAGACCTGCAAAACTAAAGCAATTTATAAAATTAAAAAGGCATCCAATCCATAATATTTGGAATGAATGCCTTTTAAATAAGACGCCAGAAGTCAGACCGAAAATTAAAATTTTCTGTCAGAGGTCAGATTGACTAGGTAAAACCATCTTAAAGTTAGTAACTTAACTGGATATAGTCTGACTTCTGACAGTTTATGTAATAAACAGTCTGGCTTCTGACCTCTTATTAAATATATCACTTCTTAATATCCTTCTCTTTACAGCTTATTCTTATTAATAATAGCCAATAAATCTTCTCTATAATTTTTACCAATTGGTAAATGCTTCGCTTGTCCTTTTTCGATTATCTCCACCATATTACCTACGATAGCTTTGATTTGATTAACCCCAACAATATAAGAACGGTGAATACGCTTAAACTGTCCTGCTGGCAATTTACTCTCTAAACTTTTCATCGTCTGTAAGGTAATCACCCGACTGTTTGCCATCCGAATAATCACATAATCTTTCAAGCCTTCAATATAAATAATATCTTCATAATTGACCTTAATTAACTTTTTATCTGCTTTCACAAAGAAATAATCTGCACTATCCTTTGGTGTTTCAGTAACAGGATTACTATTACTTCCTTTTTTAAGATTAATTTGATCTATTGCTTTATTAGTTGCTTTGATAAAGCGATCCAATGAAATAGGTTTCAATAAATAATCCAAGGCATTCAATTCAAATCCTTCTACCGCATAATTTGGATAAGCCGTTGTAAAAATCACTAAAGGTGGATTTGACAGCGTTCTTAAAAATTCCATCCCAGTTAATTGAGGCATTTGTATATCTAAAAACATTAAATCAACGGAATTATTCCTTAAAGCATCATTGGCTTCCAGCGCATTACTACATTTTTTTACGATGTTTAATTCTGGTACTCTTTGAATATGGTTCTCTAAGACATCCTGCGCTAACGGTTCATCATCTACAATAATTACATTAATCATAAGCGTTGTTTTGCTAGTTTTAAGTTGGATAATTGGTAGGGTAAATATTTACCCATTACCATTAGTTAAATATGAAAATACAAGTCAATTTTTTGCTATCTTCCTCAATCCCTCTTTTACCAAATACTAATAAAATATACACACTTAAGGTTAATTACCTACTTAATACTCATATATATTACCAGCGCAAATATTTATATTTTTTTAATAAAATTCATTTTTTTAAGAAAAACTAAGTAAAAAATCAGACAAATCAAGCAGATTTCGCCTTTTTTAGGATAAAACACAAATATGTAATTATATAATTAGGATAAAAACAAATATAATTTTTATATTAGCATCATTAAAAGAAGTAATTGTATCCTATTCAACATATCACAAATAAAATAAAAATAATATTTTAAACAATTTAGCTAAAGCCTATTTTTAGGCATCATCAAAAACCTATTTCAAACAGTTTGGTATGAAGACTTTCTTACTCAAAATGGGATGTTTATTCCTCTTCAGCTTCATTTTCTATCAGTCACTTCAAACAGAAAATGACATCACTAATCCACCACTATTAAGTCAAGAAAACGCCGTAGAATTAATCCAGTCAGAAACTGCGATTACTACAAACAATCTTTCTTTGTCTTTAAGCGACAATAGTCGTCTGCTAACGAATAGGTAATCAATGAACTAATCCACTTAAACAGTATTTTCGAGTAAAACTTTTTCAATGCAGGTTTGTCGTATAGATAACCTGCTATTTTTTTGCGTATTAACGTTAAAGGATGCTGTGCCTAATTGCGCAATTATACATCTTAAATTATACATCACAAATCATAAATCCATCACGTAAGAACTAGATGGATTTATGATTTGTAATATATGAACTATGATTTATGATTTTTTCGAGGAACTTTATCCCAAATGCTGAATAGCCTCCCTCTCTTCCTCTTTACTTCCGGTAATCCAAAGGTGGTTTTCTATCCCCCAATAAAGACTTATAAACAAAATCTTCGCCTCTACTTTTATTTAATTCCATCTTTGCTTTTTCGGTAACGGTCGGGTTTCTAAAAATGTCAATAGCTGTTAAAGCAATCGTTTTAGCTGCTACCATCATCCCTTTTTTGCCAATACTCATCCCACCCGCAGCTACTGCTTGCCAACTATGCGCACCAGTTCCTGGCACCCAAGTAGCCGCAGACATTCCTGCTGTTGGAACTGCCCAACTTACATCCCCTACATCTGTAGAACCACCTCTACCCTTTCGGAAAATTTGAAAAGGTTGAATAGTTGTTGCATTTTCTATAGTTGCCTTGGTCTCGTAACTTGCCATAATCTTTTTAGCAAAAGTAGTTTCTTCTTCATTATAGTTTACACCACCCACTAACTCCAAATTCTGGTGCATCATCCTTGATAAAGTTTCATTAGGCAAAACATTATAAATACCATGGATGACTTCATATTTCATTTGTGTACCTGTTCCTTTAGCCGCTCCTTCCGCCGCTTGCACAACTCGCTCAAAAATCTCACTCACCATTTGCATTTCTGGATGTCTTGTATAATAAAATACCTCCGCAAAAGCCGGCACTACATTTGGCGCTTCTCCTCCTTTGGTGATAACATAATGAATTCTTGAATCCGCTGGTACATGCTCTCGCATCAAGTTGACCATATAATTTAATGCTTCTACGCCATCTAAAGCTGAACGGCCTCGCTCAGGTGCGCCCGCAGCGTGTGCAGCTTTTCCATAAAAACGGAATTTCGCAGATTTATTAGCTAGAGAAGAACTTGCATTCGCTGCATTGCTACTGCTTGGATGCCAATGCAAAACCGCATCTACGTCATCAAAAAGTCCTGCTCTTACTAAATACACTTTTCCCGCACCACCTTCTTCGGCTGGTGTTCCATAGAAACGAACCGTTCCTTTCGTGCCCGTTTTTTGCAACCAATCTTTGACGGCAATTGCCGCTGCACTTGAAGCAGTCCCAAACAAATGGTGACCACAGGCATGACCTGCCCCACCTTCTTCAATCGCTTGCTGTTCTGGAACAGCCGCTTGTGAAATCCCAGGCAACGCATCATATTCCCCCAATATCCCAATAATGGGTTCTCCGCTTCCATAACTAGCGACAAAAGCTGTAGGAATATCTGCAACCCCAGCATCAATAGAAAATCCCGCTTCTTTTAAAGTCTCCTGTAATAAACCAGCACTTTGTGTCTCTTGATATCCCAATTCTGCCCAATTCCATATACTTTGGGCAATTTGAGTATATTTATCTGCTTTTTCGTCTAATTTTTTTAAGGTTGCTTCCTTTTCTTTATCTAAAGCTGTTTTTGAATTTTGGGCATTCACGGCACAGCTATTCATTAAAATAGCCATCATCATGGTAAATAAAAGTAGTCTCATAAAAATTATTGATTTTTGTTTTGTATGAAATTTTAACGGTTCAAAGGTCTGGCATTTCTTCTCTAATTTCATTCTTTAAAAGGCTATAAGCCAAATATCCACCTAATACATCCACCAAAAAATGGATAAATATCAATAATAATAAAGAATTGGTCAATAAAAATATCCAACCGAAAAGAATTGCCATTAATAGAATCTTCATTACTGCTTTCTCTCCTTGGTATAAATGCCCAAAAGCAAACATACAAGCAGGAATAATAATCGCCAACCAATTTCCTAATTCATTATTTTCATTAACTGCTAAAAAATATTGGATAAAAAAACCTCTAAATATTATTTCTTCACAAACCCCCGCACTAAAAGCGACAAATAAAAAATGTTTAAATTCTTCAAAAGTGGTGGGTAAAATAGGAATTTCTTTTAACCATTTTGTTTTTGTCTCTAGAATTTTTGTTGAATTTCGCAATTCCCACCAAACATCAAATAAATATAAGGCTAAAAAAATAGCCATTAACAGCCAAGCTGTTGGTGTCCAAGTGCCTACTTGAAAGCCTAAATCTGCAAATAATCTATTATTTCCCCACCAAGTTAATAAAATTAATCCGACACAAATCCATTGAAAAACACCATTTCCATAATAGACTTGTTTTTTCATCACTGTATCAAATTTCATTGTTTTCATTTCCACTTGGGATTGAAAAACGGCCAGTACTGGTAGCACGATTCCCAATAAAAACAATAAAATATGGTCAAATATGCCTAAATCTATTTCATTCATTTTGCAAATGTAAATACAAGGAAGGAATTAAGGAAGGATTGCAAGATATGAAACCTTTTGCACCATCAAGTAATCGGATAAAAATTTCTTAATATCTTAACTTTTGACTGCAAGATTGCGTGATTGTATACGTAATATACACAATCTTTACAATCATTTCTAGTTGTTAACTTAATTATGTCAGCCTACTCAAAACCTTATGATTGTAACAACAAAGGACGCCTGTTTAAAACAGGCGCCCTTTTGAAGCACTTAATATGACAAGTTTATCAATCTAGTTGATACTTTTGTAATTTTTTAATTTAAAATGTAAAATTGAAAAACCAAAATCTAAAAGTAGTGTAATCTAAAAGTAAACTGCTATACATTTTTAGGACACAGAGGTCACTAAGGAGACACAAAGTTCACAGAGTCTTGATTTTATTGACTTTATAGCTCTGAGTTCTCTGTGTCTTCTCCGTGTACTCTGTGTCCAAATCTATTTTGTATAGTAGTGTAATCTAAAAGCATGGCAACCTAATCAGCAATTGATTATCAACAAAATGCGATTGCTTACTTACTTTTAAATTTTAGATTTAGAATCAATGAGGTCGCCAAAAGCAACAATTGATTAAAATAATAATATATAAGTATTT
>JAFMDF010000063.1 GCA_017857395.1 Bacteroidota bacterium | reverse complement strand
TATTTTGATAATATTTTATTTTATTAACTAATTTTGGGCGAACCTAGCGTTTTAAGACTTGAAAAAGATAAATTGAAAATTGCTAGGTTCCCATTCGACTTCGCTTTACTAAATAATTCTGTAAAATTGGTTTGAAACCTGCATTAATATCTGCTTCTACAAAATCAATTTTATATTGTAAACACTTGATTCTCAGTTCTTCTTTGAATTTAGTGATTTGTTCTACATAATGTTCTTTGACTTGGTTGGATTGCAAGCGAACTTCTTCTCCCGTTTCTACATCGACAAATAAATAGGGGCGATTTTTAAATTCAAAATCTATTTCATATTTTTTATCCACAACATGAAATAAAACGACCTCATGTTTATTATGTTTGAGGTGTTGAAGGGCGGAAAATAATTGTTCCGTTTGTTCCGTTTGCTCAAACATATCACTAAAGATAACGACTAAAGATCTTTTGTGGATACTATCGGCAATTTGGTGTAAAGCCTGTGCCGCAGAAGTAGATTTATTTTGTTCAGGATTCTGAATTAACTGGTCTAAATAGGACAAAACTAAACGATAATGTGCCGTACTTGATTTTGCCTTAGTATGTGTGCGAACGGCCTCATCAAAAACACTTAAACCAAAAGCATCTCTTTGCTTTTTCAATAAATTCATCAAAGCAGCAGCAGCAAGCGAGGAAAATTGCAGTTTGTTAAAGGTTTCTCCTTTATTGCCCAATTCAGGAAAATACATGGAAGAAGAAGCGTCAATCACTATTTGACAACGTAAATTGGTTTCTTCTTCATATCGCTTAGAATACATTTTACCCGTTCGAGCAAAAACCTTCCAATCAATATTCTTAGTAGATTCTCCTTGATTATAAATCCGATGTTCGGCAAACTCTACCGAAAAACCGTGAAATGGACTTTTATGTAAACCAATAATAAATCCTTCCACCACTTGTTTGGCGAGTAATTCCAGATTTCCTAAATCTCTTACATCAAAATTGTCGGCTAATTTCATAAATGAGGTAACAAGGTTATGAGGTAATAAGGTTAGGAGGGAGTACCTACAAAACCTAATATTTTATAGCTTATTAATAAGGCAAATAACCTTTTTAGTAATTATTTGAGGGTTCTAGCATATCATATATATACTGTTAACCGTAACCTATTTTTTATATAACGCTAAAAAAAGAGGCTTGTGTCAAATTTACCAACAAAAAAGCCTCTATTTTGAATAAAACTCAAAATAAAGGCTTTTATTATTTTATCCATCCTATTTTGTAAAAAATTGGATTTATATTATTGCTGGTTAAAATTTTTAGCGTAATACCTTAAGATGCTAAAGCAGCATCAATCTTAGCAGCTAAAGCTTTTTTAGTGGTAACACCAACTTGCTTATCAAAAATTTCTCCATTTTTTAGGAAAAGAATAGTTGGAATACTTCTAACACCATATTTTTGAGCAATTTGTGGATTATTATCTACATTTAATTTTCCAACAATTGCATCTCCTTTATATTCTTCAGAAAGTTGCTCAATAAGTGGTGTAATCATTCTACATGGGCCACACCATTCTGCCCAAAAGTCAACAACAACAACTTTATCTGTATTAGGATTTTCTTGAACAATTGCAGCTTCTTGGAAATTAGCATCTGTGAATTCGAAAGCCATGATTTTTAAATTTTTTATGGTAAAAAACAAACTTTATTTTTGTGATTTGGTAGTTTAGTTGACTACGACCAACTGCATAAAGTTCTAATTAATTAATGTGCGAAGATAAAACGCCAGTATCTTCAAAAAAGTTTGCAAATATAAGTATTAAGAAAGAGTTAAAGTTAAAACTGCAAGATTAATCCCTATTTTTCTATGATTAAGACGAAAATTTGCAGAAGAGTCACGGTAGACGGTAGCATTTTTTAAGGGAGCAATTGAACTTATTGCGATTACTATTCTACCTTTGTCTTTTACTGTGACTACTTATTTCACCTTCTGTTTTGACAAAAATTATTCCATCCTTTATGAAAAAACGTATTATCTGGATTGGACTAGGAATTATTACCCTGCTTATAAGGTATATAGCAAGTCCTAGTTTTATTGAACAAATTTATAGCAGAGGATTATTTTTATGGATTCGACGAATAATTGATAATACGATAGGCTGGTTTCCTTTTCCATTACTTTACGTATTTTATATCGTATTAATTATCTGGGCAGTTCGCAAATTGATACAGACAAATTGGAAGAAATTATTTACTTGGAAAGGGGTTGGCAATTGGCTATTGTCAACTACGGCCTTTATCGGTGGAGTATTATTCTTTTTCTTTTTTTTATGGGGATTTAACTATGGCCGAATTCCTTTAGTTCAGCAAATTGATTTAATAGCAGAACCTGTTGAATTAGCAGACCTAAAAAAGGAATTAACGGAAAAAACTATACAAGTATTAGCGACTAGAAAGGAACTAGATGCGATTGGGACGACTGTTTTAGCAGAGGACTTATTACCGAAAGAAATGGAAGATTTATGTCGGTCAGCAGTTGAGAAAACTTTAAAAGAATTGAATTATCGGGTAGCGGGCAAAGTTAGAGGTCGAGTTTTACCAACCAAAGGTATTTTAATGCGTTTTAGTTCATCTGGCGTATATTGGCCATTTGTTGGAGAAGGCAATATTGACGGTGGTTTGCACCCTTTGCAACAGCCCTTTACACTTTGTCATGAGTTATCACATGGTTATGGTATCACGAACGAAGGTGTTTGTAATTTTTTGGCTTATATTGCTACTCAAAATTCGGATAATATTTATGTACGGTATTCCGGTTTGCTATGTTATTGGCGATATATAGCTATTGCTTATCAGCGATTTGCTTATGAGGATTATCAAGCATTTAGAGCTACTTTACCTAAAGGTTTTCTAGAAGATTTGGATGTTATCAATGAATCTTTGGATAGGTATCCAGATATATTACCCAAATTGCGCTATGCGGCGTATGATGCCTATTTAAAAAGTCAAGGAATTTCAGAAGGGATGAAGAGTTATAGCTCGATTATTATGTTGGTTCGAGCTTGGGAAACAAAAAAAAATGTTGGGAAATAAAATCTCTACCTGTCGTAGACAAGCGTTGAGAATAACTAATCCCGTTCCAAATCCGCCATCATTCGTAAGGTGACAAACTTAATAATAGCATCAGGGTCTTTAGCATAAAAACGATTCCAATAAGTCTTTTTTCTAAACCAAGTCATTTGTCGTTTGGCATATCGACGAGAATTTCTTTTGATTAATTCTATGGCCTCTTCTAAAGTACCTTGCCCATCAAAAAAATTAAATAATTCACTATAACCAACTGTTTGTAAGGGAGGTAAGTGCTTAAAAGGGTAGAGGTTTTGGGCTTCTTTCAAGAGCCCTATGTTCATCATTTTATCGACTCTTTTATTAATTCGATTGTATAAAAAAGGACGCTGCATCTCTAAACAAATGAAGATGGGCTCAAAATTACGAATCTTAGGTTCTTGATACAAAAAGCTAGAAAATGGTTGTCCACTAGCTTTATAAACAGATAAAGCTCGAATAAGTCGATGTGGATTTAGATTATCCATCAATTCAAAATACGCTGGTTCTACTGCCTTGACTTGGGTACGCAGATATTCTAAACCCTTCTCTTTAAAATCTTTTTCAATAGATGCCCGAATTTCTTTGGGTACATCAGGAAATTCATCTAATCCTTCTATGACTGCTTGAATGAAAAAACCTGAACCCCCCGTTAATATAGCCGCATCGTACCCTTCGTATAATTTGTCGAGAAATGGAAGCACCTCTCGTTCAAAGTCACCTGCGGAATAATCGTCATGAATACTCAAATTATTGACAAAGTGATGGGGCGCTTGGGCCAACTCTGCCGCAGAAGGCTTTGCTGTACCAATATTCATTTCCTTATAAAACTGACGACTATCAGCAGAGATAATTTCTATTCCAAAATGATTTGCAACCTTAATAGAGGCCTTTGTTTTACCACTGGCGGTAGGACCACCGATAACGATTAAATATTTTTTAGCTGGCATAGCGGGCAATATAAGTTTTATGTTAGAATATTTCCACCCCTTTTTTTAGGTAATGCTAATTTTTAGTACACAAAGTCCAAAAATTAGTGGATGAACGTAAAATTATTTTTTAAAAATAAGGAATGTGTGAGTGGAAGTATAGATAAGGATAATAGGTGTTGAAAACTAATTTTTGACTAGGTGTAATTTGATTACTTTATAATCTCATTCATTTATAACCTCATTACCTTATAAACAATCTCTCTAAAAATTAATAATTCTTTAACTAGTCGTTAAACCATTAGATTTTACTATTTTTGCCAACTTATACAGCGAAAAAAATGAGGTTACCATATAGATTTGTTCGACCATTAGCCAGAATTGCTTTAAAGACCTACTTTAGCAAGATTTACCTCAATGGACTTGAAAAAATCCCAAATGATACCCCTATTATTTTAGCGGCGAACCATCCAAGTGCTTTCCTAGAACCTTGTATTTTAGCAACAACCTTGCCACGACCGTTACATTTTATGGTCAGAGGCGACTTATTCCAAAAGCCCATTTATCGAGCCTTATTAATGTCTTTGCACATGATTCCGATGTATCGGTTGAAGGATATAGGCATTAAAGGTGTGAAAAATAATTTTTCTAGTTTAGATTATAGCTATGATTTATTAAAAAATAATGAACAGGTTTTAATTTTAGCAGAAGGCACTACAGAACATGAAAAACGCTTGCGCCCCATCCAGAAAGGGACGGCAAGAATGGCATTAGGGGCGGTAAAAAAATATCCTGATTTAGACGTGCATATCATTCCAATTGGTGTCAATTATGCGGATATACTAAATTATCGCTCTGAAGTGATGCTACAAATTGGTGACCCGATTCCTATTCAGGATTATTTAAAGGGGGAAAAAGAACATCCAGCTAAAATTATTAAAAGGGTCACTCAGAAATTAACCGAAAGTCTAGAAGCGTTGGTGATTCATATTGAGCGAGAAGCAGATGAATTTTTATGCGAAGGACTGTTTGAATTGTATCATAATAATTACCCAACGCCGAATTTTCCTGTTCAATCTACAAATGAAAAACCATTAAAAAGAAGTATTCAAATAGCCAATAAAATCAATGGTTTAAGGGAAGAAAGGAAAAATAGTTTAGTTGACAAACTAAAGTGTTATCAAGCTAATTTAACCCAACACCAATTAGCAGATGAAGTCATTGTGCAACCTCATAAATATCATCCTTTAGGGGTCATTGGGATTGCTTTTGGCATACTTCCATTTATTATGGGCTGGATATTTAATATATTGCCCATAAAATTCGGTAAATATTTAGCAGAAAATAAAGTAAAAAATATTACCTTTTATGCTTCTATTAAAGCTTCCATGGCTTTAGCGGCTTATATCGTTTACTTTCCGATACTTTTATTCATCGCCCTTTTTTCTAAATCAATATTTTTAATAATTTTTGTGGGAATGATTCCTTTTTTAGGTTTCTTTGCGCTGCAATTTTATGAATATTTGCAAAAATGGACAAAGGGACGACGATTTTATAAAACCGATGCTGTGATTATTAATGATTTGAAAATTCAACGAAAGGAGATATTGAGGGCGTTTGAGCAAGAAGAGGCTAAATAAATTGGAACTGTAAATTATCCGTTGAAAAAGGGCATCGCCCTAACACCGTCTGTAGATTTGTTGATAATAATTTTTAGTTTTTCAGAGGAGCATCGCTCCGACACCGTCAAAATTTTGGTGACGAAGCTACGCTCTTTAGGAATGTTTTTTAAACATCGAAACTACAGACAGAGCCATCCCGATAGCTATCGGGAAAGCTCTTTTAAACAACTTCCAGATAATTTTACAGTTCCAATAAATTTCAAGAGCAACCTCAGTTTTAAATTATCTTCGATGGGAATTTTGTCATTGAAATTAAAAATCAGCAATTTTTCAAAATGTCGACAATTCATTGGTCTCAAAACTGGCGTAAGCGCCTAAAAATATAAAGGTCTAAAGGAACAAAGGGGCAAAATTTTCTATCATTAAACCTCTATACCCACTTTACAAAAACAGATAAATGCTATACTATATTATAAGATTTTGGATAAGTTGGTATGCCCAATATTTTTATTCAAAAACATATTTTACAGGAATGGATAAAATTCCTACGGATAAGCCTGTAATTTTAGCATGCAATCACCCAACTGCTTTTACCGAACCTGTCTATATGGCTGCCTATACCTCAAAAGTTAGGAATGTTATGTTGCGTGGGGATATGTTTCATGATAGTAAATTGATTGCCGCTTTTCTACGATACATCAAATGTATTCCAATCTATCGGGCGCAAGATGGGATGGCTAATTTGAAAAAGAATGAAGCGACCTTAAATTACTGTTACGAACTATTAGAGAAAGGGCAAAATATGTTTATTCTTTCAGAAGGAGATTCTAAGCTAGAAAAGCGATTGCGACCGATTCAAAAAGGGACAGCAAGATTGGCTTTTGGCGCTTATGAAAAATTTGGTACAAAAGACATTGTCATCGTGCCAATTGGTATTAATTATATGGATGCCAATCGTTTTAGAAGTAAAATATATGCAGATTTTGGCCCTCCCATTCCGCTTTCGGATTATTTTGACGCCCATGAAAAAAATCCTCGAAGAGCCGTTAAATTATTAACGGATAAAATCAAAGTAGAATTACGAAAAAGAGTAATTCATGTAGAAAAACCTGCGGATGATGAGTTAGCTGATAAATTGTTAACGCTCCTAGAGAATAATCAAATGGATGCACCTTTGCCATTGGTTTCGACTAAATCATCTCGTCAATTTGAATTTATTGCCCTTATAGATCGGTTTAATGCCATTGATGATACCGAGAAAAAAGAATTATCTGATAAGATGGATGCGTATTATACGAAATTAGCCCAATTAGGGGTAAAAGATATGGGCGTGGTACAAACTAGGTATTATAGTTGGCCTATTTTTTTTGCTTTGATTATTGGATTTATTCCATTTATTATCGGTCTGATTACCAATTTTATCCCTACCCAAATTCCCAAAATGTATGCGGATAGAAATATTAAACAACCGAAGTTTTATGCTTCTGTGCAAGTAGGTATGGGCGCTATTTTATATATTATTTACTTTTGGATCTTACTAATTATTGCAGCTATCTGGGGGGATATTTGGTGGGTTTTATTTATCTTTACCTTTCCTGCTTTTGGTATTTTTACGGCACTTTGGTGGGAATACGCTAATAAGTGGAATGATGCGAGAAAAGTTTCTAATTTAGATAAAGAGACGATTGAGGAAATACGGCGTATGCGTGCTGGGTTGGTGATGAGGTAAGCATATTTAGGCAATGAGTTTATGAGGTGATGAGTTTATAAGCCGTTTGCCTCCTAAACTCATCACCTCATAAATCTCATTATCTTATTTTACTTATTCGGTTGAGGTGTCGTTCTCAAATAAGGACGAATAACCGTATGACCTTTAGGAAATTTTGCTGGAATATCTTCCGTTGCAATAGAAGGTGAAACAATCACATCTTCTCCATCTTTCCAATCTGCTGGCGTTGCCACACTGTGATAAGCCGTTAATTGTAAAGAGTCGATGACTCGAATAATTTCTAAGAAATTTCGACCAGTTGCAGGCGGATAAGTCAAGGTCAACTTAACCTTTTTATCAGGCCCAATTACAAATACCGTTCTTACGGTTGTTTTATTCGTTACTTCTGGATGAATCATATCATATAATTCCGCCACCTTTCTATCTTCATCTGCCACAATCGGGAAATTCATTTCTACATTCTGCGTATCTTCGATGTCTTTAATCCAATCCATGTGAGAGGCTAAACCATCTACACTTACTGCCATAGCTTTGACATTTCTTTTCTGAAATTCGCCTTGTAAAGCAGCAGTTCTACCTAATTCTGTCGTACATACAGGCGTAAAATCCGCAGGGTGGGAGAATAACATCCCCCAACTATCGCCTAGCCATTCGTGGAAATTGATTTCGCCCATTGAAGTTTGAGCCGTGAAATTTGGAGCAGTTTCTCCTAGTTTAATTGCCATAATATTAGTGGTTAAGAGGTTTAAGGGTAACAGGGTTGAAAGGTCTATCTGCTACCGAATTTAAAAATGAGTTGGTCAAATTGTCCAACTCGTCAGTCGAGATGCCCAATCCATCGGAAAGGGTTTTGAAATTGAATATATAACGTCTTTATTTGAGGAAAAGATTTATTGTACCAAAATTTTATTAATGAAAACTAAAATGAATTTAAATCGGATTTTATTGTTGATACTTATAGCTATATTGTCTACGATTGATTGTGTTAGCCAAGTAGACACCTTAAAAAATCAGCTCCCTTCCTTTGCATCTGGTGATATTTTTATACAAAAGGCAGCGAATGATAGTTTTTTATTCTTTCAGATAGCAAATGTTTCTCCTCCTATGGAAAAAGGTATACCTATTTTGAAAGGTTTATTTTTATTAGACAGTTATGAGCTTGAAGAAAGTAGATTAGCGTTAATGCAGCGGGAGCTTCCTAGTTATTTTGATACTTCTGATATTTACTATATTTCTTTAGAAGAATTTACTAGACTTCATAAAACGGGAGATATAGTTAAGCATTATCCTTTTATGACATTTCGTCCTACGAGTCCTAGTATGTTTCATTTTCTCTCTATATTTTTTGGAACTTTATTTTTTAGTGGTTTTATAGCATTAAATTATTTGATTATTTGGGCTAGTAACTTAAAATGTATTCGATTTAATAAACGGACAATAGTTAGTCAATTCTTCTTGGTTGCTTCTTTAGCTATAATTGTTTCCATGATTACTATTTTAGGGAGACCTTATCCTATTAATTATGAGAAATTTGGATTTATGATAATTAGAAATATCATTTTTGCCCAATTCGTTCATATTTTATTTTTGCAAACTAGTTCTTTTTTGAAGAAGAAATACCCATTTCTTAAATCAACTCTTTTGTCCTTGATAACGACTTTGATTCTTGGTTTTTTGCTATTAATAATTTTGCAAATAATTACGATGTTAATAATGGAAAAATCTGCTGTATTTTCCCTAAGTAGTATCATTAGCTATGGATTATATGATGGAGAAGGATTAGCTATGTATTTTTACTTTAGCTCTTTTTGTATAGCCGCATTTTTTTATAAGCTTTTTAGACATCAAAAGGAATTAATAGTACAACAAAAAGACTATGAAATTACCCGCTTAAACGAACTAAAAACAAAAGCAGAACTAGAAGCCCTAACCGCCAAAACAAACCCACATTTTCTCTATAATTCGTTAAATACCATTGCTGCCTCAGCGAAAACGGATGCCGATAAAACAGAGAAAATGGCTATAGAACTGTCCAAATTTCTAAAATACAGTACCAATAGAAAAGGAACAAATTTAGTGTCATTAAAAGAAGAAATTGAAATGGTAAATACTTATTTAAAAATTGAGAAAATTCGGTTTGAAGACCAATTGTCCTTTCAAATAAGCATTGAAAAAGCTGCTGAAAACCAAATGATTCCTAGATTTTTATTACAACCTTTAGTAGAGAATGCCTTAAAACACGGTTATCAAATTGATTCAGAAACTATTCAGGTATCCATTTCTGCAATCATGGAAAACGAAGAACTAGTGATACAAATTAAAGATAGTGGTGCGCCTTTTGCGGATGATTTTACAGCAGGGTATGGGCTGGATAGTGTGACTAAAAAATTGCATTTATTATTTCCCAATCGACATCAGTTGGAATTATTAAATACACCAGAAAAAGAAGTTCAAATAAGGTTACAAACTACAGTAGAATAATATTATCTAGATAGTCAGGTAAAAAATTGATAATCATCCGTTCATCCGTTGGTCTATTTTCTACCAACGGATGAATGAAGACAACGGATTTGACGAGCTAGCCGAGATGTTAAATATTATTTTAATATCATTTTTTTAGCTGACGCTCTAGAATAAACAAAATCAATGATTCCCAATGCCTTATAAAATAATAATCGTCGATGACGAATCCGCAGCTAGACTTAGAATGCAGCAATTATTAGCAAACTATCCTGCTAATTTTGATATAATTGGAGAAGCGCATAATGGACTAACTGCTATTTCAAAAATAGAAAAATTAAGACCTGATTTAGTCTTTTTAGATATTCAGATGCCCGATAAAAATGGTTTTGAAATATTAGCTGCTTTGTCCTACCAACCAATGGTTATTTTTACGACTGCTTATGAAGAATATGCAATTCAAGCCTTTGACGTACATTCAGTCGATTATTTAGTAAAACCAATTGAAGCCAACAGGCTAGCGAAAACTATTCAAAAATTAAATCAATTTCAAGGAGCTAATCAAGCTGGGAATAGTCATAATTGGCAACAATTACTCACCCAATTTCAACCTAAAAAAGAAAAATTTGCTTTGACCATTAAAAATGGCGACCGTATTATATTACTTCGATTTGAAGAAATTACGTATATCGAAGCAACCGATAAATATGTGACGATTCATACGATTGGTGGGCAAAAACAGTTAACGGATTTTACCTTGAATGAATTGACGGAAAAATTAGCCGATAATTTTATTCGAGTGCATCGTTCCACTATTATTAACGAAGATTTTATTTTAGAAGCTAGGCGATTTTTTAAAGGACGCTTTATTATTACGTTACGAGATGGGCATGGCACTAATATTCGATCAAGTGCTTCTTATGCTACCGACATTAAATTGGCTTTAGGTTTATAAGAAAAGGTATGAGGTATCGGGTACTAGGTGTCAGGTTAGACGCATAGTGTTACCTCTAAAACCTAAAAATAACTGCCAATAACTTTAATAACCTCAATAACCTTTCTTATTTTTGGTTTTTTGAATAATTAGACCAGCAATCCATGTCGCAACAGAAATATAATGCTTATCGCCGTCAAAGAAATCGTCAGCAAACTGCGAACCATAATCCGTCAAGAGAAGGGCAATTGAGGGCAGTTGCGCATCGGTTGAAGATGGATTTTATTGAGCAAGAAGAATATAGTGTAACAAGAGAGGTTTCTGATTTTGAATTATTCCAAAAAGGGCGTAATCGGTTGGCATTAAATATTATGCAAAAGCAAGATGAATGGAATGAGAATAATATCAAAATTTTTGATTACCAATTTGAGGAAGGGTATAATAAAAACCGAAGAATTGTAGCGCAAACTGTTTTTTTAATGCGGTCTAAAAATTTAGGCTTGCCTCAATTTGTAATGAAACCAGAAACTATTTTAGATAAAATTACCACCTATTTTGGTAAACAAGATATTGATTTTGAACGCTTTCCAAAGTTTTCTGGCAATTATCTATTGCAGGGAGAAGATGAAGAATATATTCGATTTAAAATGAGTGAAGAAATACTACATTTTTTCAGCCAAGAGCGAGGTTGGCATATGGAAGGCGTGAATTATTATTTGATTTTGTACAAAGAAAACCATCGTTTGCGAGCAAATTCTATTGCCCAATTATATGAACGAGGGATGGGTTTGTTTAATTTATTGAAGGATGAGGGGTTTGAATTATAAAAAAAGAAGTAAGTGAAATATCTCCCTTATTAGGATTATATTGGTTTATGGATAAAATCGATCAATAAAACAAGCCGTAGATAAGCGATAACTGCGACTCGTTTTACCTTTTAGGTCTCTATTATTAAATTCTTAAAATAAAAAATCATTAAGCATGCAAAGTATTTTCTTTTGATACTGTCGGCATCAACTCCGCCTCATAATAATGCGTTGCATCATATATCAATTCCTCCAAATTAGCGATTTCTCTGGCCAAACGATTTGGATCCCAGCTTAAATAATTTTGCAAATCTGCCAAAACAGCCTCCTTAATAGCTGATATGCTACCAATATCAAAATATAATCGACCTGTTCGACGTACAAAAAAGTCATCGGCTCGATTAACCATTTCGTGATGTACGCCAAACCAAGCTTCTGCTCTAGCTAAGGCAATCTCAGGTTTATTGTTGATGAAATCTTTCATTTTTGTAAGAATAGCTTCTGCTTGTTTACCATAAACAGTTGCTAGATACCAGCCATAATAAGGGTTTAGCCCCAGAGTGATGACCCTTTTTTGCAAATCTTGGATATAAGCCTCTACGGCTTTGGCATTGGCTAAAGGGTTTTCAGTTAAGCTAATTTTTCGAGTTTGACATTTTTTGAAAGCTCTTTTTTCAGCGCTAGGAAATTCTTTTATGACTAAATTCACAATTCTTTGTGCCATTTTTCGGTAGCCTGTCAATTTACCACCTGCAATAGAAATAAGCCCTTGAGGCGAAATAAAAATTTCATCCTTACGAGATAATTCAGAGGGGGATTTTCCATCTTCATGTATCAAAGGTCTTAATCCAGCCCAGTTAGACTCTATATCTTCCATCGTCAAATTAATCGAGGGGAAAATACTATTGACTGCATGCAGTAGATAATCTGCATCGGCCTGAGTTGCTACAATTCGATTTAAATCTGCTTTATAAGTGGTGTCAGTTGTACCAATATAAGTCGTTCGACCTCTTGGAATAGCGAATATCATTCTACCATCAGGAACATCAAAATAAATAGTATGTTTAAGTGGGAATTTTTCGTGAGGCACGACCAAATGTACCCCTTTGGTCAAATGAAGTCGCTTACCTTTTAAAGAGTTATCTTTTTTTCGCAACTTATCTACCCAAGGACCTCCTGCCGAGACTATCTTTTTAGCTTTGATGACAAAATTTTCTCCTGTTAATTCATCCTTACAATTAGCGCCTGTTATTTGACCATCTGCATAAGTAAAATCTTCAACCTTGCAATAATTGGCAGCAATTGTCCCATATCTAACAGCAGATTTAAGCAATTCTATCGTTAGCCTAGCATCGTCTGTTCTATATTCCGCATAAAATACACCGCCTTTCAAATTTTCGGCACTTAATAAAGGTTCTTTTTTTAATGAACCTGCTTTGCTCAGCATCTTCCGTCGGTCATCTCCTTTTACATTGGCTAAAATATCATATACTTTTAAGCCAAAAGATGCCATCCAATAGCCATATTTTCCGCCTTTGACAATCGGCATCAGCATTTTTTCTGGTAAGACAATATGTGGTGCTAAGCGGTGAACAATAGCTCTTTCTGTTCCAGTTTCCCTCACCAAAGCAATATCTAATTGTTGTAAGTACCGCAATCCACCGTGAATCAATTTAGTGGATTTACTACTGGTTCCAGAGGCAAAATCTCTCTTTTCTACCAATGCCGTTTTTAATCCACGAGCCGCTGCATCTAGGGCAATCCCTGTCCCTGTAGCACCGCCACCAATGACTAGTAAATCAAATTCTTGATCTTGTAAGGTGGCTAAAGTGGCGGCACGGTGAATAGAAGATGTAGATTGGGTTTCCATACAATTAAATTTAAAATAGTCATCAATTTATCTGACGAATACAATTTTACTAATAGCTTAACTCTAAAAACAGCAATAGGTTTAAGAATTAATCTAGTAGTATAGGATAGTGTACTGTAAAGATAAGCGTTTTATTTACACTTATTTATTTTTTGTAGGAAACTAAAGGGAATTTATTATTAAAGTGATAAACGGTTTAGCGGTCAATTATAGAAGAACTTCTTGTTTTACATTTTTTGATATACGAAATTAAAGACGAAAGTGTGTTTTATTTTATACCTGTTGTAAAATTTTAACGACTTGTGATACCATTTCTTTACTAACATCCAAATGCAAAGTAAACCGAATAGTCTGTGGACCAAAAGCTACTGCTTGAATACCTTTCTTTGCTAATTTTGCTAAAAAAGTATCAGCAGTATAAGGTTTTTTAACATCGAAAATTAAAATATTGGTTTTGATAGGACGGATGTTTTCGACCACCTTCATTTTAGCCAATACCTTTCCAATTTTTCGTGCATTTTTATGGTCTTTTTTTAGTCGATCAATATGATTATCCAAGGCATAAATGCCTGCGGCAGCTAAAAATCCTGCTTGTCGCATACCGCCGCCCAATACTTTCCTAAAGCGCCTTGCTTGTCTGATAAATTCCTGATTACCAATTAACAAAGAACCAACGGGTGCACCTAACCCTTTGGACAAACAGATAGAAATGCTATCAAATAGTTGTCCTATTTGTTGTGGCGTTTCTCCAGTCTCTACCAACGCATTAAAAAGTCGAGCGCCATCTAAGTGAAGCCCCAATCCTTTAGCTTTGCATAATTTGGCAATCGGTAGTATTTCTTTACTAGTATAATAATTACCGCCTCCTTTATTGGTCGTATTTTCCAAAACAACCAATTTACTAATAGGCAACCAGTCATAAACAGGTTTGATCGCTGCTTCGATACTTTCCGCTGTTATTTTTCCATGTTCTCCTTGCAAAAGATTCATAGAGACACTAGAAGTTAAGGCATATCCAGCTGATTCATATTGGTAGATATGCGAATATTCATGGCAGATTACTTCATCTAAAGGTTGGGTATGGACTTTTATGGCAATTTGATTAGTCATGGTGCCAGAAGGACAAAAAACAGCCGCTTCTTTGCCAAACATTTTAGAAGCTTTAGCTTCAAGTTGATTAATGGTGGGATCAGCGCCAAAGACATCATCTCCTACTTCGGCTGCCATCATAGCTGCCAGCATTCTTTTTGTTGGCTTGGTAACCGTATCACTAGTTAAATTAATGAGCATAAAATATAGAGTTTTTGATTTTGGCCAAAGATAAAATTTATCGGGTAACATTGCTTAATTTCTCTCTTTTTATTGGCTTTAAGGCATTAAAATAAATTATTATATAAAAATATTTATTTTGATTTATAACCTTTCTTTTTTTACGAACAAATAGGTTACTTTTGCTAGGTCTTATTCCACTTTTGATAACCTCTCATCCCTAATTGGCGTAACCCATCCGATTATTAATACCCACATTATTAAAATAACTACTAACTACCGTTTGTTGTAGGATAAGTTTTAGTAGGCGTTACTAAAATGAGTTTTGCATAAAGACATTTAAGAAAACCTATATCCATGAATTTAGATTTTATGAATTCTTTACAAAAAGTAAATCTAATTATATTTACCTTGTTCTTTGTTGGAACTACGCTAAGTGCTCAAACAGCCCTTGATTTATCGAATGATACCAGAGCTAATGACCGTTATTGTAATACCAACGGTCAGGTATTTATGGGCTGTGGAGGTAGTTATACAGATGATGGAGGTATTGACTTATATGGGGATGATTTAGTAGATGTTGCTGCTCAAAATAGCCCCACTAATGATTATGGAGATGCTGCTTATGAACCGATTTTATGGACATTTTGCCCGAATAATCCAGTAGAAGAGAAAATAAGACTCACTTTTACTGTTTTTGATATTCATGCATCTGACCAGTTTTTTGTTTATGATGGTGCTTGTGATTTAGCAAATGGCGATGAAAGTCCAACTGTAGGTATTACAGGATTAGATGATGATAGTCAATTAGATACGAATAACTTAGTTCAAATTGCAGGAGGGTCTCCAGGACAAATGACTAAAGTGTTAGGAGGCGGAACAGTGGACTATGGAGCTGGTTGGGTAGAGGCGAGTTGTAATAATGTTTCTGGTTGTATCACGATAGGATGGAGCCCAAATGGCGATAATAATAAAGGATTGGGCTGGCTTTTTTCTACCTCTTGCTCGCCCAGAATATTTGATATAAGTTGTCCGACTACAGGAGATGGGAATGCGCCGAATGGAATTGCCTCTTATGATGGGTTAACGATTGGTTGTGGAGAAAATACCACTTTACCTGTACCTGCTGTAGCGGTAGATGGTTGTTCAGGGAGTGGTAATACCATATTAGCGCCACCCTATATGGTTGAAGTAATTATTGATGGATTGAGTTTAGGTTTTGTTGGCGGTAATTTAACGAGCTATCCTGACATGACCGTTGGGGTAGGGCGGCATATCTTAACTTATGTCTTATATTTTGATAAAGACGGAGATGGAGATTCATTTGATGGACAATTAGTGGAACAAAAACGGGTGGACTGTTCCTTTACTATTTTAGATTCAGAAGATTTAGTCTGTCCCGCAGAAACGAATATCTCCTTAGGCGATGATTGTGCTACTAAATTATTACCTAAAGAAATATTATCAAACATTTGTGCGCCCGCCTACCCAATTAATATCATCCTTCAAGGTAAAACTTATACAGCTAGATGCAGAACTTGTGAATTTCTAGATGCAAATGAGGAACCCTTATTATTGGAAGAAGGCAACCATGATTACATTATTAGAGACAATTGTAATAATGCTTGTTTTGGAAAAATAAATTTAAAAGATATTCAAGTACCTCAGTGTATAGGGCCGAATATAATTGGATTGCTTTGTTCAGAACCTATACCTGATATGGTGCCCAATTTTTTAGATTGTAATGAAATAATAGCAACCAGTTATGAAGAAGTAGAATATGGAGCGTGTGGTCAATATTCTGCTGCGGAAGTAAATCAGTTACAAGATATTTTAGCCCTCGATAATTTTATTCAAACCACTCCTGGTATCTTTATGTTAACAGGTTCAGGGTCTTCTATTATCAGTTTGTCAAGGAATGTTCCAGTTACTTTTGAGAGCATTACTGTCAGAAGGTGGAAGGCAACAGATAGTAATGGGAATACGAATGAAAGCTGCCCTCAGGCATTTATTAACGTTCGACCCGATACATTATTTATGCCTACTATACCTACTATTGAAGTGAAATGTGGGGACAGTATTACGCCAGCGGCATTATTAACATTGACAAACCCAGACGGAAGTCCTCGATTTACAAAGCAAAATTTAGCACCTTGGTATGTGTCTCCTTTTTCAGCGATACCTAATGATAGTATTGAGTACATTTTGCCAAGTCAAGAAACGAATTGCCATTACGCTACCTTTTATGAAGATCAACTGATTCAAACAATTGGTAAAACACAAAAAATCTCTCGTACTTGGAAATGGTTAGATTGGTGTTCCCCTACACCGCAACGGACTCAATCTTTTGTACAGATTATTAAAATAGTAGATGATGCAGAACCAGAATTGACAGCAGGGCCTGATACTATGCGATTTTCTCTAAATTTATTTGAATGTCAGCGGAGTGAGGTTAATTTATTGGGCGCAGCGTGGAATGATGCTTGTGGAACCGTAGTTGCGAA
This sequence comes from Bacteroidota bacterium, assembly GCA_017857395.1. Taxonomy (GTDB): domain Bacteria; phylum Bacteroidota; class Bacteroidia; order Chitinophagales; family Saprospiraceae; genus JAFMDF01. The sequence continues at coordinate 18,663 of JAFMDF010000063.1, read as the reverse complement.
TAGAACAGAATTAAGAGCTATTCAGTCAAATGGAAATATAGGTGCTAAATTGCAAGAAAATGACCAAAATGGCGGGCAATTTTACAATTTAGGAGTTGGTAAATATTTTGTTTTATATTACGCGGAGGACCAAGATGGGAATGAAACATCAAGATTTGATGCAGTAAATGCCGATTTTCAGCCAATACCGGGGAATATTCACGTAGCTGTTTTATCTATTGTTGATGTTGTAAAACCACAGGCTCGTTGTAATAATCAACTAAATATTGCCTTACGGTCTAATGAAGATTTAATTCAGGCAGTAGATTTTGATGCGGGCAGTTCTGATAATTGTGGTATTGCCAATCTGGGAATAAGTCTTTCTGATCAAGAAGGTACATTTGGACCATTCATCAATATAAATTGCGAAGACGTAGGGAATACCATCCGCATTTTTTTACAAGCGACGGATGTTCACGGAAATACAAATATTTGTTGGGGAGATGTACTGATTTTAAGTGACCCTGATAATAATGATTGTGAGTCGGATGAAATTATGATTTCAGGAGAAATAACTAATGATAATGGGGAATTTTTAGAACCCGTTACGATTAGGGCGTCTACGGACGGACAGCCTGATAAAATTAGTACGGCTCAATTTGGTCAATATAATTTTGCTTTATCAAAAGGAAAGATATACACCATTACTCCTGAAAAAAATACAGATGTGACGAATGGGGTTTCCACTTATGATTTAGTCCTCATCAATCAGCATATTTTAAACATTAAACATTTTACATCGGCTTATCAATATATTGCCGCAGATGTCAATAAATCGGGCAATATTACCGCTTTTGATATGCTGCAATTACGCCAATTGATTTTAAGTAAAACTTTTGAATTTAAGGATAATACTTCTTGGCGATTTATAGATGCGAGACATAATTTTGGTTCAGATATATCTTCTTCTTTATCACAGAAGTTTTCGGAGTCAATGGTAATTGACCATACTGAAAATCAAAACCTAAAAGCTAATTTTGTGGGGGTTAAGATTGGAGATGTTAATGGAACGGCAATCCCCAATTTATTAATGACCGATGAATCTACTGAGCCTAGAAATAAATTAACGAAAATGGCTATTGAAATTCAAGACAAGCTAGTAGAAGCAGGGACATTTTTTGAAGTAATATTAGAAGTAACAAATCTTAAAAAATACAATGGTTTTCAATTTTCACTTGATTTCCCAGCATTGGAATTAGTAGACCTAAAAGAAAATATGTTGACTGCTCAAAATTGGAATATAGTCAATCCGCATCAAATCGTAACTTCTTGGAATGGTATTTCTACAGGAAAAGAAAGACTCCTTACTTTTAAATTTAAGGCTTTGAGTACTGGGCTAATTAGTGATTTTATAAAATTGAATTCTCAAAAAATAAGTGCAGAGGCTTATGCTGTTGATAGAACGATTCAAGCAGTAACCCTTAACTTTAAACGGCAAAAAGTCACTACAAATTTTGAATTATTGCAAAGTCATCCAAACCCAACTGATAATTGGACAACGATTGGTTTTAAATTGCCTACGCAAGAAAATTATGTGTTGAAAGTAATAGATTTAAATGGTCGAATATTACATCATATTAATGGAGTAGGGGAGCAGGGATTAAATCAAGTTAGCTTACAAACTAAGGATTTAGATAGTAAAGGGCTAGTCTACTATCAATTACAAACGGATACAGAATTGGCTACTAAAAAAATGATTATTCTCAAATAAATAATTAGGATATTTTTATTAAAACCCAAATCTATTGACTATAGGTTTGGGGTTTTTAATGGCTAGTATTTCGATTTTATGGAATCAAATTTTAGGTTAGGAGACTTTTGAGGAAAAATTGTCCCCTGCACCTATTAGACATAACTAGAGCATCAGTAAAAAAATGATAAAGGGTTTTCTTATAAAAATGATTTTACAGGAAATCATGTTGAAAACATGAAAAATACTGGGTCGAAGTTGCAAACTTCGACCATCGGCATCGAATTTCAATCCAACTTTGGAGCCGATATTCGAAGATTGTATCTTCGAGTCGATATTTTTCAAGTCTTTGACTTAATTTTTTAGGTACTGAGATTTTTATAAGAAAACCCTTAAAAATAATAAAGGGACACGGATATTAGACGTTATAATATTAAAGATTACGTTTTACTACATTAATTTTTTAGCAGATTATCTAGTATTTATTGGAACTTATTATGCTCTTAAATAGTTGACTGTTAATTATTTATGACTTATTTGATGAAAAATATTTTTTTAGATTGTTATTTATTTTATCTCAGAAAACAATTAATTAACTACCCTAAACGTTTATTTTAATGTTAACTTAATGTAAACTAGTTATTAATTTAAAGTAAATTTAATGTAAAATTAACGTAAATTTACAAAAGTTAATCATTCATCATTGTTTTGTTAGTAGGAATATTATAGATAAATCGACGGGGCAAAACAGTTAAAATTTTTTATTATGGCAAAGTTATATAAGGAAGACCAAAAGTATCATGATGTATTTTCTATAGGTCTTTTAGGAGTAATTGGGGCGTTAATGGGCTATAAAATTATTACCGCTTATTTTATTTTGGAACTCGGCGTTCCTGCAACAACACTTAGTCTTTTAGGGCTATCAATTATTGGGGCTATTTTATTCTACAAGACTTTAAAACTAAAGATTAGAATCAGTCCTAAAAAGATGACTTTTAAAATTGACCCTTTACCTTGGGCGCAGCTTAAAGTAACGAAAGCAGAAATTGAAAGCATTGAATTCTTTCAAGTAACGGAAGCAGAATTATGCACAGGTTGGGCGATGAATTTTGGTCATCGAAGCCGTATTTTTAATTTTGGAGACAAATCAGGTATTATCATTCGGAAAAGTAACGGTAAGCAAATAGTCGTTTTTTCAAAAAAATTATACGAACAAAGAGCAGCAATTGAAGCTTCCTTGAAAGAACATGATTGGCATATTTTAGAGCAGGCTTAAGTGCTGTTAAAAGAAATATTTTGTAAAAAAAGTATTGAACCTGAATTCCTTTTTGTAGGGATTCGGGTTTTTCTTTTTTACACACAATCTACTTTGTTGATAGAAGAAAATAAGAATAGGTAATATTTGTCCCTGAAAAAACCTTTTCTCAACAACATTTCAAAAATAAATCAGTTAATTAGTATATAAATCCAAATTTAACTTTTAAAATTAGATTTTTTGTTCTAATTTGGCGCTTCAATTTAGAAACCTGTAAATATTCTACTTTCTTATACCACCATTTAAAACTAGGATACTCTGCTAACAACTAAAGAAAAAATATTATCCACTTCTATTCAACTCTTCAATCGAGAAGGATTAAATAAAACCACTTTACGAGACATTGCTAAAGCGGTGGGTATTAGTACAGGCAATCTAGCTTACCATTATAAAAATAAGGATGTAATCATTGAAGAAGCTTTCCAAAAAATGGAAGCAGAGCGAGATGAGATATTAAGTGGCGTTCAACAAATTCCTTCCCTAGATAAAATTTACAAGCAAAATAAGTTATTTACTCGATTGGGTAAAAAATACTTATTTATGTATATCGATACAGCCCATATTTTACGAAATTATCCTAAAATTGCTAAGTTGCATCGAGCATACATGCAAAAAACGATTGAATATGTCAAAGGGACTTTAGAATATTCTGTGGGTTCTGGGAATATGCGACCAGAAAAAGTAGAAGGAGAATATGACCGATTAGCGCATGCAATGTGGATGATTATGACTTTTTGGTTGAACCAATTAGAGATACGAGATAAGACTTGTACTTTAGAAGAAGAGGAGCAATTAGAATTTACTATCTGGGATATGATTTATCCTAAATTAACTCGAAAGGGTATAGAAAATTATCGAAAAGTTTTTGCGGAAGCGCAGAAAATAATTACCGGATAACTTATTGATATTCAGTAATTTGAAACAAGTATACAATATTTTTACTTACTAGCGGACATTTTGATTCTAGATACTGGATATTAGACACTAGAACAATCAATTAGCCAATTTTACATTTTTTAACTGTTTGATATTTAGTGTTTTATAGAAACTGGATGCTTTCTATACCTATCAAGAATCTAGCATCAAGAATCCAATGTCCAGTAGTAATATATTTTTAAATAAAAATAAATTATCAAGTAACGGGAAGTTACTGGATAATAGTCTTTAATTTTAATAATCAATAATCAATAAATCATGGAAGCCTACATTTATGATGTTGTCCGTACTGTAAGAGGAAAGGGCAATAAGAAAGGAGCTTTAATGGGTGTTACGCCTACTCAATTACTGGTAACACTTTTGGATTCTCTAACCGAGAGAAATGATTTTGACCCTAAGCTGGTTGAAGATTTCATTTGTGGTTGTGTTACGCAAGTAAAAGACCAAGGGGCAAATATTGCTAAGACAGCAGCACAGCAATCTGGTTATGGCGATCACCTTTGTGGGGTCTCTTTAAACCGTTTTTGTGGTTCTGGTTTAGAAGCAATTAACCAAGCATCTGCTTATGTAAAGTCTGGTTTTACAGATTTAATGTTAGCTGGTGGAGTTGAATCTATGTCTAGAGTAAGCATGGGGTCCGATGGAGGAGCGATGATGATGGATCCAGCAGTAGCTATGCCAGGATATGCAATTCCTCAGGGCGTTTCTGCCGATTTGATTGCTTCAAAATTTGGCTATTCTCGAAGAATGGTCGATGAATTTGCAGCAGAGTCTCAAAAAAGAGCAGCAGCAGCAGAAGCAGCAGGTTATTTCGCAGGCTCAAGAATTGATGTTAAAGATGAAAATGGATTTGTCTTGTTAAATAGAGATGAAAATATAAGAATTGGTACAACCGCAGATTCTTTAGGTACCTTAAAGCCATCTTTTGAAATGATGGGCCAAATGGCTGGTTTTGATGATGTAGCGATTCAAAAATACCCAGAAGTAGCAGCTATTAATCACGTACACCACGCAGGGAACTCTTCTGCCATTGTGGATGGTGCGGCGATTGCTTTGATTGGTAATAAAGAGATTGGCGAAAGAATGGGCATCAAGCCAAGAGCGAGAATTCGTTCCGTAGGTGTTGTCGGTACGGATCCAACAATCATGTTAGTTGGCCCAGCTCCAGCAAGTAGAAAAGCGTTGAAGAAAGCAGGTATGCACAAATCTGATATTGATTTATTCGAAATCAATGAAGCTTTTGCAGCAGTTGCGATGCGTTTCATGGAAGATTTAGGGGTTGACCATTCTATTACCAATGTAAATGGTGGTGCAATTGCTTTAGGTCACCCACTTGGTGCTACGGGTTGTATGATTACTGGTACTTTGTTGGATGAATTAGAAAGACGTGATTTAAGTACTGGTTTGGCGACGCTTTGTATTGGTGGCGGAATGGGTATTGCGACGATTATCGAGCGAGTTTAGAGAGAAGTCAGAAGTCAGACCGTTTATTACATAAACTGTCAGAAGTCAGATACGTGACGTTGAACCCGTCTCAAGTCTGACTTCTGACAATAAATTTTAATTTTCGGTTTGACTCCTGACCTCTACTTACGATATTTATCACTAAACCTTATAGTCATTCTTCTGATTTGAGCAATTTCATCGGTGAACTTATCCAAAGTTTCGGCTGAAATATATTCAATATCATAAGCCAAATAAAATTGGGTTTCTAATTCACAATTTGAGCCAATGGCTATATCCAAAAAGTAAACTAGTTGAGCATCTGTACTTCTACCACAACCTTCAGCTATGTTTGAAGGTATAGAAATGGCAGCCCTGTTCATTTGAGATATTAAGGAAAATTTTTCTTCTGGCGGAAAGGTTTTAGTTGTCAAATAAACATTTTTGACTAATTTTCTTGAACGTTTCCAAATTTCGAGATTTTTAAAGTTATGTCTCATTATAGTTTTGTTTAGTTAAAAAATAGTTTTAAAACTAGTAAATATTTTGTTAAATCAAAAGGTGTATAGTCTATAAGTTTAAATTAATATTTTTCTAATTAGACGAAAGCCAAGTCTGACTTCTGACAGTTTATGAAATAAACGGTCTGACTTCTGACTTCTAAAAACAAAAAAATGTCAACGGTAATTAAAAACGATATTCTAGAATATTCAGTTGGGGACGATGGCGTGGCGATTGTGAACATTCACATGAAGAACCACCCAACCAACTTATTTAGCGAAGATTTCTTCGTACCTTATAATGAAGTTGCCAAAATGGCAATTGCAGATGATTCTGTAAAAGGAGTGATTTTAACTTCTAGCCATAGAGATTTTATGGCTGGTGCAGATTTGCGAAAATTAGCGAATCCGCCAGAAGATAAAAGAGCGATGTATGATGGCTTATTAGGTCAAAATCGACAATTAAGAGAATTTGAAAAAGGCGGAAAGCCATTTGTAGCAGTTATCAATGGTAACGCTTTAGGTGGTGGATTGGAATTGGCATTGACTTGTCACCATAGAATTGCAGTAAATAACCCAAAGATTAAGATTGGTTTCCCAGAAGTACAATTAGGATTAATTCCTGGTGGAATGGGTAATTCCAAAGCACCTTATTTGATGGGGATTCAAGGAGCAATGATGGCAATTTTGCAATCTCAGCAAGTTAGACCTGACAAAGCATTAAAAGCTGGGTTGATTAATGCAGTTGTGGATTCTCCAGAAGCGGCATTGGCAGCAGCAAAAGCTTATGTTTTAGAAGGTGGAAGTGCCGTACAACCTTGGGATAATAAAAAATATAGAGTACCAGGTGGTGGCATTATGTCTCCAGGAGGGGTGCAAACTTTGATGGGCGGTATTGGTAATGTAAGAAAGCAAACAGGTGGAAATTATCCTGCTGCTAAATATGCCATGACTGTTATCTACAAAGGCATGCAAATGCCAATTGATAGAGCCATTGAAGTAGAGGCAAGTCAATTTATTTCGGCATTTTATTCTAAAGAAGCACAAAACTTAATTAGAACTGGATTCTTTGCGATTAATGAAGCGAAGAAAGGAAAGATGAAGCCTAAAGGGCATGATAAATACGAGATTAAGAAGTTAGGAATGTTAGGTGCTGGAATGATGGGTGCTGGTATTGCTTATGTTTCTGCGGTTGCAGGCATGGAAGTAATGTTGAAGGATGTGAAGATAGAAGGGGCAGAGAAAGGAAAAGCATATTCTGAAGCTATTTTAAAGAAGAAAATTTCTAGAGGTAGAAGTACCGAAGAAAAAGCAAAAGCTATTTTAGATAGAATCCACCCCACAACTGACCCTAATGATATGGCAGGTTGTGATATGGTGATTGAAGCAGTTTTTGAAGATAGAAACCTAAAAGCTAGAGTAACGAAAGAAACCGAGGCTGTTTTAGGTGCGGATAAAATCTACGGTTCTAACACTTCTACTTTGCCGATTACGATGTTGGCCAAAGCATCAGAAAGACCAGAAAACTTTATCGGCATTCACTTTTTCTCTCCAGTAGATAAGATGCCTTTGGTAGAAATTATCGTGGGAGAAAAAACCTCTGACAGAGCTTTAGCAGCAGCTATTGACTATGTAGTAGCGATTAGAAAAGTGCCGATTGTGGTGAATGATAAGCAAGGGTTCTTTACTTCTAGAACTTTTGGTACTTATACTTCTGAGGGCGCTCATTTATTAATGGAGGGCGTACCACCAGTAATGATAGAAAATGTAGCTAAGCATATTGGTATGCCTGTAGGGCCTTTAGCCGTAACGGATGAAGTTTCGCATACTCTAGGGCTACATGTGATGGGAGAAATGCCAGAAAGAGATGCGGAGACAGAAAAAGTTTACCAATTAACGAAAAAATTAGTAGATTTAGGTCGTCATGGTAAAAAGAATGGCAAAGGGTACTACGATTACGAAGGTAGAACGAAGACGCTTTGGCCTGGATTGGAGGAAATGTTCCCATCTAATGTGAATACTTTAGATTCGGCAACTATCGGAAAACGATTATTGCATAGAATGGCTTTAGAAACTTATAGATGCTTCGATGAAGGTGTTTTAAGAAAGACTAAAGACGGAGATGTTGGGTCTTTATTAGGATTTGGTTTCCCTCCTTACACAGGTGGTGCTATTTCTTATATCGACTATGTTGGTTTGGATCAATTCATTGCTGATTGTGATGATTACACAGCACGTTTTGGTGCTAGATGGACCGTTCCAGCAAGTTTACGCCAAATGGCAGCAGAAGGTAAAACTTTCTACGGAAAGAACCGCATTGCAGCTAATGGTGGACAGCCAGCTAAATTAGGTATGTCAGAAATCAAGAAGATGCTAGAACCAGAATTAGTGGCTTATGCTAATTCAATTGGTGTCTCCGCTACCGTAGATGATTTGAAAAAAGATACTTTACAGAAAGTATTGAATAAATTAGGATATTAATTTTTTAAGAGGTCAGAAGTCAGACCATTGCATTGTCAGAAGTCAGATTGCTTAGTGCTTATCTGACTTCTGACAGTCAATGTAATTGACGGTCTGACTTCTGACATCTAAAAAAAAGTCATGAAAAACCTCAACGGAAAAGTAGCCGTCATCACAGGCGCAGGCTCAGGAATGGGCAAAGAATTAGCCATCCAATTAGCAGCAAAAGGGGCGAAAGTCGCTTTAAATGACTGGAATGGAGATAATTTGCAAGCCACATTGGATATTGTCAAAAAGAATGGCGGTACAGGTATTGCCAAACGATATGATGTAGCCAATCGAGAAGCGGTCTATGCTTTTAAGGATGAGGTTTTGAATACTTTTGGACAGGTAGATATTGTAATTAATAATGCAGGAATTGCTTTGCCAAGCTATAATGTGGAAGATGCACCTTATGATGAATTTGAGAAGTTAATGAACATCAATTTCTGGGGCGTAGTTTACGGAACAAAAGCCTATTTACCACACATGCAAACTCGCCCAGAGGCGGTAATTGCGAATACGTCTAGTGTTTTTGGCATCATGGGATTTCCTACGCAAGGCCCTTATTGTGCGGCTAAATTTGCGGTTAAAGGATTCACCGAATCTTTGCGCTTAGAATTAGCAGCTCAAGAATCTAAGGTAAGCACTTTATCCATTCACCCTGGTCGAATATTTACAGACATTGTTAGAAATGTCGAACATCAACCAGGTACGGTAACGGAAGCAGAAAAGGCAGAAATGGCTAGGGCTTTTGATGAAGGTGGCGATGGAACTACAGCAGCTGATGCAGCGGCTCAAATCATCAAAGCTATTCAAAAAGTAAAGCCTAGGTTATTAATTGGTTCAGATGCTCGATTCATAGACAGAATGGTTCGTTTGTTGCCAACTAAATACGCAGGTATCATTTTGAAAAGATTAGGTGCTGAACCAAATAGCGCAATAGCAAACCCTGTTAAACCAGTTGCAAAAAAGGTAGCTGAAAAAGTGACCGAAAAGGTCGCTTAAAGTCTTAAAAATGTATGGTTATATTGTTGCATTGTTATATGGTTGGTAGTAACTGTAAAACAATATATCAATATGACAATTAAACAATCAAATAATAATAATTTAAAACATGGATCTTTCTTTGATCGTAGGCGAAATGTCAAAAAAAGCGGCAGCTGTAGCGCCAATAGGAAATACGTTAAAATTTAACATGGGTGGTGAATTTATTTATATCGACGGTAATAATGGCAATGCTGTTACTTCGGAAGATAAAGATGCAGATTGCACCATTAGTGTCGATAAAGACGATTTTTTAGCTTTGACTAGCGGAGACTTAAATCCAATGATGGCGTTTATGGGTGGAAAAATTAAAGTGGATGGAGATATGAGCGTTGCGATGAAATTGCAGTCTTTACTGTAAGCTAAATTTTACCATATTAATCTATGAAAAAGCAGGATATTCTCTTTTAGAATGTCCTGCTTTTTTATTTTTATAAGCTATTTTTTGAAGCTATTTTAAACCTTCATCAAGCTACCCAAGCCTTAATTTTAGTATAGATTTCAGGATTGTTTAATAAATCTAAATGATTGGTATCATGGGCAATCCAAGTATTTTCTTGCTTAAAGTCTAAATTTTTAGCAGGGTTTTCGTGCTGCCCTAAAGCACTTTTTACAGGTACCATGTTATCTCCTCGTAATTGAGAATAGGCAGATTTAGTCGCTTCACCAACAGTACCTGCTATGCTATAGCACTCAACCCGTTCAGGTAAGGAAATACTTTGCCTGTTGTCTCCTTGCATTTTAAAACGATCTTTGTCTTGCCAGTCCTCAGCTAATAGATTGCCATACCTTAAATCTGTTACGCCAGCACTTCTAATTTTTCCCAAACGTGCAAAAGGTTTTGCATAAGGAATAGCTTCTAAAACGACATCTAAATAATTACCTGCTTGCTCTAATGGCGCACCGTGATGTGGAGTGCCCAGAAAAATAATTTTTTTGAGGTATCCTGTCCACGATTTTTGCTGTTGCTGGCTATAATTAATCGCACTTCGGGAGACTAATCCGCCCATACTATGCGCAATAACGACCAATTCTTCAACTGGAACTGGCCAATTTTGTACTAGTTTTTCTAATAGTTTATTAAAATCTTGCCCATTAGTTGAAATATGACGACCGCTATTATAATGTAAGAAAATAGGTGTTTTATGTAATTCGTCTGCCAATGTAGTCCCGTGGTTATGTTCTTTTCGAGTCCATTGAATATCATTCATGCAAGAACCATGTACCATCAAGAGGATTTTTCCATTGATACTCGGATATGCTTTTTCAAGGCTTTTACTATCGAGCGAAATAGCCTTTGCTTGATGCCTAAATTGCATCGTAATGGTTAAAGGATTTTTACTTTCCTCCAAGTAATCACCGACTACTCCGTTTAAAACGGCCTGTAATGCTTCTTTTTTATCCGTATTTTCCATCTCTCCAAGAACAGTAGTTAATTGGCTCAAAGCTTTATTTACTCCGCTGCTAATTAACCGAGTACTCCATCTGATATTCTTAAAAGTGATACTAGCAATATTGGTAATTAGCTGTTGAATTGGGGTAGAAGGTAAAAGGGGAGGATGGACTACTCGCTTATGCATGGCTTCTACCAAGTCTGTTATGCCCAGTGTAGCATCCGTAATTAAGTGCGTAATGCCTTGTAATTCAGTACTTACATTTCTTTTAGTTGACATTTAATTGTTGATTTTATACAGCCTAATAAATAAGCTTATTATTTACAAAAATAACCCTATTTTTTTAAAAAATGCACCCAATATTATTAGTGGTCCTAACAAAAATAAAAAAGCCGCCCCAAAAAATGGAACGGCTTAATATATCTTATCTATTATACAATTGATTTAAAATAAAATCAATTAAGCATTTTCAGGTCGTAAACTACGTACGGTTCTACCCGCTCTCCACATTTCAGATTCTCTTAATTCTTCCAATTCTGCCTCTAATTTTTCTCGGTAATCCTCTTTACTGTTAGAATCAATAGATAATTGTGCTTCATTTCCAGTCGCAACACTATCATATAATTCTTCAAAAACTGGACGAGTTGCATCTCTAAACTTCTTCCACCAATCTAAAGCACCTCTTTGGGCAGTTGTAGAACAGTTGGCATACATCCAATCCATTCCATTTTCTGCAACTAAAGGATATAAAGACTGCGTTGCTTCTTCAACTGTTTCATTGAACGCTTCAGAAGGAGAGTGTCCTCTAGAACGCAATAAATCGTATTGAGCAGCGAATAACCCTTGAATAGCACCCATTAAAGTACCTCTTTCTCCAGTTAAATCACTAAATACTTCTCTTTTGAAAGTTGTTTCGAATAAATATCCAGAACCAACACCGATGCCCAAAGCAACAACTCTATCAAAAGCGTTACCTGTTGCATCTTGGAAAATAGCATAACTAGAGTTTAATCCTCTACCTGCTACGAATAATCTTCTTAAACTAGTTCCAGAACCTTTTGGTGCAACCAAAATAACATCTACATCCTTTGGAGGAATGATGCCTGTTCTTTCTTTATAAGTTACCGCAAAACCATGAGAGAAGTACAATGCCTTCCCTGGCGTCAAATGCTTCTTGATCGTTGGCCACAATGCGATTTGCGCTGCATCAGATAATAAATATTGAATGATGGTCGCCTTTTCACAAGCTTCTTCAATTTCAAATAGTGTTTCACCTGGTACCCATCCGTCATTTACGGCTTTGTCCCAAGATTTAGATGGTTTTCTTTGACCAACGATGACGTTAAAACCGTTATCTCGAAGATTCATTGATTGTCCTGGGCCCTGTACGCCGTAGCCAATAATAGCAATGGTTTCTTTAGCAAGTACTTCTCTTGCCTTTTCTACTGGAAACTCATCTCTGGTTACTACGTTTTCTACTGTTCCGCCAAAATCTAATTTAGCCATGATTGTTAATTTTCAATTTAAAAATAAATCTAGTAGGGGCGTTATTTTTAGTTGAAGAAGCACGATGATTAATTTTGAGTATTTAACTTTTATAATTTGTTATATGGTTTTATTGATATATTGTTGATAGTATGTCACTTAAATCAACAATAAAACAATTTAACAATAAAACAATTTTTTAAAATTTCTTACTTAAATTAAAGTTGTTCAACACTTTAGTATAACTTTCTACCAGAAAAAATTTGATTATAGAAATACGGTTTTACTTGATTTTCTAAAAATAAGCTGCAAAGAAAAGGAGTTTTTTGTTAATTCACCCATTCTATGTTAATATTTTGCAGTAAAAGCTGTTTAAATCTACGATGTCCACCCGTTTTCAATTTATAATTTTCAATTTTCAATTTTCAAAAAGCATGCAGTAGCGAAATAACTTATTCCCATTCAATAATCGATTTAAAGACAATAAGGAAGTGTTTTTTATAAAATAGAATAGCTTCTGTTTTGACAATTTTCAATTTAGTCCATGAGAGTTATCAGGATTAAAATTTTAAAATAGTGATAAATACCAGAATCTGAAGGTATTGATAGACTTATTTTTATCGTTTCTTACGCTAGGTTCGCTCAAATTTTTGATTAATACATAAATTACACGAAATAATATTCTGTATTAAAAGTATTTTTATCTTTAAAACAGTATTTTGTTCGTATTTATTTTTATTAAATAAATATAATTAAAATATTATTTTTAACCCTAAAATAATAACCTGAAAAGAGTTTATTTAAAATAAATAAAATTCTGCATTTTAAACATAAATCAAAATATTATTTTGATAATATTTTATTTTATTAACTAATTTTGGGCGAACCTAGCGTTCTTAGAAGAATGATTATTGAATAAGCTTTAATCTACAGCCACTTTCTATCATTCTGAGCCCGTTTGAAAATTGAAAATTGAAAATTATAAATTGAAAATTGAAAAAATAATGATTCAGGGTATTTCTTCTAATTAAAATTCCTATTATATTTGCCGCATACGTTTCTAAGAAGACCTATCATGTAGAACCTACTTTATGACTTTTTAACCGAACTTTTGTTCTTTTGAAAAAGTTGTGCTTCGCATGATAGGTCTTTTGTGTTTTAATGGTAGACGGTACACGGTTGACGGTGTACAAGAAACCATGGAAAAAAACATTAATAAATACTTGCTAACGAAAAACGGTTGATTTGAGTAACTCAATTAACTGTATACCGTACATTGTCAACCGTGTACCACAAAAAAACAGTAGATTATGCCAATTATTTCACGTCGAGGAAAAGACGCTTACACTTCCCCTATTAGACATTTAGGGCCTTATGCAGATGCCGCCAAAGCCAAAGGGAAACATGTGTATCACCTAAATATTGGAAATCCAGATATTAATACGCCACCTGTGGCATTAGCAGCCGTTAGAGACTCTGTTGATAAGATAGTTCCTTACAGCCCTTCTAAAGGTTTTACTTCTTATCGAAAAAAGTTAGTTAACTATTATAAAAAATTCGGAGCGGATTTATCTTATGAAGACATTATTATTACGAATGGTGCTTCGGAAGGTATTTTGTTTTCGATGTTTTCTTGCTTGGATGCAGGAGATGAGGTGATTATACCAGAGCCATTTTATGCCATTTATAATGCTTTTTGTTATGTCTCAGGGGTCAAGATTGTAACGATTACTTCTTCGATAGAAACTGGATATGCTTTGCCAAGTGCCAAAGAATTTGAAGCTTGCATTACTCCAAGAACTAAGGCTATTTTTATTTGTAATCCAAATAATCCAACAGGCTGTGTCTATACAAAAGAAGAATTAGCACAATTAGGAGAAATTGTCAAAAAGAATGATTTATTTTTCTTTGTGGACGAAGTATATCGAGAGTTTTCTTACGAAGATAACTTTTATTCTGTCTTGAATTTCAAAGAATTAGAGCAACATGTAGTGGTCATTGATTCTATTTCTAAACGTTTTTCCGCTTGTGGTGCTAGAGTAGGGGCTTTGGTCTCTAAAAATCCACATATCTTAGAAAATGTCAATAAATATGCGGAGTTTAGATTAAGTCCACCGCATTTTGGACAAGTATTAGCCGAGGCGACCCTAGATGTAAGTGATGCTTACATTAATGAAGTAAAATTGGAATACGTTAAAAGACGGGATGTTATTTATAATCGCTTAGCGAATATGGATGATGTTATCTGCAAAAAACCAAAGGGTGCTTTTTACATTTTAGCTAAAATTCCGATTGATGATTCTGTAAAATTCTGTAAATGGCTATTAACGGATTTTGAACATAATAATTCTACCATTATGTTAGCGCCTGCTAGTGGATTCTATGCGACGCCTGGAAAAGGCAAGCAAGAAGTTCGATTGGCTTATGTATTAAATACCGAAACGATTGAAAAAGCAATGGATTGTTTAGAAGCTGCTTTGAAAGAATATCCGGGACGGACGCCTACGGAGAAGGTTTCTATGAATGGAGTGTTGAAACATTCGTAATTTTCAATTTTCAATTTTCAATTTTCAAACAAGGTCTTCAATTGATACCCTTTGAAAATTGAAAATTGAAAATTGAAAATTGTTATAATTTCCGAATCACGACATCTCCATGATGCGTATTAAATAAAAACTCCTCACCACCAGCCCCAATTTTTCCATACATCCAACCACCTATTTTTATTTTTTTCCGACCACTAGCAGTCGTTTTATTCTCTGTGATGGTTTTTAAATCTAAGTCAAAATCTGTATAAATATCTCCTTTAGCTGTTTTTATTTTTGTGTCGCATTTGACGGAAGCAGGTAGGGTAATGTCTACATCTCCATGATACGTACTAAAAGCCATTGGCACATCAGAGACTACCGAAACTAAACTTGCTCTAATTTCTCCATGATGGGTATCGGCTATTACGGAACCACCTACTTTTTCCATAATAATTTCTCCGTGATGGCTGGTGATTTCTAATTCTCCAATGACATTTTCTACATAAATATCTCCATTATGATGTGCTTTTAATTTTAAAGCAAAATTTTGAGGCACTTTTATCAATAAATCTGACCGACGATTATGACTTCCTTTGACGAAGACATTATTATTATCTTCTGTAATTTCTAAATCAATGTAATTATTAGAAATCTTCTTAAGTCCTTTTTTAGAGCTTTTATGGTCTTTATCTTCGTTACCATTCCAGTCCCAATTCCAATCTTTATTTTTTCGATTATCTTCCCCTCTTTCAATAAATTGGACTTCTACTTCTTTTCCATTATAGCCCTTCACCTGAATCGTTCCATTCTGTAAATCGACGAATAATTTTCCTGATTGATTCGGATTGCTTAAGGGAACATTATAGGTTTCTAACACCTTTTCTTGAGCAATTGCACTTAATGATAAACTGCCTATTAAGGCAAATATGAATAATTTTATTACTGATTTCATGATATATATATATTTGTGTTTTAACGTATCGGCGAACTCATCCGCCGTGAATATTTTATTTTTTGCTAAAAGCGAATGAATTCGCCCATACAAGTTAATTAAACCTTAAAGATTTCATATTCAAATTCGACTAGTTGTTGAACCCGCAACCCGCAACTCGAATCATTTCAATAAATAAATACTGCCATGATAAGTTTCAAAATTTAATTTGGGGCCTCCTCGTCCAATACTGATATGCGTGCCACCTCCAATTTTATATTTTGTTCCTTTTTTACTAGTATTCAAACTAACAGGCATAGCTTTTGTTTGATAGTCAAAATCTGTGTAAAATTCACCATGTCGAGTTTTAAGTTCAACGTTTGCTGCTAAATTGTCAGGAAAATTAACTTTTATATTTCCGTGATGCGTGCTAAAAATAGCATCTCTAGTCGGTACTTTGGTTAAGTTCAATTTAATGTCTCCATGATGTGTATGGGCTTGCACATTTCCGCCAATTTTCTCCAAATACAAGCTGCCATGATGATTTTCCGCCAGCACATCTGCCTTGATATTTTGGACGATTAAATCTTCTCGATGGGTACTCATATATAAAACAGTTTGTTCAGGCACTTCTAATTCTATGCTAAAGGTCGTTTTAACTTTGTGAAATTTTTGCCGTTTATCGCTCCAATTATTTTGATACGAATTATAATAAGCTCGACCGTCTTCATTAATTTCCAATTGATAATCAGGAGATTGGATAAAAAACATTAATTCGCCATCCAAATTAACACTATCTAAAAAGATTTCGGTTTTAGCAGCTGCTAATTTTTGTAGATTGGCAGATTTAATCGTTCGCTTAACTCGTAAGGTTGCTCGACTACCAGTCGTACCTTTAACTTTGACTTGCCCATCTTTATTATGTACGCGTAATAAATCTAGCTGACTTACATCAAAAGTATAGGATTTTTCGTCGCTAAAGGATTGGGCATGTAAACACATTAGGGTAACTGCCCAAAGTAGGATACTTAGGTTGAATTTTTTCATCGTAAAATCTATTTTAAATTATTAGTGGGTGATTATATTTAGTTGGTTCGAGTTGCGAGTTGCGGGTTGCGAGTTCAAAAAGGAATAGAATTTGAGTATCAAATAATCAAATTTCAACTAGTTCCTCCAAGTTGGGTTAGATTGGATATAACCCGTAACTCGCAACCCGCAACTCGTATCACAACAACACCTGCAAAGACTCTTCTAATTGCATCTTCACATTTAATTCCAATTCCCCTGATTCCAACAGTTCTTTCCAAGCTTCTGAAGAACGTTTTTCTTCTAATTGTACCATCACTTCTGCTAATTCCATTTGAACAATAGGGGAAGTTTGTTTGGTAATCGCTTTAATTAAAATTTCCATAACTACAGGGTCTTCAGAAAAATAGACCAAACTTTCTATAGCGCTCAGGCGAACATTAATATTAGGATCATTACACAAAGCTTTATTAAGTGCCATCAGTATTTTAGCATTAGGATTTTCCATTTGCCGAACCAGTTGAATGTCTTTCATTCTGCCAGCAACTGATTGCTGTAAATTTACTTGGAAGCGGGTATCTTGTATTTGTTTGCCCTGTAATTGTTGTATTTGTTGGGCCAGTGCATCAATTTGTGCCTGCTGTTGATTTGGTTTAAAAAATTGTCCTGCAAAAAAGCCGAAGAGGAATAATCCCAATCCTAAAGCCCAGCCCATCTGAGGATTGCCAATTAAGCTCAAATTTTTCAACCAATTCCATAGACTACTTTGAGTAGTTGAGACGGCTTTATTCTCTGCGCTATACTCGTTAAGTTTCTTATAAAAATCTCGACTCATAGCGGCACTTGGTTCAGGCGTTTCAAAAGTAGCTAAATCACTCCAAAGTTTATAATTTGAATTTAGTTCTGCTTCACAGCCTGGATGATTTTGAACTAATTTTTCAAAATCATTTTTATTAAAACCCTCCACTTCCATCTGACTCAATAATAAGTCAATAGCCTCCGAACAATTAGCTGAATTTGAATTTTTGTATGCCTTATCCATTTTGAAAATTGAAAATTTTAAATTAAGAATTGAAAATTGCCCTTCTACTGCCAAGCCTCTATAAGCTCTCGCATTTCCAACAAACCTCTTTGAATCCGTGACTTTATTGCACTTTCCTTACATCCAGCGATTTCTGCAATTTCTCTGTATTTCATTCCTTGAAATCGACTTAAAATAATCGCCTCCTTTTTTTCTGGAGACAATTGATTTAAAGCCCTTTCTAAAAGTTGTTTTTGTTCTAATTTTTCTAGGGACTCACTTGGACTATTCACCGCATATTTCATACTGTCCATCTCCTTAATTTCATAAGATTGTCGCAAAGGGTCTTTCTTTCTAAAATCATTAATTTGCACATTCCTAGCAATGGTAAATAACCAATAAACAAACTTACTTTTACCAGCAAATTGGTGGCAATTTTTCAAAATTTTAAAGAAGACCGTATGTACCAAATCTTCACTCTTATTCGCATCACTCGTACAGCGATAGAAGTAAGCGTACAAATCTTTATGGTGTCGCTCATAGAGTAAGCCCATTCGACTGTGGTCGCCTTCTTGTACTTTTTTAATCAGGTGTTCATCACTGAGTGTATCCAAGAACGTTGATGTTGAGACAATCTTCTTTGTTTTAGTCATTTGTTGAAATGACGAAGAGATTGTAGGGTTTTTCAAAGCAATCTTTTTTGTACAGGCGAATTCATTCGCCTTTGTATATCAATTTCGATTTAATAATCTAAATATCGCTAGGTTCGCCCAAAATTAGTTAATAAAATAAAATATTATCAAAATAAT
>JAFMDF010000358.1 GCA_017857395.1 Bacteroidota bacterium | reverse complement strand
TATTGAAAAACAATGAGTTACATCAAAAAATATTTTCTTAACGCAACACTAGTGAGCTCGGATTCCAATAGAGGTATTTTTTCAAATGATTTTTAAGCCAGGCTCGACTATCAATCAGCAAACAGATGGTGCTTATAATCTCAAAATTAAGGGCATTGCTAATTTTATGGGTATTTTACCCTTCAATAAATTGATTAAAGATATTTTACCCGCCGCTACGGTTAATATTGATTTATCCAAGACTCGTTTGGTCGGCATGACTTATTTTGAAAATATCATTGATTTTCTACAAGAACAAGATCGTGCTGGTGGAGCAGTCAATATAACTGGGTTGGAACGCCATGTTTCTTCTTCTGGTCATAATCGCTCCCTTAAAATCATGAACCAACCTTTTCAACCCAAACATTCGCCTCGACAAACTAGCTTAAGCAATTTTGCAGGAGAACATGGATTTCGCTTCAATAGGCAAGTCGCTTGGAATACTTCGTCTCTTAGAAATTTTCAATTTTTTGAAATTCGCCCTATCGAACGAAAAGATAATCGAATTACAGGGACTTATCTAAAAAATAATATTAATTGGGAAATTGCCGATGTTACTTTTCACGAAGGTGCTTCTATTGCGGATGAAATTTACCATTCTACTGTCCAGGTCGTTTTTCTACCGATGGAAATTCCCAAATTTGTTTTGGAAAAAGAAGGTATCGTTGACCGTATTTTCGACCGAATTATGGCGTTCTCTGGGTATATGGATATTGATTTTCACCTCTACCCCAATTTCTCTAAGCAATTTCTATTGATGGGCGAAAATGAAGAAGAAATTCGCAAATTTTTTACCAAAGAATTGATTTACTTTTTAGAACATGAAGAGGTATATCATATTGAAAGTAATGGAGAAGCTTTGTTAATTTTCAAGAATCTTAAGCTGGCTAGAATTACTAGTGTTTCTAAGATTTTACGGTTTTCTGAGCAGTTATTGGAGAAGATAGTGGATAAAAAAGTTATTACGCTTTAAGGGTTGGGGGATACCAGTTGCGAGTTGAGTAGGAATAGAAACTAATATTCCAAAAAAACTTTGTTACTCTACTAATTAAACGTCTTTTATTTCTTATGTTTGATCAAACTTATGCCTAATCATCCGTTAAAATCATTAATCATGCATGTAAAAATATTGTTCATTTTATTTTTTGGATTGACTTTTTTTAGCTTACCAGCGCAAACAAATGACGATCTCCAAAAAGAAATTGAAGGATTAAAAAATCAACTATCCAATATGCGCCACAGCTTCGACCGCATTAATAAATCGGTGGATGATATTATGTGGTATAATAAAGTAGGTGATGTTGCTTTCATTGATAAAGTGGAATTAACGGGACCTCCTCCTGCAAAAATTAAAAACCCTACTGGACAAGGCGCTAAAAATCCATTGCGTTTTAAAGCGTATGTTTTTATTCCTAAAAATATTGACAGTGGCAAAAAATATCCTTTATTGGTTTTGCCTCATGGTGGCGTACATAGCAATTTCAACACCTTCTATTCGCATATTATTCGAGAATTAATGGCGCAGCAGTACATTGTAGTTGCCGCCGAATATCGTGGTAGCACGGGTTATGGCAAAGGCTTTTATGAAAAAATAGATTATGGTGGTTTAGAAGTGCAAGATGTGAAAGCGAGTCGAGATTATATGCTAGAAAATTATGACTTAATTGATAAAGACCGAGTTGGTATTTTTGGTTGGAGTCATGGTGGCTTGATTTCGTTGATGAATATTTTTGATTATCCAGAGGCTTATAAAGTAGCCTATGCAGGTGTGCCCGTAAGTGATTTGATTGCTCGAATGGGTTATAAAACACAACGCTATCGAGATTTATATTCTGCGGATCATCATATCGGCAAATCTGCTTATCAAGATGTAGAAGAATATCGCCGTCGTTCTCCTGCTTGGCAAGCGCATAAATTAAAAGATGTGCCTTTATTGATTCATACAAATACCAATGATGGTGATGTCAATGTTTTTGAAGTGGAACATTTGATTAAATCTTTGAAAGCAGCCGATAAGAAATTTGAGTATGAGATTTACAAAGACATTCCTGGAGGGCATGCTTTTGATCGAATTGACACGAAATTTGCGAAGGAGGTTCGGTTGAAGGTTTATCGGTTTTTGGGGAAGGAGTTGAAGCCTGAACGGCCTTTTAAGAATTTGCGGGAGATGGAACGGGTTAGTTATGGGTTTTAAAGAAAATTAAAAGTATAGTAACGTTCAGAGAACGCTACTATCCAATTCGGATTCGTATAAAAGCTATTAGTAGGAAATTCTTTAGCTGTTTGCTAACAGCTAGAAAAGTAAATATATCTAGGTCAAATGATAATCTCACTAGATATATTTACGCTTCTAGATAAGCCGTCAGAATTATAAGTCTCTTATTTCGCTATGTCTTTGCAAACTACAATCTGTCAACTTTTTACTGCTTACTGCATTAATCTCTGACCGCTAATATTTTAACAATTACAACAATCATTCTGCTGTAAATTAGGATTTCTATCTACATCTCTTTGTGGCAAAGGCCAAACATCATCACAAGCATCATAACCAATTGGCCCTAGTACCTCCATTGCTTTCCCTTTCCTACGCAAATCCAATAACCTAAAAGAGCCTTCAAAAGCAAATTCTACAAAACGTTCTTGCAAAATGGCATCCACGAAATTAGTCGCATTTAAATCCATTGGTGCTAACTCCGCTCTTGCTCGAATTTGATTAAAAAAGGTATTCGCTGTAGCAAAATCACCCATTTCGGCAGCAGCTTCCGCAGCAATTAACACCATTTCTGCATGACGAATAAAATAGATAGGGTCAGTAGCTGTTCCTGAAATACCTGCATCAAAACTTGGATATTTTATAGTAAAGGGTTCACTAGGAGCTGTTGTTAAATCTAGCGTTAGGCCAAAACGTATATCACCTTCTTCAAAAGCAGCTATCATTTCGGGAGAAGGACCGATATTATAGCGGCCACCTAAACTAGTTGCCCCATAGACAAAATTTAATGTATTGCCATCTGTAGCCGTATAACCTAAGCTATAAATTTGGTCTTCCAAAAATGGAACTGCCGCTAAATCAAAGCCATCGCCCAATACCGTATTTGCTAAACTCAAAGCGTCTGACCATCTACCTTGATATAGGGCAACTCTTGCTAGAAAAGCATTGGCAGCTTGCTTACTAGCAGCAATAGGCCCTGCTTCTATAAGTAAATTTTGACTAGCATCTGTTAAATCCGCAATGATTTGGTCATAAATAGCGCTTACTGCAGTAGTTGGTATATTTAAAACTTCTCCAACATCTGTGGTTGGTTCTAATACTAAAGGTACAGCTTGCCAAAGCGTTACCAATTGCAAATAGCAATGCGCTCGAACAAATTTAGCTTGAGCAATAACATCACTTTTGCTCTCTGCTGTAAAACTTGCGTCTTCTACTGTTGGGGCTAGCACAATAACGTTATTGGCATTATTAATAATGTCATATAAGCTAGTAAAAGCACCCGTACCAGATCCATTAGAAGGAAAGACATTCAGATTTCCGTATTCTAAATAGGAAGGAAAAGTACCTGTTGATAGACCCTCATCTGAAAAAAGTTGTGGCAAAGCTAACCACATATTAACATCATTGTCTTGCATGGCGCTATATACCCCATTTAACGCTGCTTGGGCAGAAGAAAAATCGGTGATTGCTTGCGCTGTTGGAATAGAATTGACTGGAGCTAGTTCATCTAAATCTGCACAAGCAAAGATACTAGCTAGAATTATTGATAAAAGAATATATTTTTTCATATTATTATTTTTAATAACCCAGACAAGTATATCTGGGCGTGTATTAAAGGTGCTAAGAGGGTTTTCGTATCTGAAAGTATCAGATACATACCCTAAATCATTGGCATTCATAACTAACGCTAAGGTTATCGAAACCCTTTTGTGTGAGTATGAATTTAACGAGCTAATTTTCCAGACAATAATGAATGTCTGGGGTACATTTAAAATCCAAGGTTAATTCCAAAAGTAATGGACCGTGGTTGAGGAAAGGTCAAGAAATCTGTACCTAAAGCAGTATTCGAGCCATCAAAAACATTTACCTCTGGATCAAACCAAGAGTAATTCGTTTTCGTCCATAAATTATAGCCAGCAGCATATACTTTTAAACTAGAAATACCTTTAACATTCGTTAACATTTTTTTAGGAATTCGATATCCTACGGTTAAAGTTTTCAAACGAATATAATCTCCATCTTCTACGAATCTATCAGAATCTCTTCTATTGCCATTCGGGTCATTTCGGACAACTCTTGGTGTTTCTGTCTGATCACCTTCTTGCCGCCATGCATTATCCCAAGCACGTTGTGTAGGGGCAAAAACACTATTCAAGCCTTCTGCAAAAACATTATTATAATTCATAATTTGGAAACCTTGGGCAAATTGAAAAAAGGCAGAAACTTCTATACCATGAAAGTTAATCGTATTCATAAGCCCTCCTGTAAAATCTGGTAATGCCTTGCCAATATAAGTACGGTCATCATCATTGATTACTCCATCTGGTGCTAAATCATCTGCAGTTGCTAAAATGCCATCTGGGCCAGCACCTCCTCCAATATCCATAAATCTAATATCGCCAGGTTCTGCACTCGGTTGGGTAGCAGCATTGTCAATCTCTCCTTGGTTTTGGAAAATACCATCTGTTAGATGTCCAAAGAAAGCGCCTAGAGACTGGCCTTCCGCTATTCTATTAGTAAATCCAGCATCAAATGGAATACCATCTACTAGTTTTGTCACTCTGTTTCTTAGATACCCAAAAGTAAAGGTCGTACTCCAAGAAAAATTCGCTCGATTAAAATTAATGGTATTAATCGTTATATCTATTCCCTTATTTTCTACCGCACCTACATTTTGCAGCACAGAAGTAAATCCAGAAGTGGTTGGAATAGGTCGGTCTAGTAATAAATCTTCAGTGTCTTTAATATAATAATCAATACTACCTGTTATTCTATCCTTTAAAAACCCAAAGTCTAGACCAAAATTCGTTTGAGTAGTCGTTTCCCATTTTAAATCAGGATTTCCCAATTGGGTAGGAGCAGTACCTGGGCTATCTTGGTAATTTTGTCCACCACCATATAATTGTAAGGAAGCAAAATTACCTATCCCATTATTACCCGTTTGTCCCCAACCTGCTCTTAGTTTTAAGCTACTAAATGCGCTACCTTGTAGTAAATTTTCGTTCGCTATATTCCAAGCTAATGCTACGCCTGGGAAATAGCCCCATTGTTCTCTTAAAAATCGAGAAGAACCATCTGCTCTAAATGTAGCGGTCACATAATATCTGTCTTTAAAACTATAATTAAATCCCCCTAAATAGGATTTTAGATTATCGCCTGAAAAATCACCATTAGTCGTGACAGGTTCTGCGCCCGAAGACAAACCTGTAAAACCGTCTGTTGGGAAATTTACAGCTTCTGTAAAGGTTCGATTAATTTTATCTTCCTGAAAACTAAGCCCTGCATAAGCGGAGAAATCACCATCACCCAATCGGTCATTAAAATTTAGGACATAATCATGAATAAAACGATTATCGACATAAGTGGCAACCACGGCTCGGCCATTATTGGAAGATTGTAGCGTACGAGGTTCATAAATATTTTCACTTTGATTGAGTCGGTCTGTCCCAAAAGAAGCTTTGAAACTAAGATTATCTAATAGACTATAGGTGGCTGCTACATTGGCAATCATCCGACCTCGATTCACCACATTATCATAATCTGTAACGGCTGCTACTGCATTCTCAATGCCAAAAGCAGACCCCCATGAACCATCTTCGTTTCTGATTGGCACTACAGGGGGAATTAATATAGAAGCCCCTAAAGCACCAAAAATATTGTTATCATTTTGAATTTGTCGGTTATCTGAACTGGTATACCCCATCTTCATATTAAAACCTAATTTATCGGTGGCAATATGATTGACATTCAAACGACCAGAATAGCGTTTAAAATAAGTGTTCTTCATAATCCCTTGATCGTCCGAATAGCCCAAAGAAGCATAATACTGAGTGGCTTGATTTCCGCCTGAAATGTTAGCGGAGTAATTTTGTATAGTAGAAGTTCTAAAAACCTCATCTTGCCATTTGGTATTTGCCTCCGTACCAACAATATTTGAACCAAATTGCTGGGTAATATATTCAATATAGGTCGGGCCATCAATGGTTGGAATTTTCTTTGGCAACCATTGATTACCATAAGACGCATTCAATGAAATTTTTGTACCTGTTGTACTTCCTTTTTTGGTGGTTATTAACACAACTCCATTGGCTGCCCTAGAGCCATAAATTGCTGCGGTTGCGGCATCTTTTAAAACTTCTATCGAAGCAATATCATCAGGGTTTAAATCTGCTAATACACTGTTACTGCTGCCACCCAATCCTTCTTGTAAGGTGCTACCAGAAATAAGGGGTACGCCATCAATAACATAAAGTGGTTGGTTACTAGCAGAAATAGAGGTTCGTCCTCTAATGTTCACATCTATACCACCGCCAGGTTTTCCAGAATTTTTTACCACTTGGACACCTGCTGCTCTACCTTGTAAAGCTGTTTCAAGAGAAGGCAATTGAACATTTTCAATATCTTCTGTCCTTACAGAAGAAACAGACCCTGTCAATGCTTTTCGTTTTTGTGGGGAATAACCAATTACAATAACGTCTTCTAAACCAATCACATCATCATCCATTTGGATAATATAATTGGATTCAGCAGTTAGGGTAATCGTCATTTCTTGGTAACCTGTATAACTTGCCCTAATTTCGGTAACACCGTCGGGTAAGTCCAAGGAGAAGTTACCTTCATAATCGGTAACGGTACCAAGACTAGTGCCTGATACCAAAATAGTCGCCCCAATTAAGGGTTCTTCATAGATATCTGTAATAGTCCCTGTAATATTGCGTTGCGCAAATAGGTTGCCGCCAAGCACAAGTATGGCTAGCAAGAGGATGGTTGTTTTCTTCATACTAATTTTAGTTTTAAATATACGACTGAAAGTAGTACCATTAATATAATATGGTACCATTAATTTATAAGCGTGTACTATACGTTTTAGACGTTAGCAAACATTTCAAAATTGTGAATGGAGGTTTACCTCAGGCTTATCTCCTATATATAGCGTAGATGTAGTGAGGTGAGGCTTATTTATATAACCTCTTTTATTCCGTAGTAAACTGATGGATTATAATTTTAGAAAAAAAAATGAATAACAGTTGCGTAGTGTCCTTCTTTTCCATTCCAAAATAAAAAGAAATCAGGGATAATTAATAAGTTATCTTCCCAATATGCCCTTAAACTTTCCGAAGATACGTAAATATTTTCCGAAAAAATAAGCGCTTTGCTTGAAAAGTAATTATTCATTAGAAAATCAACAAACCAATCTATTTATTTTAATACTATGTTATTTGCAGAAGCATCCAAAATGTTTTGCTAAAACGAATCCAAGTGTGTCAAAGTTAGGGTAGATTCCTTAATTATCATTGCACTTATCTTGCAAATGTTTGCACTTATCTTGCACTTGACCTGTGTTTCCTGTCATTTACAGTAATATTTGCTCGATTTGTCATCTAATCAGGCTTTAAGTATAAATACTTCTTTTAAAATTAATGACTACTAATTTGATAGCGAGCAGGTTTTGATGTGGTGATAATTTTTAATATATAAGTTACATGTAATCGCCAAATTTGGCGATTACATGTAACTTAAGTTGTGGATTATATAGATTTAACGGCTAACACAAACTTTAGCCTGTCCTGTTCGCCGATTGTTATTGGCACACTAGATAAGTAATCCGACAAAATTAAGTTAACAATTTTTGCAGTTTTTACCACATAGTCACATAGTGAAAAACATATAGTAAACATAGTTTTACGAACTAAATATAACCAGCTAATACGTAAAACTATGTTCACTATGTGAAAATACTATTGTGACTATGTGATAAAAAGATGTTAGTTTATTTTTGTCATAATACTTACAGTAGTTATTTTCAACAATTCAAGGTCTAAAAACCTTGTAACCCGACAGGATAAATTCTTCCGATTTTATCGGAATAATAGAGCGTCAGTTGAAAAACTGATAATTATCCGTGTCCCTTCATGAATCCGTGGTAGCAATTAATACCACGGATTCATGAAGGGACACAGATATTAGGCGTTGTTAAGTAATAATAGTAATTTTTGGAATATCAATTTTTTAGCTGATTATCTAAAGTTGTACTACCAGTTTTTTGATATTGCTAACAATATCAACTTATAGTTGTTGATAAAAGTGGATTTTTTGTACCCGAAAACTGGACGGTGATAGACCATATCTTCTGGAGAAACACTTAGAAAAATAGGACAAGCCATTAAACCCAACTTTATAAGCAATTTCCGATAAAGATAAATCAGATCGTAGTATATACTCACAGGCATATTGCAAACGAATATTGCGGGTAAAGACCGAAGGAGAATATCCTGTCTCTTTTTTGATTTTACGATAAATTTGAGAACTACTCATATACAAATCAGCTTGTAAATCAGCCATACAGAAGTCTTCATTGTCTAAATTTTTGACAATAACATTTTCTACTCGCTGCATAAAATCCTGACGAATAGTGAAAGCGGGAACTGGTTTAATGATTCTCTTAGTAAGCATAGGTTGGCTACCCTTCTAACGTTGTAAATAAGTTGAAGGCTAAAGAAAGCAAAAATC